>NZ_CP024866.1:2678435-2807165 GCF_004136015.1 Pseudomonas sp. ACM7 | reverse complement strand
GCGCTTGAGCCAAAGGCAGAAGCCGTTGCGCTCCCAGTACAACACTTTGACGCGGTTGCGGTGGCGATTTAGAAAGACGAAAAGCACAGGGTCGAACACCGCAACTTTGATGTCCAGTTCGACCAATGCAGCCAGGCCGTCGATGGACTTTCGAAAATCGACAGGCTTTGGGTAGAGGTACACTTTTTCAACGCTGGCATTGGGACGCATCATGGTGATGGGCTCCTGATGGAAATCGGGAGCACAGCATCAGCCGTCAGCTATCCGCTTGGAATGTGGAGTTCATGGAGCGGATACTCCGGAACGACCAACTCATCCCACACAAAGTAAACATTCGCAGCGACACCTGTCTTTACGTAGTACTTGGGCGATTCACCCCGCGCATCCGTTTCGAAATAGGCAGGAAGCGGATTATCTGAAAATACCATCGCCGCGTTCACGTAAGTCACGGGCGAGTCTGGGCCAGCGAGAAACCTAACCGGGACCACCGAAGTCGGAGGAAACACCGACATCCAAAGGTCATCAACTTGTCCAAGATCTACGATGCCCGGAAGAACTGGAGCACGCAGACTGAGATTCACCAAATCCCAATCGTCGCCACCCGCACGTAGAGACATGATGGGTTCCTGATCAGAAAAATTGGGAATCTCCTGGGATACCAGCGCAGTCTGTGCTTTGGAAGAGTCGACTGCCGCGACAACGCTTGTGCCGTTGTTATCGCTACCCGTGTCCCCGCAGGCGCCGAGTAGAAGGAAAGTGAAGAACCAAAAAAAATACTTCATAGTGAGTGCTACTTTATCCTTAACTTTTATATAGAAAGCCTGTAAGGCCGACTCGATATCAATGCCGCCGGCGATACAGGTAAGTCCGCACTCCACTCGCAAGACTTTAATTAAGTGCTTTTATCGAAGGTTCTTTATAACTTGAATCAACGTCGATTCCTGCATCCCTTGCTTTTGCCTCAAGCTCATCCCGCTGTTTTTTATATTTTAAAAGCAGATCAGGTAACAACTCTGTCCAGCGCGCCTTATCAGACTCCTTACTAAACTCAGACACCCAATACTCACGCTCGGTCATGAATTTCAAAGATATCAAATAAGTGCCTCGCTCCGTCGGATCCGAATCAGAGTTACGACGCCACGCCTTCAGGGTCAAATAATTGCCATCACTATAAAAATTCCAATCATAAAAGTCGTCGACCTTTAACCATTGGTCCATATTCATCTTGAAGTCTGGATCAAGCCATGGATGGCTTTTTACATAAACGCCAAATACATTTCCAGGATTCACTATTTTCTCCGCTTGCGAGCCTGAGATGCGCGGATCGTATGGTGCAAAGTAATGCTTCCAACCCGATGCTTTAATTTCTTTTATCAGGCTATATAAAAGCGCCTGATTTTCTTCATGCCGACTGTTGTCTGGAAGACCTCGAATCATCAATTCAAGATTTTCTATATCACCCCCAACATCTCCATCAATCGACATTTTCACATCTGTTACGTGTTCAATTTTTAACGACTTATTAACAAGCACAGCAGGAAGGTCCGCATCTGCAGCCGACTTACTAATTTTATACCAGCACATATTGACTTGCGACAGGCACTCTTTGCGAAACCCCACAGGGCTCTCGGACAATACTTTTGTCATCGCTTCTGACAATTGAATTCCTATTACAGCAGTCGTGCCGGCCATATTATTACTCCTGGTATCTTTTGCATCGCCGCATGCGCTAAGCAGAAAAAAGAATAAAACAATAATTATCTTCATTTTTGATCTTTCCAGCTGGCGATTGTTTCAATCTCGCCTTCCATATAAGTTAGTTTTTTATCCATCAACTCGTGATACTGGGCCGCAATAGCAGCAATAAATACCATTCGCTCGCGTTCATTGTATAAGTTGCCATCTTTCATCTGCACTCGCAGCTCCGGGTCTTCAACATCACAAGCCGTACTAAAAGCGGCAGCGCGGACAGGCACAAAAGGAGCCCATTCAAACGCGGCCTGGACCTTCAACGTCGTCTGAAAAAAATAGTCGTTATAGATTAGTGGTTGAAGTATTTTGCGCTGCTCATGATCCGCAATAGCAAGCAAAGATTTTAGTTGCACAGCCCTTCTAGCTGAGCCACTAGTTATGGATTCAGATTCACGAATACGGTCAAATCCCTTTTTTACATCAGGCGTTAAAGAAAGATTTTTTAATACAGGTAGAGCCTCCTCCGCCCAAGGTAAACTGTCTATGTTCATCTGCACTTGTGCGTCACAGCTTTTCGCATTGCGAACGGGCGCACACCCCTCAAACTGATCTGGATACTTTTTATAGAACCAATGCCAAACAAAGATATCCTGAAACAACCAGAAATTGCCTTTCCCTAATCCTTTCTTGCCAATTCGCAATGGTGGCTGGCCAATTGGCGGCACTCCAATTGTCAGATAAGGTTCTGCCGGAATAAAGTCCAAACCACATTTAACTTGTTTACTGGCAAAAGCTGCCAAACCCATCCAATAAAAACGACCTTTTAAATCTGGGTTGCCATCCTCACCGCGCTCCAGATAAAACTCAGCATAAGCAGCAGCAATCCGCGCAGCTCTAGCACCAAAGTCCGAAACAAGGACCATTTTTGTCGACTTAGAAAATAAACTCTTTTCAGGAACACTTAAACGGCTAATCGCTTCTTGCTGCCCCATTGTCCACAGCTTGTCGCACTTGAACGGGATCTCTTGAATTGAGCAACTCTGAGTGTTGGTTTTAAAAGTGGCTACGGGTGCGCTCATTTATTTCTACTCGCTTCGTAATCATCAGAACCTGGCGGCACAATCAGTTCGTCCCACATCAGGTGGACTTCTGCCGTCTCGGCAATTTCCGTTTCGATGCGCGGATGGAGACCGTCTGCATTACTTCTGGAAATTTTTGGTGCTACCGAGGACGGCACAATAATCGCGGCTTTTACAGACTTGATTGGTTTACCGGTCCCCGTCACAAAGCGAATTTGCTCATCGAATTTTTCACTGTTTGCCGCACCGGATTTAAGCGTATTCCCCGCCCGAGCCTGATCCGCAATCAATGGCAAGCCTGGTGCCACAATACCAATCCCGGCCCCACTTCCCGCCGCCCCACCGGCATTAATCTTCACCACCGGACCAACCACTGTAATCCCGCCGGCGTCGAGTTTGATAAAGCTCCCACCCGCCTTAACGGTGAGCTCCATCCCAGCCTCAATCACAATCTTGTCCCCAGCCTTCAGATGAATCTCTTTCCCAACGCTAGTCAGCTGCGCAGTCCCAAGCTTCACATGCTGGTTCTGCCCAATCGTCAGGTGATCGTCCATCCGCGCTTCAGTCTTGCGATCCGCAATCGTGGTCCGATGCTCTTCCGCCTTCAGCTCGGTGTAAGAGTTCTTCTCCACCGTGTCATGCCGCTCATTGCCCACGCGAATCTTCTGATCATGCTCAATGTTTTCATCCCAATCCCGCTGGGCATGGATGTAAATCTGCTCCGCCCCTTTCTTGTCCTCAATCCGCAGTTCGTTGTACCCACCGCCCCCCGGTGAGCTAAGGGTTTTGAAGACAGTGCGAGTCTTGTTTGCCGGCAGGTCGTAGGGAACGAGGTTTTCCTTGTGGTACAGGCACCCGGTCACCAGCGGCTGATCGGGGTCGCCTTCGAGGAAGGTGACGAGCACTTCCATGCCGATGCGCGGGATGGCGATGGCGCCATAACGATCGCCGGCCCAACTCGAAGAGACGCGCATCCAACAGCTGGTTTTGTCATCAGCCAAACCTTCGCGATCCCAGTGGAATTGCACTTTGATGCGGCCGTACTGATCGCAGTGAATCTCTTCGCCTTTAGGCCCGGTGACCATGGCGGTCTGGCTGCCGAGGACGCGGGGTTTCGGATGCTCCAGCGCGGGGCGGTAGAACACGTTCCACGGGGTGGCGAGGAAGCGGTTGCGATAGCCCTGGTGGAAGTCGTCTTTATTGTCGGTGGTGTCGCTGGTCACGGACTCTTCGAGCACTTGCGGCTGTTTGCCTTCGTGGACGACTTCGGTGAGCAGCCAGAGGTCGTTCCACTCGGTGCGCGGGTGGTCGGACATTTCCACGAAGTGGCCGCTGACGAGGGTGGTCTGGTCGCCATGGCCTTCGGCTTGCTGGTAGTCGGCGCGGTGCCGTTCGAGGGCGCGTTGGCTGAGGAATTTGCCGCGCGCGCGGTCGAGGAAGCGGCCGGGGTAGTCGTAGTCTTCGAGGTCTGGCTCGGTGCTTTCGCCGTCGGGTTTGCCGTCGGGTTTATAGCCGGCCTCGAGTTGCAGGCGTGGTTTTTCGAAGTCGTAGTCGCGGCGGGTGATGCGGCCGGTGCGGGTTTCCAGGCGCAGTTTGAAGCCTTTGATCACCGGTTCGTCGGCGACCATGCCGCTGCCTTGGACGTAGGCGGTGGGCTGCCCGAGTTTTGGAAACACTGTCTGATCATCGCCGAATACCAAAAGATGACCTTTGGAACTGTGCTGGAAGTGGTAGTGAATGCCTTCCTCTTCGCACAGGCGTTGGACGAAATGCAGGTCGGTTTCGTCGTACTGCACGCAGTAGTCGCGATCCGGGCAGGGCTGGCTGAGCTGGAAGTTGTAGGCGTTGCCCTTGATGCCGTGTTCATCGAGGATCAGCGCAAT
Organism: Pseudomonas sp. ACM7; assembly: GCF_004136015.1. Classification (NCBI taxonomy): domain Bacteria; kingdom Pseudomonadati; phylum Pseudomonadota; class Gammaproteobacteria; order Pseudomonadales; family Pseudomonadaceae; genus Pseudomonas; species Pseudomonas sp. ACM7. The sequence goes on along the minus strand of NZ_CP024866.1, from coordinate 2,802,511 downwards.
GATTTTCGGCGCGGACATCTGCTGATAGATGCGCTGGTTGGTGCGGTGGTGCAGGTACTGCAATTGCGGCACCAGGGAGATTTTGTAGCGGGTCAGGCGTTTGCCGGCATCGCCTTGGGCGACGCGGTAGATCTGACCGTGGATGCCAGAGCCTTGCGGATCGAACGCGAGGAATGCCTGCTTGTGCAGGAGTTTTTCCAGGTCCAGATCGGGGTTTTCACTGACCAGTTCCAGGTCGAAGCGATACGGCTGGCTGATGCCTTCGGTGCCGGTGAACGACAGCACTTGCAGGTCGCCGACGTAGTCTTCAACCATTAGGCTGAAGTGGGTTTCATTAGCTGAGTTGAACATTGCTTGATCCCTGTTCGGTAGTCATCCGTTACGCCCGACGTCGCAGGCGTTGCAGCCAAGACGATGTGGCGCCCATAGCGTCACGCAGTTGGGCGGCAGTGATCGTTCGATCTGCCGCATTGAATGCCAGCGCCGTTCGCAGGGCTGGCCAGCAGTGTTTCGGTAGATTCCTGGGTGCGTGCAACTCGCGTTCGAGGTGGCCGTCGCGGGCTTCGGTCGAGGGCAAACGGCGGAACGGGTGCTTGCCGCCCGCCAATTCGTACAACACGCAGGCCACGCCATAGACATCGGCACTGGCCGACAGCGGCTGGCCTTCGAGCAGTTCGGGGGCGGCGTAGCCGGGGGTCCAGGCGTTGAAGCGGTTGCGGCTCAGGTGTGGCAGGCCGGGCAAGATGCCCTCCTCGGCCTGGCCCAGACCGAAGTCGAACAGGCGCACGCCTTCTTCGCTGAGCATGACGTTGCTCGGCTTCATGTCACCGTGCAGCACGCCGCGAGCGTGGGCGAAGGCCAGCGCGTCGAGCAGCGGCAGCGCGATGTCGCGCAGTTCTTTCCACGGCAGGCCCAGCGGCCGCTCGCAGAGTAATTTGTCCAGGGTCAGCCCACGCATGAGTTCCATGGTGATGAAGGCGCGCTGGCAATCGGTGTCCACTTCAAAGCTGTGCAAACGCAGCACGTTGTCGTGGCGCAGTCGTCGGGTCAGGGCGAACTCGCTGTAGAGCAAGGCACTGGCGTCCGGCGATTCGGCAAATTCTTCGCTGAGGATTTTCAGCGCGATGTAAGGGTCGGGATCGCCGAACTGCTCACTCAGCAGATCCCGTGCGCGGTAAACCGCGCCCATGCCGCCAGCACCGAGCAGGCGCTCGATGCGGTAACGGCCTGCGAGTACGTCCGGCATTTCGCCGATGCTGGCCTTGGTCTGTGCCAGCGCAGGCTCTGCTTTATGCGGCTTTCCGTTTAGAGGCTTGGCAAACGCAAAGTAAGTCAGGTTATTGGCTTCCTCGTCAGTCACCAGCAGGTCATCGAGCGGCGGCATGAGTTGAGTCATTTTCGGATCACCACAGCAGTCAGGTTGTCCCGGGCCGAGCCACGCAGAGCGCCGTCGAACAGACGCTCCAGCGCAACGTGCGGCGCGGTCAGGCTCAGGGCGTTGCCCAAGGCATCGCTGCTGAGCCCTTGGTACAAACCGTCGCTGCACAACAGAAACGCATCGCCGGGGTAGACCTCGAGTTCGAGCACGTCCAGCGTCAGCACATCGGCTGCCCCAACCGCACGGGTCAGGGCATGGGCCGAAGGATGCGCACGGGCGTCCTCGATGCTCATCTGTTGCTCGTCGATGAGTTGCTGTTGCAGCGAATGGTCCTTGGACAGCTGATACAAACGCTGGCCACGCCACAGGTAGCAACGGCTGTCGCCGGCCCAGATGCAGGCCGCGCGATTACCTTCCACTAGCAGCGCCACCACGGTGCTGCCCATGATGCTGTCGTGACGGCCGGCCGTGACGGTCAACTCCTGACCCAAGCGACGGTTGAGCCAGTGCAGGCACTGGCGTATGCCTTTGAGTCGTTCGTCGAAGTCGTCCTGCACCGGCAATTCCGCCAGGCTGGCGACGATCAACTGGCTGGCGATGTCGCCACCCTGATGACCGCCCATGCCGTCCGCGACCACCCACAGCCCCTGCTGTGGGCAGTCCAGGAAAGCATCTTCGTTGCGCGCCCGAACCTTGCCCGGATCGGTACGCGCAGCGCTGCGCCAGGGACTGGCAACCAGCATCAGAGCTGCACCGGCATACGGAAGGTACGCAGCACGCCCATGTCGAACGGGTTCGGTGTGCGCTGGCTCGACAGCAAGTAGTTGGCGCGCAGGCCGCCTACATCAGCTTTGAGCACCAACACATCACGACCGCTCAGGTACTCGGTCTGCATCAGGTCGAACAGACGGAACAGCGACCATGGGCCGGTGTTCTTTTCGATACCGATCGGGCGGCCGGCCATTTTGTCGAGGACCAGGCTGGTGCGACCGTCTTCAGCATCGGTCGGCCATTTGAACGACACCGGCACGATCGGGCCGTGGCGGTATTCGATGGTCTTGTCGCCAAACTTGAACTCGGAACGGCTGACGGCCGGGTCGAGGGTGTACGGCTCCAGTTTGAACTGCACTTGCGGTTCGGCCGGATTGATCGAGAAGAAGCTCTGGCGAATCACTTGGGCCGCAGCCATCTGGTCGAGGTAGACCTTGGAGATCGGCATGCTGTGACCGTCGATGCTGCGCAGACGGTAGTTGCCTGGATCGCCACTCACGAACGGACGCATGTAGGTTTCAAAGAAGCGATCGTTGATGCCCTGCGCCTTGAAGAACTCGCGGAAGTCGCTGATCGCAACGTCGCTGGTGCTGTGGGCGCTGAACGGGTAACGCTTGTTGATCGCCTTGCCATAGAAGCTGTACAGCTCGCTCTGATAACGCTGGTTCAGGTACTGGTAGGAATCGTTCAGCACCAGACGCCAGGTGTCTTCAGCCAGCACGTTGAACCACACGCTGACCGGACGCGGCAGACGGTTTGAGGCATTGCGCAAGTTGCTCAGCGCATCACGCTGGCCGCTCATGCGGGTCTTGGCCATTTCGAACGCAGCCTGTTCCGGCGCGCTGGCACGAGCGAGGCTCGCCAGTTGCAGTTGCAGGTCGTTGAGCGCTTGCAGGGCCGGGGTCAAATCAGCGGCCGGGCCGTTGTTGTCATCCAACAAACGGTGCAGCGGTTCGAAGCGACGTTGCAGGGATTTCTTCGCGGTGTCTGGCAGGTTCTTGGCCATGTCCGACGCCTTGTCCGCTGCAGCAGCGGCCAGTTTGCCGAGCTTGCCGCCCTTCTCGCCCAGTTTTTCAGCCGCCTCGGCAGCTTCATCCGCGGTGTCCGCGATCACCGGGAAACGGGTGTTTTCGCGCACTTCCACCAGCAGTTGCAGCACAGGCGAATTAGCGGACGTCAGGCCTGCCAATTGCTCGGCGCCTTCACCGGCGTCGTTGATCGGTGGCAAGGCAACCTGGCCGACCGCTTCGCTCCAGAAGTTGGCGTAGTCGCGGAAGTACAGTTGCTCCAGTTCGACCATCAGGCGACGCAAGTCCATGCCGCTGATGCCCGAGCCTTCGCCCAGCACCCAGTTGTCACGCAGGATATCGGTGACCAGCGCAGAGCCCTGAACCGAGAAGTACTGCTGATAACCCTGTTGGGTGTAGAAACCCGGGATCACGTATTCGGTGCCGACAAACAGTGAAGCCTGCGGCCCCATGTGTTGGCTCAAACGGTATTCCGGCAGGTTCCGAGCCTGCTCGCGCAGCATCCGGTAAACCACGTTGGCCAGCGACTCGCTGCGCAACACCTGACGCGCCTGGGCCACCAGTTGATCGTTCAGCGGGTAGATAAACGGCTGCTTCAGCAAACGCTCGAAGTGCGTGTTCAAACCGTTCTGCACGGCGGTGTTGCCGGCGTAACGCTGGGACCATTCGGTGGCAACCCAATCCTTGAGCCACGGGCCGTCGCGACGGTCTTTCATGTTCAACATCAGGTACGCACGCAGGCTGTTGAGCAGGCGTTCGCGGTCCTTCATGTTGGCGCGGATCTGCCCTTCCAGCAGCGTCGCAACCTTCGGCAGCAGTTGCGCTTCAAGCTCACGCTCGTAGGCCTCCTTGACCACCGGATTGACCTCTTCGCCTTGGTACAGGCCGCCACGTTCGTGGTACGACACGTCACCTTTTTTCGGGAAGACCTGAGTCGCCGCGTAGCTGGTGTCGAGGGTCTTGAGCACCGCCATGGAATCATCACGCGCGGTCAGGGCCGAGCGCTGTTGAGTCCAGTTTTGGGCCAGGTTACGCAGGTTTTCCAGACGCTCGTAGTTGGCCGAAAATCCGCCCGCCCACAGCATGCCGAACAGCGCCAGTGCCGCCAAAGCGCCCACGTACAGGGCACGTTGGCCCCAATGAATGCGGCTGCGTTCGCGTTTGTCCAGACCGGCCAGATCGGCCTCGGGAAAAATCACCCGGCTGAGCAAGTGGTGAATGAAGCGCGAACGGCCGCTGCGCAAAGTCGGCAGCACGCCAGCGTTCATACCCAGATTGGCGCCGATGCCGGCGGTGGTCTGGTCCATCTCTTGAGTCAGGTGCGGCGCGCTGGTCAGGTAGAAACCGCGCAACTGGCTGACACGCTGGTAACGGTTGCCGGTGAACGCCATGTCGACGAACAGGCACAGGCGTTCGCCGATCTGCCCCAGTTGATGCGGGAAGTCGAGAATGCGACCACGGCGCTGGGTGTCGCGCTCCTGGTGCATGCGCATGATCACTTGGCTGTTCAGGCGACGCAGCAGCTCTTCGAACTCGGCGCGCAGGACGGCGACGTCGGTGCCGCTCTGCTCTTTGCGGAAGCTGGTGCCGAGCACCTGATCGCTTTCTTCGCGGGTCAGCTGATCGAAGAACTCGTCGAAACCGAGCAGCTTGTCGGCCTTGCTGAGGACCAGATAAATCGGCACATCGACGTGCAGTTTCTGATGCACGTCTTGCAGACGCGCACGCACCTGGCGGGCCAGGGTGTCGAGCTCTTGCTCGCTGCCGCCCACCAGTGTTTCCACCGGAATGGTCACCAGCACGCCGTTCAACGGACGGTTGCGGCGACGCTTGCGCAGCAGGTCGAGCAAGGTGTTCCAGGCGCTGCCATCGACGCCGTCTTCACCCTGGGCCAAGTAACGGCCAGCGGTGTCGATCAGCACACCGTGGTCGGCGAAGTACCAGTCGCAATGACGGGTGCCGAGGGTGTCGCGGGTCAGTTTGCGGTCGAGTTTGTTGATCGGAAACTCAAGGCCCGAGAAGTCCAGCAAACTGGTCTTGCCGCTGCCCTGTGGACCGATCAGCAAGTACCAGGGCAAATCGCTGCGCCAGCGCTCGCTGCGACCGCGATAGAGGCTCGAGGTCTTCAGGGTTTTCAACGCGTCCTTGAAGCGTACGCGAAGCTCTTTCTGCTCTTCGTCGATCAACTCTTCACGGCGGATACGGTCCTGGCCATCTTCGGTTTCTTCGATGGCTTTCTTGCGTACGCCAGCGCGCCAGCTGACGAAGACCATGGTCAGACCCCAGATCAGGAACAGCACACTGATGGTCAGCAGGCGGGAGGTCGAACCTTCCCAGAATTTGTAGTCATCGACTGCCAGCAGCGGCCCGACGAACCACACCAGCAGCGCGACGAACAGCACCAGCAGCAAGGTCCAGACCCAGGTCTGACGCAAGAATGCGCCGACTTTCTTGAAAAACTTTTTCATCACACGTCCCTGTTTACGGCTGCGACTGCGGCTGGACCGCGGCCGGATCTAGCTGCTGATAAGGTTGCAGAACGGTTTCGCGTTGCTCGCCCAATACCCAGGCGAAGCCCGAATACATCACCACCAGGCACACCACGGTGAACAGCACCACCATCCACGCCGGCACGATGCGCACCAGGCTGCGGCGCTGATCGTTCAAGCCTTCCCAATGGGGCGACAGTTCGCGAGGTACGTCGCCGCGCAGTTGGCGAATCTGGCGATACAAGGCGTCGCGGATGCCTTCGAGCTCGAGCATGCCGCGGGCTTGCACGCGGTACTTGCCTTCGAAGCCCAGCGACAGGCACAGGTACATCAGCTCCAGCATCGGCAGGTGCTTGACCGGGTTTTTCGACAGGCGATCCAGCAGCTGGAAAAACTTCTCGCCGCCGAAAGTTTCGTTGTGGAAGCTGCTGAGCAGGCTCATCTGCGACCACTCGCTTTCGTTGCCCCACGGAGTGGTCACGACGGCTTCGTCGACCACGGTGCAGAGCACGTAACGCGCAGCCATCACCTGGCTGCTTTCGGCGCCGTTGTGCAGGGCACGCACTTCAAACAGTTTCAGCCCGGCGGTCAGTCGCTCATTGAGCGCGTACATGTCTTCGCGGGTGCCGCTGTGCTTGAGTCGCACCACTTCCGACAACAAGTCGGAGGCGGCGGCGACCAGCGAATTGAGGCTGATGTTGAAGGCTTCGGCCGGGCGCAGGCGCGCGGCATAAATCATCCGTTCTTCGAGCTGTTCAAAACGCGGCGGTGCGGCGAAATCGGTCAGCGGGCTCGAAGCAGGGCCGTGGCCCTGACGGTCGAGCAGGACGGTTTTATCGTCCTGGTTGTGTTCCATGTCCTTGATCATGTCAGTCAGTTCCTGATGGCCCAGAATTTCAGTTCAAGCTCGGCAAATTCGCCGGACACGTGGAACGCGAAGCCGCCGGAGCGCTCAAGTTGTGCCAGGTCTTCGGAACTGAGTTCGAGAATGAAATAGGTTTTGTTGGAGTGGAACGCGATCTGCCGCGGGGCCACCGGCAACGGTTTGACCTTGATGCCCGGCAGATGCAGGTTGACCAGTTGGCGAATGCGCTCCACCGGGCCGACCTTGAGGTGCGCCGGCAAGCGATGGCGCAGTTCTTCGGAGTCGCAGTTGGCACTGGCGGCGAGCACGAACGAGGCCGAGCCCAGCAGTTTGTGGTCGTGCAACGGCGAGACGATGATCCCGTACTGGCGCGCTTGCAGGACCAGTTCGATGGCGTGCTGTTCGAGCACCATCGACAGCACCTGACGAATCGCTTCCATCAGTTTGCGGAAACTCGCACCCTGGTCGCTGTGCTGATAACGGCTGTCCAGACGCGGGCGTTTGCTGTCGCTGGAAAACGTAGCCAAGTCGCCGAGCATGGTCAGCAGCGTGCGGTACAACTCTTCCGGGTGAACCTGCTCCAGGCCGAGGTAGTGGCGCAGCAGCAGTTCGGTGCGGTTGATCAGTTGCAGCATCATGAAGTCGCCGACTTCCGCGCCACCGACTTTGCCGTTCGAGCGGATGCGCTCGGCGATGGTGTCGCCCCGGTGGCCGAGCATGCTGATCACTTCTTTCAAGCACGACAGCAGGTAGCTGGACGAATGCGCCTGAATGTAGGTAGGCACGAAGTCCGGGTCGAGGCTGATCACGCCGTCGGGCGTGGTGTCGAGCACTTCGCAGATCTTCAGTTTCACGTAGGCCTGGTCGCTCTGCTGCTCGCCGAGCAACAGTTTGAAGTCCGGGCGACCACAGCTGACCTGGCTGGCGGAGTCGTCGCCGGCGTTGGAGTCGGCCACTTCCGCTTCGTACGCGGTATAGCGCGCCAGCACGTCGGATTGCTCCGGACGACGCGACTCGATGTGGTTACCGGTGACCAGTGGCAGCGCCAGGTAGATCGGCGTATGACCGGTGTTCGGCGGCACGTCGAGGGCCAGCGGCTCGGTGTTGCCGCCGAGTTCGAACAGGCTGCCGTCCGGCAGAATCCCCGAGGCCTGGCTGATCACCAGTTTGCCCATGTTGAGGAACTGCAAGTCGATGTCCAGGTTCAGGAAGCCCCAGGTGTAGCTGCCCAGCAACTGCGTGCGGGTCTTCATCTGGTGGTCGTAGTAGCGATCGTTGTGCTGGAAGTGCTGCGGGCGCAGCAGCATGCCTTCCTGCCAAATCACTTTATGGGAATTCATGATCAGTCATCCGCCTTGGCGAGCGTTTCGTTGCTATTGCGAATACCGGCCTGGTCGAGGGTCAGATCAGCGTTGGTGACTTCCACCGGGGTGACTTGCACCGTGTAGCGCCATTTGGTTTCCGGCAGATCGCGATAGGCGGCGAGGATGCCGACGTAGCGACTGCCCTCCTCCACGCTGAGTTTCATCTCCACGGTTTCACCTGGGCGCAGTTCAATTTCTTCGCTGGCCACCAGGTCCGGGGCCAGGGATTCCTTGGCGCGCTCGTACAGGCTGAAGAAGTCAGCGTTCTCGAACGTCACCGGATGCTTGAGCTCGAACAGACGCACAACGATCGGCGAGGGACGCCCGTTGAGGTCCGGGTTCAACTGATCGCTGGCGGTCAGTTTCAGGTTGAGCTTGGTGACATGGGAATACGGCGACAGCGACGAGCAGCCGGCCAGCAGCACCAGGGCCGCGAACGCCGTCAGCGTCTTGAAAAAAGCGGTCGAGCAGCGAGACATGCGCATCATCCTTGGTGGTCGGTGTGAAGGGTGGAAATCAGGCGGATCTGTTCTTCGTAGGCCTGAGCGAAGTCGCGGGCCAGCAGGCGCTCGCTCCAGTCATCGTCCTGACGCAGGGCCTGGTGATAACGACCGTAAGCTCTCCAGCGACTGCCGGACGTGGCGAGCAACGGCTTGTTGTCGCGCTCGAAACGCAGGGTCAATTGCTGTGGCGAAAAGTGCTCAAGCGTGCCGCGAACGGCGGCGCGACTGGCGGTCAGCAAGGCCACCTGATGCGCCTGCAAATCGCGGAAAGCGCGGGAGATCGCCTGCTCGGCCGGCAATTGGCCCGGCTTGTTCGGCTGCAACAAAATGCCCAACGCTTCGCCGGCATCGACGGCAAATTTGAGCGGGTTCTTTTGGGTCCCTTGCACGGCGGTCTGGGCCAGACGCAGTTCGTTTTTCAGTTCGCTGCGGGTGCGCAGGCTCTGCTGCAATCCGCCGACGCTTTGCTTGAGCAAGCGTGCAGCGTTCAGCGCCAGGGCTTCGCGGGCATCGTGGTCGAGGCCTTTGAGGTCCACGCCCAGCGCCGCACCGAAGTGCTCCCAGAAACCTTCACTCTGACGCTCGACCGCTTTGGGCGGTGGCGCGGGTGCTGGCTCTGCCGGGGCGTTGATCAGCTCCGGCACCATCAGGCTTTCCATGTCGATGCGCGCATAGTCGGCGCGCTGACGAGTGTCTGAGAGGGTCGTGCTCGGCGAGATCAGTTCGTCGATTTCCGAATACACGCGTTCTTGCTGATCGAGGGCATTGAGCGGGTCGAGATCGAGAAACGCGTCATCAGGAATGATGCTGCCTGCCGCTTGCGGACGGCCGACTTCGACGTCGAAGGTTGCCGGGTCGCGCACCAGCCGCGCACGGATCTCGAAGTCACCCAGCACGTAGACACTGCCGTGCTCGATGCGCATCGCTTCGCCCTTGCGCAGGCGCGCGCCGCTTTCGCTGTCCTGGATACCGTTGCTGCTGGTATCGGTCAGGAAAAACGTACCTTCGCGGTAGCTGATCAACGCGTGGTGGTTGGACAGGTGACGCTTGCGGTCCGGGATGATCCAGTCGCAATCCTCGCCCCGACCGATCACGCCACCGGCCTGTTTGAAGGTCTTCTGGCACAAATCCGTGGGCACGAACTGCTTGGTGTTGAGCATTTCGAAAACCAGTTCCATGGTGATACTCCTTGCGGTCACTTGCCGCGATTGACCGCCTGCGGATCACCCAATGGGCGATAGGTGTTGTCGTTGTATTTGTAATTGCCGCTACAGCCGCCGAGGCCGCATAGAACGACGAGGGTCAGCAGGACGGCTTGCCAGTGACGAACAGGCATCAGAGGGTCTCCAGGGGTAGACAAAGTACAAAGCGCCGACCCGTTTGGGCGGCGCTGTTAGAAGCGGATGAGGTGAAGTCGACGGTCGTTTGCCTATCCATCGAAGTCACCGAGGTTGATATTCAGGCGCCCGAGGCGGTACAGCAGCGTGCGGCGTGGCAGCCCGAGCTCGCGGGCGGCGAGGGTCTGGTTGCCGTCGTTTTTGCGCAGGCAATCGAGCAACAGACTGCGTTCGACTTGCTCCAGGCGTTCGCGCAGGTTCAGACCGCTGCTGTCTTCCGGCATGGCTTCCATGCGCAGGGAGAAATGCTCGGCCAGTAACTCGCCTCCCTCGCACAGCAGCACCGCGCGTTCGACCAGGCCTTTGAGTTCACGCACGTTGCCGGGGAAGGCGTAACCGGACAGGTGATCCAGCGCCGCATCGGACCAGCACACCGCATCGCGCTGCAAGAACGAGCACGCCTTGTCGGCGAAGTGCCGGGCCAGGTCGAGGATGTCGCCTTCGCGCTGACGCAGCGCCGGTAACTCGATCGGGAATTGCGCGAGGCGGTAGTACAAGTCCTCGCGGAATTTTCCTTCGCTGACCAACACCGACAAATCCCGGTGAGTCGCGGCGATGATGCGCACGTCGATCTTGTGGGTGTCGTTGGAACCCAGCGGACGAATCTCGCCTTCCTGCAACACCCGCAACAGCTTGGCTTGCAGGGACAACGGCATGTCGCCGATTTCATCGAGCAGCAAGGTGCCGCCGTTGGCCGCGTCGAACAGCCCGGCACGGTCGCGATCTGCACCGGTGAAGGCACCTTTGCGGTAGCCGAACAGTTCGCTTTCCAACAGGTTCTCGGGGAACGCCGCGCAGTTCTGCACGATGAACGCCTGGGAACGGCGCGGGCCGCAATCGTGAATCGCCCGCGCCACCACTTCCTTGCCGGTGCCGGTTTCGCCGCGCAGCAGCACGGTATACGGGCTGTGCAGGACTTTGCTGATCAGCGAATAGGTCTGGCGCATGGCCGAACTCTTGCCGATCAAACCGTAACCGCTGGCGCTCGGGACGCTGATTTTCGCCGGCAGCCGTGTATCACCGGTCGGCTGACGCAAACGTTGCAGCAAATGCAGTTGGCCAAGCACGAACGAACCGAGTTGCCCGAGGGAATCGGCAAAGCCTTGCAGGTCGATGTGTCGGCGACTGGCGCACAGCAGCAAGCCTTCGACGGCTTTCTGCTGATTGACCAGCGGCACGCACAACAGCGACTGCCAAGGCATGGCCTGAGGCGGCAGGAAACTGGTTTCGTGCAGGCTGCCGCTCAGCTCGCTGAGACACACCACGCGGTTCTGGCACAGGGCGAATTGCAGCAGTTGCTCACCGTTGTAATCCGCCGGCAGGCTCGCCGATTCCCGGGGTTGCAGGATGCCGTTCAGGCATTCGGCGTTCATCCCCAGGCACGTGTGAGTCGCGTCCAGCAGGTACAGCTGAGTCAACTCGCAACCGCTGAGCTCGGCCAAGCCGCGCACGAAGTCACCCAGCAGCGCAGCACCGTCCGCCGCCCGCGACAGGCTGGCGAACTGCGCCAGCAAGGCTTCGGCATAGACCAGCGGTTGCGGCACTTGAGTGAACATCACACCCACCTCAGGCGAACTCGCACGTCACGCTGGCGTTGCCGTCGAGCGTCGCGTGGACACGCTTGAGGCTTTCGCCCGTGGCCATCGCATCGAGCAAGCGGTCGGCTACCAGCGGCAGCACGTGCAGGTCCAGCAAATGGTCGATCAGGCGTGCGCCGCTGTCGCTTTGGGTGCAGCGTTCGGCCAAGTGATCGACGAGGTCCTGGGAGTACGTGAAATCCAGCTGACGACGGTTCAGGCGTTCGCCCAAACGGCCGAGTTTGATTTCGATCAGCTCGCGCAGCACCGGGCCACCCACCGGGTAGTAAGGCACCACACGCATGCGCGCCAGCAGCGCCGGTTTGAAGTGTTTGCTGAGGACCGGGCGAATGGTTTCTTCGAGTACTTCGGCCGACGGTCGCGCACCGTTTTCACAGAGCTCGGCGATGCGGTCGCTGCCCAGGTTCGAAGTCATCAGGATCAGCGTGTTGCGGAAATCGATCTCGCGCCCTTCGCCGTCGTTGGCCACGCCTTTGTCGAAGATTTGGTAGAACAGGTTGAGCACGTCTGGGTCGGCTTTCTCGACTTCATCGAGCAGCACCACCGAGTACGGTTTCTGGCGCACGGCTTCGGTGAGCATGCCACCCTCGCCATAACCGACGTAGCCCGGCGGCGCGCCGATCAGGCGCGAGACGGTGTGCTTCTCCTGGAACTCGGACATGTTGATGGTGGTGATGAAACGATCACCGCCGTACAGCAAGTCCGCCAGGGCCAGTGCAGTTTCGGTTTTGCCGACGCCGCTCGGGCCGACCAGCAGGAACACGCCGACCGGTGCATCGGGTTTGTTCAGGCCGGCAGCGGTGGCGCGCATCGAGCGGTCCAGTGCGTGAACGGCTTGTTCCTGACCACGAATGCGCGTGCGCAAGTCGGTGGCGAAGCTCGCGACCTTGGCGTTGTGCTCGCGGGCCAGTTGCGCCAACGGCACGCCGGTCCAGGCGCTGATCACCTCAGCCACCAAGCGCGGGCAGACTTCAAAACTCACCAGACGTTCTTTGACTTGCAGTTCAGTCAGGGTTTTGTGCGTTTCGTTGAGCGCGGCTTCCAGCGCTTCGACGGTTTGGGCTTCGTCGACTGGGACTTCAAGGGTTTCGATAACGGTGCCTTCGGCGTCTTCCTCAACCGTGACAGTGGGCTCGACGGCGGCAGCTTCGCGGGCCTTGGCCAGTTGCTGACGCAGGTCCAGCAGGCGCTCTGCCAGTTCTTTCTGCTCGGTCCAAAGGGTTTCGAGGGCGACCCTTTCATCTTCGGCTTCGGCCAGGCGATCTTCCAAAGCGTCCAGCGCTTCGTGATCGATCAGCAGACCGGCCTCGGCATCACGGCGCAGGGCCTGACGCTGACGGCCACCTTCCGCCAGTTCACCACGCAGGCGTTCAAGGCTTTCCGGCGCGGCGGCGAGGCTGATGCGCACGCGGGCGCACGCGGTGTCGAGCACGTCGACGGCTTTGTCCGGCAGCTGACGGCCAGCGAGGTAACGCGCAGACAACTCGGCTGCCGCAACCACCGCGTCGTCGCGCAGGTAGATGCCGTGGCTCTTCTCGTAGACCTGAGCCAGGCCACGCAGGATGGTCACCGCCTCGCTGACGGTCGGCTCGTGCAGTTGCACCGGTTGGAAACGACGGGCCAGGGCCGGGTCTTTTTCGAAGTACTTCTTGTACTCCGCCCACGTGGTAGCGGCGATGGTGCGCAACTCGCCACGCGCCAGGGCTGGTTTGAGCAGGTTGGCCGCATCGGAACCACCGGCATTGCCGCCCGCGCCGATCAGCGTGTGGGCTTCGTCGATGAACAGGATGATCGGTTTCGGCGAGGCTTTGACTTCGTCGATCACGCCTTTGAGGCGACGCTCGAACTCACCTTTGACGCTGGCGCCGGCCTGCAACAGGCCCATGTCCAGCGACAGCAGCTCGACGCCTTTCAAGACTTGCGGCACTTCACCGGCCGCGATGCGCGAGGCCAGGCCTTCGACAATGGCGGTCTTACCGACACCGGCTTCGCCGACCACAATCGGGTTGTTCTTGCGGCGACGGGCGAGGATGTCGACCATCTGACGGATCGCGCCATCGCGGCACAACACCGGGTCGAGTTTGCCGTCGCGGGCTTGTTGGGTCAGGTTGTGGGTGAAGCGCTGCAGCAACGATTCACCGGGCACAGCGGGTTTGCCCGTCGCCGGTTGTTCTTTCTGCGACAGGGCGAACTCTTTCAGGCGCTCGATGTTCAGCTTGGCCAGCAACGACTGGTAGCGGCTGCCGGCGTAGGGCATCGGATTGCGCAACAGCGCGAGGATCAACGCGGCTTGTTCGACCTGGCTTTGGCCCAGTTCAAGGTTGGCCACCAGCAACGCGTCTTGCAGCCACTGCACCAGTTCCGGGGCAAACACCGGGTTGCGCGAAGCGCTGTGCTCGACCCGCGATTGCAACGCGGCGCTCAGCTCACCAGCATCCACTTCGGCGTCTTGCAGCGCGCGTGCGAGCAACCCTTGCGGGCGCTCCAGCAAGCCCAGCAGCAAGTCTTCGACGAGGATCTTGCTGCCGCCACGGGCGACGCAGCGTTCGGCCGAACTTTCCAGGTCACGACGGGTTTCGGCGTCCAGCGCCTGGATAAGTTGTTGCAGGTCTACGTTGATCATTGGTCTCACGTCCTTAATGAATTTTGCTGCCCAGGGTCACCACGCCGTCCGCTTTTTCGCGGCCGAGCCAACTGGTCCATCCCAGGCGACAGGCGTTCTGCTCACCGATGCGCAGTTCGCGGATTTCTTCCTGGCGCAGCACCAGGCGAATGTCGTAATCGAGCGGGTCACGCAGGGTGAACCGCACCAGCGCGCAGAGCGGCTGGTAGCCGAAACCGATCGGCAGGAACTCGTGGAAGCGTTGCCAGTCGAGCTCGCGGATGTGGATGCGGAATTTGCCGCTGCGGTCGCGCACGTGTTCGCCCAGAACCAGGTCTTCGCCGAGCAGGCTGTTGGCGCGGCCCAAGCGATTGCGCTGCTCGTCGAGGATTTCGACGCGGCGCTCGATGCACTGCTCGATGGTCAGTTCGGCGTGTTTGAAGTAGTAACGCAGCACCGCTTCGATCAGCGCCGCCGAGTGCGCCCGCAAGCTGAGCAAGCCGAGATACGGCAGCAGGCGTTTCCAGTTCAGTTCCTGGGCCCTGCGGATCTCTTCGCCGCCGAGGCCGATCAACGCAAACAACTGCGACGAAAACGGGTCGAGGGCGCCGCTCTGGAAGCTTGCGCGGTAGCGGTACTTTTTCCAGATCGGCAGCATCAGCCGTTGCAGACGATGGTGGAACAGGTCGAGAAAGTTGCGGGTCGGGTTGCCGTCTTCGCTATCGCCCAGGGCCTGTTCGCCGTAGAACGCCGGCAGTGGCGAACCGGAACCGACCAGGCCGATCAGGTTGAAACGCAGACGCGCGCGCATCTGCCCGTGCTCTTCGAAAAACTCCACGCGATCGACGTCACTGCCGGGGAAACCCAGGCTCGGGTTGGCCTGAAATTCCAGCTGGTCATACAGATCGTCTTCGCTCAGGTACGGGTGCGCCTCGCGCAGCCGGTCAACCACCAGCAGCACGGCCTGAAACAGCGAGTACTCGCGTATTACCCGGGTCAGCCCGCTTAAAGCAGGGGTTGCAGACCCATACGTGGTGTCCATTGGTACACCTCTCCCTGTGTGCTTTTTACCCGCAGCTCGTGGTACGAATTGAGACTGGCGTAGAGCGCGAAAAACTCGTTAAGAACCGAAGCGAAAACGAACAGGTCGCCCTCGCCGATATACCCTTCCGGGTCGATGGTCAGCTCAGTGCGCAACCCGCGTACCGGCAACCCTCGGTGCAAGCGGTCGACGTGTTGGTGTTTGATCGACTTGAGCCCGCCCAGCAGACGCTTGCTGACTTTTTCAGCGTGTTGGTCGTAGTAGCGCGGCAGGTCGTAGGTTTCGAGAATCACCTTCAACGCGTTGACGTCGGCCAGCGACAGATAGTTAAGCGACATGTTGCTGATCAGCTTCCAGAGGAAGTCACGGTTCAGCGGCGGCGCATAACTGGGCGTGGCCGGGGTGATATTGCGGAAACTGAGGAACTCCGGCGTCTCTTCGCAGGCCATGCAGATGTCGCCGAGCTTGAGCTTGCGCGGCAGGTTCTGGTTGGTGCACATCAGCTCGATCGACAGGGTTTCGTGGGCTTCGGTGTGACGGATGCCGAAGCTCAGGTAAGTGTCGAGGCCGTCGTGCAACGAGGACGAACGCTGGCGGATGCTGTAGTGCGGACGGCTGTTGGGCACGTCGAAACTCGGGTCGTGCTCGAACGATTCGAACGGCACGTACTCCTGATAACCAAGGCCGCCGGGCTTCCACCCGGTCACGGTTTCTACCGAAAACACACCGCAGTTTTCCAGGTCGTATTCGGCTGGCAGCAACAGGTATTCGTCCTGCTTGCCGTCGAGGCGGATCGGCAGCGCATCGTGCTTGAACAGGTTGACGATCGGCGTGCAATAGAGCTTCACGTTGTCCAGCGTCGGGCGAAGGCGCTGGATGCCGCTCTTGCGAATATCGAAGCGCAATTCCAGGCCGCGCATCTGCTTGAGCGTGTCTTCCGGCAGGGCCTTGAGCAGGTCCAGGCCGTTGATGTCGACGAACAGGAATTTGTCCTGGAAGGCGAAATATTCCTGCAGGTAGCGGTAGCCACGGAAGGTGTTCAGCGGATACGGGATCAACGCTTCTTCTTCGGCAAAACCCACTGGCTGCACCCGGTCGCCGGGCATCTTGAAGGCCATCGGCGTGCCGTTGACGCCGTTGATGGGCTTGCCGGCGCCGTCGAGCGGGATCAGCTCGATGCCTTCCAGGTTGCGCAACAGACTCAGGTAGAGCATCTGGCTGATGTAACGCTCGCCGGCAAAGTGCAGACGCAGACGGCTCAGCTCCAGCTCACCGAGATGGCCGTCGGCACTCATCTCCAGACGCAGGCTCAACAGCGAACCGTCGCCCTTCACCGAGTAATTCAGCGCGGCCAGATCCAGCGGCAAGACTTCCGTCGGGTAGCAGGTGCGAAAGCGGCAACGCACGTCATCGATCGGTACGCTTTCCACCGGCGTATCGCGCTCGACCATCAACGCAGGACCCGAACGCTTCAACGGGTCGAACTGCAAAATACTGAACGCCGGCAGCGGCCGCATGTAGTTGGGCCACAGCAGATGCATCAGGGAATGGCTGAGCTCCGGCAGCTCGTCGTCGAGCTTTTGGCGCAGGCGACCGGTCAGGAACGCAAAGCCTTCCAGCAACCGCTCCACGTCCGGATCCCGCCCGGCCTGACCCAGGAAAGGCGCCAACGCCGGGCTACGCTCGGCGAATCGACGACCTAACTGGCGAAGTGCGGTGAGTTCGCTTTGGTAGTAGTGGTTAAAGGACACGGGTTACCTGCCTGGTATTGAATCTCATGAATAAAACGTCCTGTAGAGCGCGACCGTCAGACCGGCAACCACGTAGCCTGCGATGAGCAGGTACGGTAAAAAAGCCAGCCAGCCAAACATCATCGGGAACTCGGCGAGGCTCCCCAAAAGCACATGGGCCAACCCATAAATCACCCACGGGGCGGCGTAAAAAGGGATGAACGTCAGCGGTGCGCGCCACACACTTTTCAAAATTTGCTGTTCAGTTTTTCCGTTCAGTGCTCGCGTTGCCCACAGGGCAAAGGCGATGTAGGCCGGGATGCCAAATGTCAGGACGTAAATCGCCAAAAACTGCTCCCAGCCTGAAACCCTCGAATATCCCTCTGCCCAATCGAGGTACAACAGAACCACGAACACGACAGCGGGTGTCCACAGGGCAATCTTCAAGAATCTGAAACGACTTAGGCTGATCAACGGCGATCCCACCTAGAAGGGTTTTCTTGATTTACGAACTTCAACGACATTCGGGAACCATCCAGCTTTCCCAGCCGTCTGCACCGGGGTACAACACCATTTCTCCTTGAAACTCAGGAGCAACTCCGGCGTTGCCCTCTCTCATCCACAAATACCACTTGGAAGTCTTGAGCAGTTCTCCATCCTTGGTATACACGCGATAAAAATACTGACTGCTAAACAATTCCAGAATACGGCCTGCCACACCAACTACCTGATAGCTCGGAACATATCTGGCGATATAGCACTGCGCCGAAGGGCTCCAATATTTTTTTACTGGCTGTGCAACCCATGAGCTTTGCAGCTTTAATCCAAAAAGGACTAAAACCGGCAGCAGGACGACAAGCAAACAAACCAGAGAAATATTAGGGACAGTCCCATTTTTCGCTTGAAAACTCATCATGCTCATGATTACTGGCCCCTTACCTTTTCAGGCGCAATCGTCGTGCTGGTGTGTAAATAAAGTTGTTCGCCGTCGAACCCTGTAATACCGGCGGCACTCAGAGGAAAACCCGTTTTCGTGCCGTAGCGAATCCAACCCTCCGACCAAATCTCGCCATTCTCATGACGAACCTGCACGTAATAATTCGGCGCCTCGGACTTCGCTATTTCGACAAACACCCCACCATCCTCGCCACCCACCCAAAGTGCATTGGGGTGAGCAGTCAAAGTCGGGGCGACAGACCGCTCCATACGCAACAGCACTGCAAACAAAACCAAAATCGCCAGCAGCCCAATGGAGCTCAGGAATGCGATGAGCAAAGTTAGGGACAGGCGTTTTCTATCCGTACACATGCACAGAGCATCGCTCTTCCTTAGACCAAGCATTAGTTTTCCAATACCTTGTATGGGGTATTGCTGATGAAGATATTCAACAAGCTCGTTCTAGGACTGGAAAGTTCCAACTTGAACTTTTTGCTAGACTTATCAAGTGTTATGAAAACAACACCCACGGTTTTCTCATCTTCATCAGCGCTCATATCCAGCTCCAACTCTGAGAAAAGAGGCGTTCGGTATACCTGATCAGGATTATTCAAATCAGTGAAGCGCAGGTACACGGAGTCCCGAGGAGTCAAAAGCGAGCTAGCAGGAACAGATTCGATAAGATATTGCCCAGACGGGCTCTTCTTCGAAACGTCCGATGCGCGACCTACGATGCCAGCCAAAATGATTGCAACGGCGATGATCAAGCTGACCAACAAGGCGGCCAAGCTTATGAAATACTTATGTAACGTTTTCATCTAGTAAATATCTCAATGGGGGTTGCGGTCACGCCTTCATACTGAATGTCCGAATACACCCGAAAATCGCCACCCTTTTTACTGAGGTCGCGATAGTCTCGAAAGTCGCTATTTTGTACGAGCATATAATGTTTACCTTCCAGCTCGCGGTATCGACGTACAGCTTCGCCTTTCTGCTGCGCGCTTTGCTGCCCTCTAGTTTCCTGATATTTCGACTCAGCCATAACAGTGGTCATTTCGGCAGCCAATTTCGCGTTTGCTTTCGCGCCTTCAACGGGATCCGTGACTAACTTATCAAAATTCCAGTAACCCAGAACCTGACTATAAAAAACAGTTCCATCATTGAAATCGTAGGCGTCTTCGATATAAAAGCCTAGCCGGGAAGGTATAAAAACAATGTTCTTATCCGTCACAACGACCATACCTTCAGCGATGACGCGCATATTGAAGTTTGCAAGCGCCGCTCGAAGTTCGTTGACCTCATCAGAGCCCGCCTGCTCAAATTCGACTACTTTATTATTTGAGTAACCAAATCTTTCAGCAGCGCTGGCCACACCGTTAAACGCCACTGGATATTGTCCTGGCGCTTTGCCGGAGAATGCTCGACGTATTCTACTTTTTATCAGATCGATCCCGCGCGGACTGTTCCAGGTAGCCCTTAGATGCGTGATCGCTGCCTTTGCGCGCTCGAACCCGGTGACCCAACTCATTTTAACGATGGACTCTTCGATATATTCTGCGGGCGCAAAAACCTCATGCCGTTTTACCGCATCATCCATCCCACCGCCTTCAATTGGCCATGGCTTACCAATGAGCCAATGGTTCATTAGAGCAGCAGCAACAGGCCAGTTTATTTTTTTCATTGTGTTCGGAATATCAGTGATCTTGAACTGGCGCGCAGTCGCAGACTGTCCGACTTTATTACTTGCCGGAGTCATGGTCGTTGCCACTGTTGTTGCTGCCATTTTCATATCCCTCTGATAGATATCCAGTGCCCGACTGTTGTTGGCTCTCAAAAGCAAGTAACTAAGCGAGTACAACTCTGGTTTGGGGTTCAATGACCAACTCAACCGCCTCGGCAGTAGCCGAAAAAACCTTTTGCGTTTTGCCGTCCGCCCCCGTCACACCGTTGATGATTTTCCCCGATGCGGTTTTAAGCGTGTATTCCACCCCGGCGAGCGGCTTACCGGTTTCTTGACAATTGATTACAAAATGCTCGTTGAACGGCCACTGAATCTCCACCGGCAACGGCGCCACAAACGGCACCGCCGAATGCGAATTTCCGATAATTACCGTCCCGGACCCAGCCGTAACCTTGTTGCCATGCGTCCCAACGGAATCAACCGTTGCGGCCGGTTTGCCGTTGATCAAAACCGTCGTCGCCAACCCGCCCGACATCGCACCACCACACGCCGAGGCATCGCCTTGGCGGGCGGCCGCGAGGCCGTCGAAAAACACGTCGCCGGAACCGGCAGCAATCGGGTTGGTGCCGTGGCCGGGGAGCGGGCAAGCGGTAGGGTCGGATACGCGGGCTGCGTGTTTGCCGGACATACGAATCTCCTTAGTTGACCTTCACTTGACCGCTGCCATCCAGGCGCGCGGCGAAACTGACCTGACGCTTGAAACCATCAACTTCCAGCAGGCCTTCGATGCTGAAGGACAGGCGAAGCTGATCGTGGTCACGCGGCAGGGAAATGACACGCACATTGCTCAGGCGTGGCTCGTAGGCTTCGATGAAATTTTCGATGGCCAAACGGGCCTGACTCAGGGAGTCGTGCAGGCTCAGACGCATGTCATTGAGATCGGGTAGCCCGTAATCGGACAGCGTTTGCACGCTGCCCGCACGGGTGCTGAGCATCTTGGCCAGATGGGCAGCCACGGACGCCATGGCGGAGACCTCGCGGCTCCAGCCGACGCGTTTGTCCGCGTCGCCACCCAGGCGTTCGAAAAGGCTGCCGTATCCAGTCATGAGTTAGCTCCGCTTACTCTTTGTCCAGCTTGCCAACCAGCGACAGGGTGAAATCGGCACCCATGTACTTGAAGTGCGGGCGCACGTTCAGGCTGACGCGGTACCAGCCAGGCTCGCCTTCAACATCGCTGACGATGATCTGGGCCGCGCGCAGTGGACGACGGCCACGGACTTCGGCGCTTGGGTTTTCCTGGTCGGCCACGTACTGGCGGATCCACTTGTTGAGTTCCAGCTCGAGGTCGGTACGTTCTTTCCACGAACCGAGTTGCTCGCGCTGCAGCACTTTCAAGTAGTGAGCCAGGCGGTTGACGATCATCATGTACGGCAGTTGGGTGCCGAGCTTGTAGTTCAGCTCTGCGGCCTTGCCTTCTGCGCTGATGCCGAAGAACTTCGGCTTCTGCACCGAGCTTGCGGAGAAGAACGCCGCGTTGTCGGAGCCTTTGCGCATGGTCAGGGAGATGAAGCCTTCCTCGGCCAGTTCGTATTCACGACGGTCGCTAACCAGAACCTCGGTAGGAATCTTGGTTTCGATTTCGCCCATGCTTTCGAAGTGGTGCAACGGCAGGTCTTCAACCGCGCCGCCGCTCTGCGGGCCGATGATGTTCGGGCACCAGCGGAATTTGGCGAAGCTGTCGGTCAGCTTGGTGCCGAACGCGTAGGCGGTGTTGCCCCACAGGTAGTGCTCGTGGCTGTTGGCGACGGTTTCTTTGTACACGAACGATTTGACCGGGTTTTCTTCCGGGTCGTACGGGTTACGCAGCAGGAAACGTGGCACGGTCAGGCCAACGTAACGGGAGTCTTCCGACTGGCGGAAGCTCTGCCATTTGGCGAATTGCGGGCCTTCGAAGTGATCTTTCAGATCCTTCAGGTCCGGCAGACCGGTGAAGCTTTCCAGGCCGAAGAATTTCGGGCCGGCCGCGGCAATGAACGGCGCGTGGGACATGCAGGCAACGCTGGACACGTACTGCATCAGTTTCACGTCCGGCGAGCTTGGGGACATGAAGTAGTTGGCGATGATCGCGCCAACCGGCTGACCACCGAACTGACCGTATTCAGCGGTGTAGATGTGCTTGTACAGGCCCGACTGCATCACTTCCGGCGAATCTTCGAAATCGTCCAGCAGATCGTCTTTGGAGACGTTGAGGATTTCGATCTTGATGTTTTCGCGGAAGTTGGTGCGGTCGACCAGCAACTGCAGACCACGCCACGACGATTCCAGGGACTGGAAAGACGGGTGGTGCAGGATTTCGTCCATCTGGCGGCTGAGCTTGGCATCAATCTCGGCGATCATGCGGTCAACCATGGCCTTCTTGACCGGCTCACCGTTGTTCTGCGGCTTGAGCAGCTCTTCGATGAAGGCCGACACACCGCGCTTGGCGATGTCGTAGGCTTCGTCGTCCGGCGTCAGGCGGGTTTCGGCGATGATGCTGTCGAGAATGCTGTATTCGCCGTTCTCTTTGCTCTTTTGCTGTGCTGCGCTAGTGCTCATTGTTGGCTTCCTTGACTGATGGGGGCTCAGACGTTCTGGGGGGCGTCCTGGGCTGCGGCGTTCAAGCCCAGCTCACCCAGTACGCGACCGCGGGATTCGTCGTCGGCGAGAACGCCTTCGATGGCTTTGCGGAACGCAGGCGCGTTACCCAGCGGACCTTTGAGGGCCACCAGCGCGTCGCGCAGTTCCATCAGTTTTTTCAGCTCAGGCACTTGCTCGACCAGGCTGGCCGGGTTGAAGTCCTTCATCGAGTTGACGCGCAGTTGCACGCCCAGCTCTTCAGTGCTGCCCTCTTCCTGAAGGCGGTTCGGCACGTTCAACGTCAGGGTCAGCTCTTGCTTGGCCAGCACTTCGTCGAAGGTCATCTTGTCGATACTGATCGGCTTGCGATCTTCGACTTTACGTTCGTCCTTGCGGTGGGTGTAGTCACCGATTGCCAGTAGCTTCAACGGCAGTTCAATCTCTTCCTGAGCACCACCGGTGGCAGGTTTGAAAGTGACGTTGATGCGTTCCTTGGGGGCTACCGAGCCTTCTTTGGCCATGGCTATTCTCCTTGCGGTTGTGGCCCTGGGGCCTATTCGAGTACCACTTCGAGATCGAGGTGGCACAGCCTGCGATAAATCTCTTCCTTGCGTTCACGTACGGCATGGTTCTGCGGTAACAACTCGCAGCAGCTATGCAGTAAATGCAGCACTTCCAGCGCAAGATCGGGCTCCCAGGCGTTCAGGCCTGAGTCCTGTAATGTTTGGTCTAGGGTTTCGAGTTGGGTCCTGGCCAGTTCGTATTTCTTGGCCATGAAGCACAGCCGCGCGAGGGCGAACTGCCAGAAGAACCGGGCGCGCCCGCCCTGGGCGCTTTGCAGGCCTTGCTTGAGGATCTGCACGGCGGCCTTGAGGCCGTCCTTGCGCAAAATCGGCAAGACTTCTTCCAGGGCCAGTTCCCAGGCAGGCTGGGTGTCGGCGACTTCGACCTTGCGCGGCGCACTGGCGCTTTGCAGATGCGGCATGACATGGGCGCTGACCCAGGCGCGAGTGGCAGGATCGGCAAATGGGGCGCCGTCATGAAATCGCAATTCGATGATGCTGGGCAGGCGCTGAATCAAAAGCGCGAAGTGGATTTCCACTTCGCGCATAGCCATCTCGGCGTTGAGCCCCTGGAGGCACTCCCAAACCATTCGCTGGCCATCGAACCAGAACGGCGCCTTCGCCAGGCTCGCCTCCAGTTCCACCAGCAGATCGGCATATTTGGCCTGGTCGTAACGGTCCTGGTAAGCCTTGAGCTTGTCGGCTGGCAAACCGCGCAGAACGGTGATCTGCTCGGCGTTGCGCTCGGGTACCGCGTCGATGGACAACCACAACAGTGTGCGATTGAGGCGCAAGGCGCGCAGGTCGGTGGCTTTCTGCTTGAGCCACCAGGCGCACAACGGCCGCGCGCTTTCCTGCTGGGCACGCAGCGCCTTGTGGGCTTCTTTTTCGTTATCGATCGGTGCGCCGGGGGTGAACAGTTGCGTGGCGGCTTGTTTGACCTGAGCCACCGCCGCGCCGACGACGCCAGGTTCCGGCTGATTGTCGGCGGCACGCTGGACCATGTTTTTCAAGCGGCGGGAGATCGGCAGCAGCAACGGCGCATCGTCGCCCAAGTGCTCGGTGCAAGCAGCATCGAGACCTTCAAGGTGTTCGACCAGCCGCCGGAACATCGGCAACTGCTCTTTGATCGCGACGTTCTCGGTCAGCACCTGCTCAAGACGCGGTACCAACCAACTGATGGCAGCGGAGCGGGTGCGGGCCTTATTGGGATGAACCTCGGCCCAGTGGTTCTCGCACAGGTGGTGCAGAAGTCCTAGGCCGGCCAGCAGCCCTTGGAAGGATTCGCGCTGGTACAGGGCCCAGGTCAGCCAGGCGCCAACCCGCAAGTCCTTGGACTGGGTGCGCAGCAGGTTTTCACTGTTTTCGCGGATTTTCAGCCAATCGATCTGACCGCTTTCGTGCATGGATTGGGCTTTGCCCAACTCGCTTTCCAATGCCTCATACTCGCTCGAAAAGCGAACGTCCTCGCCCGCGAAATTCTCTTTGGAAACAGAGGCTTTTGCGAGTTCGAGGTAATGAGCGGAAAGTTTGCTTGAGTAGGACATCCATGGCCTTTAATTAGGATTACAGTCATACGCCCATTGGAGTTCCAATGACGCGGGGACAGAATCAAAGAGCTGCGATGAGTCTCATCCAATTGAGTTCGTGCTCTTTCAAGTGCGCGCATCGTACTCACGATGATGGCCACTAGCAAGCATCCGATTAAACAACAAGACGAAGTGTCTTTTCATCTCGCAGGAGATCTCCCTATATGTAGCAGGGGAATCCCTGAGATTGGTTTAATTGTTCATTGTGCGACCCGCTGGCCGGAAACCGTTGAGATAGAGCCTTCCGACTCTTTCACCTTAATAAATGCCGTATTCATTGTCGATTCGCTCCCTGAGGCGGACGCGAATCATGCCAAAAATACAAAATGATAAATGTAGGAGCATTCCGAAATGTTACCGATATCCATGAATTAAACGGCGAGCGACAACAGCCAATAAGAAAAGTGCCATCATTGTGATGGCATTTTTATGTTTCAAACAAAGTTCCAAAATGGAACTTTCGGTATCGCGGAAATTTCATACCGGGCTTCAAGACCCCTCCTACATCAATACTTTGGATGCCTTGTTAGCGTGCAGGGCATTTTGGCGACCTGCTCGGGCCAGGCACGACTCGGGCATCGCGATTTTTTCTCTCTCAGCTTAAGGACGAGCTAAAGAAGCAAAAGGATAAGCGCATGTTCGCATCTGCTAATGCCCCTCAATTCACCCTCGCAATCCCGACGGTTCGCAACGACTTTAAGGTGCTGGCCTTTGAAGGCACTGAAACCATCAGCGCGTTGTACTCAATCCGCGTCGATCTGGTCAGCGAGTACCCGGATATCGATCTGGAGACCCTGCTTCACCAACCTGCATTTCTGCAATTCGGCCTGAACGGCGAAGGTGTTCACGGACACATCGAAGGTGTGTCCGCAGGTGATGCTGGTAAACGCCTGACCCGCTATCGCGTGAACCTGGTGCCGGCACTGCATTATTTGCAGTTCAGCCAGGATCAGAGAATTTTCCAGGATCAGACGGTGCCGCAAATCATCGATCAAGTCCTCAAGGGGCACGGCATTCAAGCCGATGCCTTTACCTTCCACGTCAAAACAAGTCCCGCGCGCGAATACTGCACTCAATACCGGGAAAATGATTTGGAGTTCGTCCAGCGGCTCTGCGCCGAGGACGGCATTACGTGGCATCACCAGCATTCCTCGCAAGGCCATGTGCTGGTGTTCACCGATGACCAGACATTCTTCCCCAAACTGGGCGAAACGCCGTATCAGCAAGACTCCGGCATGGTGGCGGAGCATCCGGTCGTCAGCCAGTTTTCCATGGGTTTCAAAACCCGCCCCAGCATCGTTACCCGCCGTGACTACGACCTGAAACGCCCAAGCGCGTTGCTGGAAAGTCGCTTTACCGCTGAGTTCGACCCCAAGCTGGAAGACTATAGCTACCCGCTGCCATTGGAGAGCGAAAAGCGCGGTAAACAACTGGCCCAGCAGGCACTGGAACGGCACCGAGTCGATTATCAGTTGGCGGAGGGAAAAAGCGACCAGCCAACGCTGCGTAGCGGCCACTTTTTCAGCCTGAATAACTCCCCACAAGAAACGCACAACGATCTCTGGCTGCTACTTAGTGTTACTCACACCGGTAAGCAACCTCAGGTGCTCCAGGAGTCAATCACCAGCGCGACCGAACCTGAGAACGGCTTTACCCAGGGCTACCGCAACAGCTTCAGCGCAATTCCCTGGGACGTTTTTTACCGGCCACCGATGCCTGCACCTAGACCCATGCTGAATTGCCAGACCGCCCGCGTCACCGGGCCTGTCGGTGAGGAGATTTGCTGCGACGAATACGGTCGCGTGAAAGTCAAATTTTTCTGGGACCGGTCTAAACGCAACAACGAAAAAAAAGCAGTTGCTGGCTGCGGGTAGCGTCCAGCTGGGCGGGCGATAACTTTGGCACGGTGATCATTCCGCGTATCGGGATGGAAGTCCTCGTTACCTACCTCGAGGGCAATCCCGATAATCCATTGATAACCGGTTGCCTGATCAACAAGGTCACGCCGCCGCCCTACTCATTGCCTGAAAATAAAACCAAAACCGTACTTCGAACCCACAGCTCCCCCACTACGGGTGGCTACAACGAACTGTCGATGGACGATCGCGCTGGCGATGAGTTGATCTAC
Organism: Pseudomonas sp. ACM7; assembly: GCF_004136015.1. Taxonomy (NCBI): domain Bacteria; kingdom Pseudomonadati; phylum Pseudomonadota; class Gammaproteobacteria; order Pseudomonadales; family Pseudomonadaceae; genus Pseudomonas; species Pseudomonas sp. ACM7. Next base: position 2,776,231 of record NZ_CP024866.1, on the reverse strand, counting down.
CTGCGTGCTCAGCGGGATATGGAACAGAAGGTTGAGAACGACAGCCGGATTGAGGTGGGTAATAAGAGTCGAGTCACCATCAAGGGCGACCGTATTACGGTGCTGGGATCTGAAGAGCACCTCACTATCACGTCGGATCGAAAAATCCAGGTCAGCGGCAACGACTACCTGCATGTCTCTGGCGACAGCCACACAAAATCTGAGAAAACGCTGGTTATCGAAGCCGGTCAGCACATGCACATCAAGGCAGGCGCGCACCTTGTGATAGATGCGGGTGAGAGCCTTTCCATAAAGGTCGGCGATCAACACATCGTGCTCAACTCCGACGGTATTTTCAGTAGTAGCGCGATTGAGGTCGGCGGTTCTCCAACGCCGGGTACGGCTGCACATACATTACTGCAGGGGGCTGCGGCGGGCTTGTTGGTGTCCGTTGCGCCTGAGCCTCCACCATCGGAAGAGAATGAATCGGATGAGCTGGAGGAAGAGGAGGAGGAAGTTGAAGAAGAAGGGATTACTTTGCGGATCGGGGTGTTTTTTGATGGCACCGGGAACAACCGATCCAACAGTGAGATGGTTGCCGGGTGCTATGCGCGAGATGTGAATCTGCTGGAGGAGGCTGAGGATATTCGGCAGTTTTGTCAGGCTAATGGGTATGACGGTTTGGGGAGCACGCCGGAGAGCAGCTATGGGAATGATACGAGTAATGTGGCGAAGCTGTATGAGCTGTACACCAATGACAGTCAGCGGCTCTTGGCTGATGACGAAACCATAGGGTACATCCCCGTTTATCTGGATGGCATCGGTACTAGCAGTGGCGAAGGGGATTCGCCTTTTTCACTGGCAACCGGCGTCGGTGCCCAAGGTGTATTGGAAAGAGTTAAGCAAAGCCCGGCAAGTATCTTTAGTGAAATTCGTCTATTCGAATTGGCAAACCCCAACCGGAAAGTTGAGTCTGTCGAGTTTGATATCTTCGGCTTCAGTCGCGGCGCCGCTGCCGCACGGCACTTTGCCAATGAAGTATTGAAAGGAGAACAAAGTCCATTGGCAGAGTTATTGCCAAGCGACTCTTCACTGTTCATCGAAAATTTTGCCTGGCGCGCCAACACCGACGTCTCCATAAACTTTATCGGCATCTTCGATACCGCTGCCGCCGTCGCTAGCATTACCGACGGCGACTTGAGCGTCCATGACGCCATAAACCCCGGCGTCAACTTGTTTCTAGCGCCCGATATCGCAAAAAAAGTTGTGCATTTGGTGGCAGGGGATGAGCGTCGCCACAACTTCTCACTCAACAGCGCCGGCACCGCCGATATCGTGCTGCCCGGCGTCCACTCTGACCTGGGTGGCGGGTATCTACCGAACATCATTGAACGAGTTCTGCTCAGTAAGCCGCGCTGTAGCCGCGACGAAGATCTTTACGTGCCTTCTACAGCGTCAACTGCCTATCGCTGGGCTGAGCAAGAACTGGGTCGCCTTCAGGATCAGCTCAATCTGTATGGGCTGACACTGAAGGTGAAAACTTGGGCGGTGGAGATGACTAGCAACGCAAAAGGCGACAGATCCAAATCGAAAAATGTCTATGCAGCGATCCACAGCGAGCGGACTGTGCGCAACGATCTGGCGTTGGTTTACCTGCGAATCATGCGCGAGTTGGGGGCCAGGCACGACGTCCCGTTCATGGTTATTGACGATGCGGATCAAAAGTACGCGTTACCAGAGGAGTTGAAACCGATTGCCGAAAAACTGATGGCTTATGCGCTGGGTGACACCCGGCGCGCGAGCTTGAGCCTTGACGAAGAGGAGTTGCTCTTTCGCCGTTACATACATCTGTCTGCCAATTGGAATGCTGCCAAGGGCTGGAACGAGAGCGATCTGAACATCGTGTTTATCGATCGACCCGCCGAAAACTATGTACGCGTGGTACATCCCCATGAGTAAGCGCCCATGGATGCTCAAATTAGGCTTTGTGCTGCTGATCCCACTGTTGGGCGGATGTGCCTTTGGCGAACACAGATCATTGCCCTATGACGATTGGAGCCTCAGATTTTTTTCACCCGACTACATGGAGGTCTGGATCGAAACGGCGGATGTCGTTGATATCAAGGAGCGTGTATTTCGAGGTGCGGGTAGCGGGGTTCCCGCGACTGGTTATCCCCGAGGGCTAAGTAAAGGCATACCAACCCGTTTTAGGGGTGATGCAAAAGGATGGTTTAAAAATCCGACAGGAAAAGGTCGGTTCGTAAGGGGTGCTGACCTTCCACGTTTGGTCTACGTACGCTGGCAGTCCATGGCCGAACCGCAGACTTATGAAGCGTACATAGAGATCCCCGAATCGGCGCGCAAAACCATGCTCCAGGGTGAAAGAACCTTTTGCCGTGCGGACGGTAAATGGATAACGGATTATCGAGACATGGTGGTAGTGGGCCTGGCGCCAGGAGGAATCGCCAAGGTATGGCTTGGCGGCCAATGCCTATTGTCGACCGAAGCCATCCGTGTCCAAGGCACGATCAGTTCCAAAGGCCCCTACGGGGGCACGTCCAATGGAAAACATCGGCCGCTTTCAGAAGAGTCCAAAGCCTATATCGAAAAGTTCGGAATCCCCTATGGGAGTTGGTAAGGAGTGCCAATACTTCCGAAGGTTAAACACCATCCGACAGCTATTGCTTCTGACATCATGTTTATCAATCGGCCCGCGGAGTACCAAGAGCGCGTTATGCATCCCAATGCGTAAGCGCTCATCCCCGCTTAAGGCCGGCCTTGCGCTGCTATTTGTGTTGTTGGGAGGATGTGCCTCTTACGGGAGTAGATCCTTACCTTACGACGCTTGGAGCCTCAATTTTTTTGCGCCCGACTATATGGAGGTTTGGATTGAAACCGCTGACGTCGTGGATATCAATGCACATGTGTTTCGGGGCGCTGGTAGAGGAATACCCTCGACTGGTTATCCCCGAGGGCTAAGTAAAAGTATACCGGCTCACTTCAAGGGTGATGCAAAAGGATGGTTTAAAGATCCGGGAGGAAAAGGTCGATATGTAACGGGGGCTGACCTGCCTCGTTTGGTTTATGTGCGCTGGCAGTCCATGGCAGAACCGCAGACCTACGAGGCCTACATCGAGATCCCCCAATCTGCGCGGAACACCATGCTCAAGGGTGAAACAGCTTATTGCGGTGCGGTAGGCAAATGGAAAACCGATTACCGAAAGTTTTTGACTATCGGCCTGGCGCCAGGAGGAGTCGCCAAAGTGTGGTTGGGTGGGGCCTGTCTTCAATCGACCGAAGTCACCCGAGTCCAAGGCACGATCAGTCCCAAAGGCCCCTACGGGGGCACGTCCAATGGAAAACATCGGCCGCTTTCAGAGGAGTCCAAAGCCTACATCGACAAATTCGGCATTCCCTATGGAAGTTGGTAGGGAGCGCCAAGATTTTCGATGGCTAAACACCGCTTGACCATGCTTGTTTAAAAGCCTTGTAGGTAACGTCGTGAAAGCTACAACACCTTGCGTCGTTGCCTACGGCTACGCCAGAATCCGCCGGCTTGTGCGCCTTGGGGGCGGTCGGTAACTTGGTTCCTGTCACTGCCCATCAGTGATCGGGTTTAGCAGCCCGCGGTTGTTAGTGAGGTGCATAGCGTTTCCTTCAGTCAGGTATTCATATCCCTGCACTTGATGGTGGCTGTGCGTGGGGCGCCCTTGGGCGCGCCGGTTTGCTAACTCCCCGGTCTGCTAACCCGCGCACAGCCGCCACCCTTCGTTTAGCAGCGACGTGTGAACGGCTCCATTTCAGGAGTTAGTAAATGTTCAAGGTCACACCCAACCCACCCGACACCGATCCGGTCTCCCCCTACGAAAGCCCCGATTCAAACAAACTCAACGAAGCCGCCGAGCGCGCCCTCGACCATCACTTCCCGCCAGCCGACCCCAAACCACCAAAACGCAACGGCCAGCTCTTCAGCGTCTGCCCGGGCATCAACCCTGAAACCCTTCTCGCCAATGCCTCGGAAGATTTGCTGTCCATCAGCGCCATCGCCGCGAACCTCGCCGACGACGTGGACGGTTCCCGCCGTTCCGTAGCCTTAGCGCTCAGCCGCATGGCTGACGGCGTGCATTTGATGGTTGAGCGAACGCTGGATCATCTGGATGAGCCGGAGATGGCAGCGATACTCGCCAAGCAGTCGTAAACCCTGAGTGCACGGTGAGCCTGGCGCACCGCATTGTCTGATTTTACGACTGCTGCGCAGCCGAACGCAGGCTTCGCCAGCTGCTACACGGATCGCGTCTTGGCTTAACTGATTGGCGTTACCCTAGCCCCATAAAAAAATGGGCACCCAACCTCGTTGGCGTGCCCATTTTTTATCCCGCTCACCCGCTACGCGGGAAGTCGGTGCGTGTTACGGATTAACGCTGTCTTTCAACGATTTGCCTGGCTTGAACGCAACAGTGTTGCTGGCCTTGATTTTGACGGGCTCACCGGTTTGCGGGTTTTTGCCGGTGCGGGCACCGCGGTGGCGTTGCAGGAAGGTACCGAAGCCCACCAGCGTAACGCTGTCCTTGCGGTGCAGAGCGCCGGTGATTTCTTCGAGAACGGCGTTGAGAACGCGGTTGGCCTGCTCTTTGGTGAGGTCTGCTTTTTCAGCAATTGCAGCGGCGAGTTCTGGTTTACGCATTAGTGAAGCCCCTTTGACGGTTTTTTGTTGTTATGTCCGTGCTGTTCTCGTTGGAACAGCGCCCAAAGCGCCGCAGATGCTCTACTCTGCGGCAGACGGGAGTGAGGATGGCACGCAGCGAAGAGCCGCGCCAGTCTCGGCGCGACCTTTGTAGGGGCAAAAGAGGGGTGATTCCGACAGAACGACCGGTATTTACGCCAGCAATGCCGGAAGCTCTTTGTTCAGGGCCAGTTTTTCCATCACCGCCGCGCCTGTCAGGGCATAACCCAACAGTTTGCCGCTGGCATCGCGGCACAATACCTTGATGTCCGCGCCCTGCCCTTCGACCGTCCAGACGCCCTCCAAACCCCGTGGCGGCGGTGAAACCACCAATGGGCAGACTGGCGTTTTTACGGTGATGGGCATCGGGCCATAACTTACCGGCGTCGGGTTTCCGGCGAGGGTCTGAGCCAGCGCTCTCGCACAGCTCATGAGGGGCATGACGTACAACAGATTCAGTCCTTCGACTTCGGCGCAGTCGCCCAAGGCATAGATATTGGCGTGGGAGGTTTTCAGGTGGCGATCGACCACCACACCGCGATTGACCTGCACACCGGCCGCCGCCGCCAGGTCGATGCGCGGACGCAGACCAATGGCCGACACCACCACGTCGCAAGGGATCACCTGGCCATCGGACAGATGCGCTTCCAGTCCGTCAGCAACGCGCTGCAAGCGATTGAGCACCGGCCCAAGGTGGAAGCGTGCGCCCAGGCTTTCCAGCCCGGCCTGGACCGCAGCGGCCGCCGCCGGGTGCAACAGGGTCGGCATCACCTGCTCGCACGGTGCAACCAGTTGCACCTCGTAGCCGCCAAGGATCAGGTCGTTGGCGAACTCGCAGCCAATCAGGCCGGCGCCGAGCAACAACACCCGACGTTTGCCGTCCGCCGCTGCGCGAAAGCGCGCGTAGTCTTCCAGGTCGTTGATCGGGAAGACTGCGTCATCTGCGTCGCCTTCGATCGGCACTCGCACGGTTTCTGCGCCCCAGGCGAGGATCAGGTCACGGTAAAACACCGCTTCCTCACCGATCCACAAGCGCTTATGACCAGGGTCGATGCCGCTGATGCGCGTGTGCGTACGCACTTCGGCCTTCAATTGCTCGGCCATGGTGCCTGGCTCGGCCATGCTCAGGCCGTCGGCGTCTTTGTTTTTGCCGAAGCCGGTGGAGAGCATCGGCTTGGAGTAGGAGCGTCCGTCATCTGCAGTAATCAGCAGCAGTGGGGTTTCGCCATCGAGTTTGCGAAACTCCCGGGCCAGGTTGTAGCCAGCCAGCCCGGTGCCGACGATCACGACAGGTGCGTTCATTCCTTACTCCTCAGTTATTTAAGCGGCGATTTCGATCATTTCAAAATCCAACTTGCCCACACCGCAGTCCGGGCACAGCCAGTCTGCCGGTACGTCTTCCCAGCGGGTGCCCGGCGCAATGCCGTCATCCGGCCAGCCGTCGGCTTCGTTGTAGATCAGGCCGCAGACCACACATTGCCACTTTTTCATTCAGGTACTTCCTCAGGGTTCAGTCTTTTACCGGCGCGAATGGTCGATGGTTGCAGCGCTGCCGTCCGGCTCAGCGCGTTTTGTACTGATAGGGCCCGGCAGATGCAAGCCTGTTCGACGCAATGGCCGGTCGGATCAATCAAAATCGCAGACTGACATGGTAAGCTCGCCGCCTCATTTGCTGCCAATAATGACTCACTGTGCCGCACTCAAAATCCCCCGCCGTGCCCCCGCTTTGGCTCCCTCGAAGCCAACTGACGCCCCTCCCCGACACGTCTACCCTCAACTGGTTGTTCGACGAAGGCTCTTTGACCCGACGGCTGATCCGTTTGTCGAATGACGGCTTCAGCGTCACGCCTCTCTTCGAAGGTTGGCAGCCCTTGCGCGTCGACGAATGTGCCGCGCTGGATCTGGCCGAAGGCAGCGAGGGTTGGGTTCGCGAGGTGTATCTGCGCGGCCACGGCGAGGCCTGGGTGTTTGCCCGCAGCGTGGCGGCGCGTAGTGCGTTGCAGGGCGACGGTCTGCACATGGACGAATTGGGCAGCCGTTCCCTGGGCGAATTGCTGTTTTGCGATCAGGCATTTCAACGGCGCGCTATCGAGGTTTGTCACTATCCTCAGGAGTGGCTGCCGATGGAGTCCCGGGCACCTGAGCTGTGGGGCCGCCGTTCGCGTTTCGACCGCGGCGCCTTGAGCGTGCTGGTGGCCGAAATTTTCTTGCCGCCCCTGTGGAACGCTACCCGCGCCCATCCGGAGAATTGCTGATGTACCAGAGCCTGCTCAAGTCCCTGAATCGCTTGAATCCACGGGCCTGGGATTTCATTCAGCTGACCCGTATGGACAAACCGATCGGCATTTATCTGCTGCTGTGGCCGACGCTGTGGGCGCTGTGGATTGCCGGCAAAGGTTCACCGTCATTGGCCAACGTCGTGATTTTCGTCCTCGGTGTGGTACTGACCCGCGCCGGCGGCTGCGTAATTAACGACTGGGCGGACCGCAAGGTCGATGGCCACGTGAAACGCACCGAACAACGGCCACTGGTGAGCGGCAAGATCAGTTCCAAAGAAGCACTGGTGTTCTTCGCGCTGCTGATGGGCGTGAGTTTTCTGCTGGTGCTCTGCACTAATGCGGCAACGGTCTGGCTGTCGTTCGGCGGTTTGGCACTGGCCTTCACTTACCCGTTCATGAAGCGCTACACCTATTACCCGCAAGTGGTGCTGGGCGCGGCGTTCTCTTGGGGGATGCCGATGGCGTTCACCGCCGAAACCGGTGAACTGCCGGCGGCGGCGTGGTTGCTGTGGATCGCGAACCTTCTGTGGACGGTGGGCTACGACACCTATTACGCCATGACCGACCGCGACGACGACCTGAAGATCGGCGTGAAATCCACGGCGATTCTGTTTGGTGATGCGGACCGGGTGATCATCCTGACCCTGCAAGGGCTGGCGCTGGGTTGCCTGCTGCTGGCCGGGTCGAAATTCGAGCTCGGTGGCTGGTTCCACCTGGGATTGCTGGCGGCGGCGGGCTGTTTTGCGTGGGAGTTCTGGTACACCCTCGGCAAGGACCGGATGCGCTGCTTCCAGGCGTTTCTGCACAACCACTGGGCCGGGTTGGCGATTTTTGTCGGGATTGTGTTGGATTACGCGCTGCGCTGAAGTTATGAAGCGCAAAGATCGCAGCCCGCAACAGCTCCTAATGTGTACAAGGAGCTGCCGCAGGCTGCGATCTTTTTACGGCTTCAGCGAATCACTTACTTATGCTCGCGCATCACGTGCCACACGTCTTTCATGCCGTCACCTTTCATTTCTCCAGGTTTTTCGTCCTTCATGAACGTGTACAGCGGCTTGCCGTCGTAAGCGTATTGCATCTTGCCGTCATCACGCTTAATGACGCTCCATTCGCCTTCGGCCTTGGCACCCGCCGGAGCCATCATTGGCGGCCAGTTCTTGGCACACTCACCGTTGCACATTGACTTGCCGCCAGCATCCTTGTCGAAGGTGTACACCGTCATACCCTTATGATCGACCATCATCCCGTCTTTCATCATTGCTGGCTCAGCCGCGAAGGCCATCGATGGCAACGCCATGACCGCAGTCAGCATCAAAGCTTTGAAGGATTGCGAGTATTGCTTCATGGAAACCTTCCTTTTGTGGTTGTCAGGATTCGAAATTAGAGCTTAGTTCAGGATCACAACAATCGCAGGGCGACTAAAATACTGTCACACGACTGCAATAATTCCGTTATCTAATGCGGCGCAAGACAGTTAAATGACAAGAGGATTAAAGGCATGGTTGGCAGGAGCATTCTGATCGTCGACGACGAAGCGCCCATTCGCGAAATGATCGCCGTTGCGTTGGAAATGGCCGGCTATGACTGCATAGAGGCTGAGAACTCGCAACAGGCCCACGCCATCATCGTCGACCGCAAGCCGGACCTGATCCTGCTCGACTGGATGCTGCCCGGCACGTCCGGCATCGAGCTGGCCCGACGCCTCAAGCGCGATGAGCTGACCGGGGACATCCCGATCATCATGCTCACCGCCAAGGGCGAAGAGGACAACAAGATCCAGGGCCTGGAAGTCGGCGCCGATGACTACATCACCAAGCCTTTTTCCCCACGCGAGCTGGTGGCGCGCCTGAAGGCCGTGCTGCGCCGTGCCGGCCCTACCGATGGCGAGACGCCGATCGAAGTCGGCGGCCTGCTGCTGGACCCGATCAGCCACCGTGTGACCATCGACGGCAAACCCGCCGAGATGGGCCCGACCGAATACCGCCTGCTGCAATTCTTCATGACCCACCAGGAACGTGCCTACACCCGCGGCCAGTTGCTGGATCAGGTCTGGGGCGGCAACGTCTATGTTGAAGAGCGCACCGTCGACGTGCACATCCGTCGCCTGCGCAAAGCCCTCGGTGATGCGTACGAAAATCTGGTACAAACCGTACGCGGCACCGGCTACCGGTTTTCCACCAAGGCCTGATCCGGACCTTTCCCGCCCGACAAGCTGACAAGGACGCGCGTTCAATTGAACCAAAACTGGCATGGCACCCTGATCCGCCACATGCTTTTGCTGGTGACCGGTTGCCTGGTGATCGGCCTGATTACCGGCTACTACGGCTGGAGCCTCGCCGCGGGCCTGGGCCTTTACCTGGCCTGGACCCTCAAGCAACTGCTGCGACTGCACGAATGGCTGCGCCTGCACAAATCCGATGAGGCACCGCCCGATGGCTATGGCCTGTGGGGCGAAGTGTTCGACAGCATCTACCACCTGCAACGCCGCGACCAACGAGTGCGCGGGCGCCTGCAAGCGGTGATCGACCGGGTGCAGGAATCGACTGCCGCGCTGAAAGACGCGGTGATCATGCTCGACAGCGACGGCAACCTCGAATGGTGGAACCGCGCCGCCGAAACCCTGCTCGGCCTCAAGACCCCGCAAGACAGCGGCCAACCGGTCACCAACCTCGTCCGCCATCCGCTCTTCAAGGAATACTTCGAGCAGGACAGCTACGCCGAGCCGCTGGAGATCCCTTCACCGATCAACGACCGTCTGCGCATTCAGCTGTACATCACCCGCTACGGCAACAACGAACACTTGATGCTGGTACGCGACGTGACACGTATCCATCAACTGGAACAGATGCGCAAAGACTTCATCGCCAACGTCTCCCATGAACTGCGCACGCCCTTGACGGTGATCTGCGGTTATCTGGAAACCCTGCTCGACAACGTCGAGGACGTGAACCCACGCTGGACCCGTGCCTTGCAGCAAATGCAGCAACAAGGTGGGCGCATGCAGACGCTGCTCAACGACTTGCTGCTGTTGGCCAAACTGGAAGCCACCGATTACCCCTCGGACAACCAGCCGGTGGCCATCGACGGCTTGCTGCAATCGATCAAGAGCGACGCTCAGCAGTTGTCTGCTCAGCGCAATCAGAAGATCACCCTGGAAGCCGACCCGACGATTCTGCTCAAGGGCAGCGAAGCCGAGTTGCGCAGCGCGTTTTCCAATCTGGTGTTCAACGCGGTGAAATACACCCCGGCCGAAGGCAATATCCGCATCCGCTGGTGGGGTGATGAGCAAGGTGCACACTTGAGCGTGCAGGATTCCGGCATCGGCATCGACAGCAAACACCTGCCGCGCCTGACCGAACGCTTCTATCGCGTCGATTCCAGCCGCAACTCCAACACCGGCGGCACGGGGCTCGGCCTGGCGATCGTCAAACACGTGCTGCTGCGCCACCGCGCGCGGATGGAAATCAGCAGTGTGCCGGGCCATGGCAGCACCTTTACCTGCCATTTTGCGCCGGCTCAGGTCACCAAATCCCGGGTCATCAGCGCCGCCGACTGATACCGGCCGGCACGCGCTAGGGGGCGTTCTCAATTAGTTTCCCCACCGCGTTGTCGCCTTAAAGCGGGCCAGGCAAGGCGCAGGCCGCTGGGAATGGTTGTTCCCTTTCCAAGGCCTGCAACGCAGCCTGGCCCGCTTTAAGGCACAACCCGAAGGGCCGGGCCTGCTGTTGCGCAGGGCTGCGTTGCTCGAAGCTTATTTGGAATGACCAAACTACGCTTCTCGCGCCTTGCCCTGCACAACAGCAGACCCGGCGCGGTGGGGAAACTAATTGAGAACGCCCCCTAGTCAATCACTTGGTCAGCCGCTACATTGGCTGACTTGTGCCTGCCCTTCAGGCGCACTTTTTTCTTTCCTTTCGAATACACGGAACCCGCAAAACTCCATCATGGACCCTTCCCCTGGCTTGACCCTCGCGACACTCTTCGCCGATTTCGGCATGATTCTTTTTGCTCTGATCCTGGTTTTGCTCAACGGCTTTTTCGTTGCGGCGGAATTTGCCATGGTCAAATTGCGCTCGACCCGGGTCGAAGCCATCGCTGAAAAAAACGGCTGGCGCGGACACATCCTGCGCACCGTTCACAGTCAGCTCGATGCGTACCTCTCGGCGTGCCAATTGGGTATCACCCTCGCCTCCCTCGGCCTTGGCTGGGTCGGTGAGCCGGCGTTCGCGCACATCCTCGAACCGATCCTTGAAGCCGTCGGCGTGCAGTCGGCCGAAGTGGTCAAAGGCGTATCGTTCTTCGCCGCGTTCTTCGTCATCTCGTACCTGCACATCGTGGTCGGTGAGCTGGCCCCAAAATCCTGGGCCATCCGCAAACCCGAGCTGCTGTCGCTCTGGACCGCCGTGCCGCTGTACCTGTTCTACTGGGCGATGTACCCGGCCATTTACCTGCTCAACGCCAGCGCCAACACGATCCTGCGGATCGCCGGCCAGGGTGAACCCGGCCCTCATCACGAGCACCATTACAGCCGTGAAGAACTGAAACTGATCCTGCACTCCAGCCGTGGCCAGGACCCGAGTGACCAAGGCATGCGCGTTTTGGCCTCGGCGGTGGAAATGGGCGAGCTGGAAGTGGTCGACTGGGCCAACTCCCGGGAAGATCTGGTGACCCTGGAGTTCAACGCGCCGCTGAAGGAAATCCTGGCGATGTTCCGTCGCCACAAGTTCAGCCGTTATCCGGTGTACGACAGCGATCGTCAGGAGTTCGTCGGCCTGCTGCACATCAAGGATTTGCTGCTGGAACTGGCAGCCCTGGACCATATTCCCGAGTCGTTCAACCTCGCCGAACTGACCCGGCCGCTGGAGCGCGTATCCCGTCACATGCCGCTGTCGCAGCTGCTGGAACAGTTTCGCAAAGGCGGCTCGCACTTCGCCCTGGTCGAAGAAGCCGATGGCAACATCATCGGCTACCTGACCATGGAAGACGTGCTGGAAGTACTGGTCGGCGATATTCAGGACGAACACCGCAAGGCTGAGCGCGGGATCCTCGCGTACCAGCCGGGCAAGCTGCTGGTGCGCGGCGACACGCCATTGTTTAAGGTCGAGCGCCTGCTGGGCATCGATCTGGACCACATCGAAGCCGAAACCCTCGCCGGGCTGGTCTACGAAACACTGAAACGGGTGCCGGAAGAGGAAGAAGTGCTGGAAGTCGAAGGCTTGCGGATCATCATCAAGAAGATGAAGGGGCCGAAGATCATTCTGGCCAAGGTGTTGATGCTCGATTAAGTCGCCCCTGGCCTAAACCGCGTCGATCCCTTCGCGAGCAAGCCCCACATTAGTTTTGTGTCGATCACATATAAATGGCTCGACGCAGATCCAATGTGGGAGCGGGCTTGCTCGCGAAGGCGTCAGAACAGGCAACACCTCACTGTTTGCCGAGCGCAAAGTTCGGCAGGCTGCCTACCGGTTGATTGAACTGGTACGGGATCGACACCAGCCCCAACCCGGTATTGCGCTGCACCACGAAATGCAGGTGCGGCCCGTTGCTGTTGCCGGTATTGCCCGACAAGGCCAGCGGACTCCCCACCGACACCCGTTGCCCCTCGCGAACGCTCACCGAACCTTGCTTGAGGTGCAGGTACACGCCCATCGTCCCGTCATCGTGCAGCACCCGCACGAAATTACCCGACGGATCGGTGCCGCGTCCGGTCTGGGCATTCTCGGTTTTCACCACCACACCGCCACGCGCCGCGATGATCGGCGTGCCTTCGGGCATGGCGATGTCCATGGCGTAACGGTTCTTGGGACCGAAGTGGCTGTATTGACCGTTGGCGCCCTGACTCAGCCGAAACGGTCCGCCGCGCCACGGCAGTGGGTACCGGTAGGCCTGGGCGGCCCCTGAGGGGTCGCCCAGGGAGTATTCAAATTTTGGGGTATACGCGAGCGGCCTTTCGGACTGCGTGGCCGTGAGCAGCGCCAGACGAATACTGCTGCGTGCCGGCATCACCCGGCGAATCGGTCGGCTCGGCGCACCACTGACGTTCTTCAGCCCGCCGAAGCTCAACTCGATTTCTACCGGCGCATACAGGTCGTTGCGCACGTAAACGCTGTCCACGCCCTTCTTCTTCGTGATGACGAGGTACACCTGGCGCTCAAGATTCTCGACCATGCGATCACGAAAAACGAACACCTTGGAGCCCGTCGTGGGGCGGTCGCTGTAGGAGACCACGCCATTGGCGTCGGTGGACTTGTAGATCGTCATGGCCATCGCCGAGGTGGAGGCCATGAAAAGACCGCAGAAAAACAGCAGGCGCGCGAGCATGGGCAAGGTTCTGTCGAGTAAGGCCTGGGTAGGAGCCTAGCAGCTGCAATGGACCCGGGTAGTCGGCAGATGTTTCAAAATGGGCCGTTCAGCGGATGTGCGGTGAATCTGATGGCCCCTTCGCGAGCAAGCTCCCACAAGGGAACGCATTCCAATGTGGGAGCGAGCTTGCTCGCGATGGCGGCCTAACAGACGATGCCGACCTTAAGCGCCGGGTACGAAATGCTTCTGCGCCGTACCACGTGCTATCAACCGCGAGATGTAATCGAGCTTCTGCGCATCCTGGTCGACAAAGCGGAAGGTCAGTTGCAGCCAGTCGCTGTCGGGCTTTGGCTCGTGGGCGACGATGGCGTGCAGGTAGCCGTTCAGGCGGGCGGTTTCGGCGTTATCGCCCTGCTCCAGGTCGAGCACGGCGCTGTCGAGCACTTGCGGCAGGGTGTCGGTACGCTTCACCACCAGCAATGCTTCCTTGAGGCTCAAGGCCTTGATCACACATTGCTGAATGCCGTTCGGCAGGCGCAGTTGGCCCTGGCCACGTCCGCCCGTTGGCGCTGCGGAGGACGCTGGAGGCTTGATCGGCGGGCTGTTGAGCAGACCGCGAGACGGAGCAGCCGCCGGGGCTGGCGCGGCGGCAACAGGTTTGGCGAACGGGTTGACCGGCGCCGCAGCGGGTGCGACCACGGCAGCCTTACCGCCGGTCAATGCGCTCAGGGAATCGTTGCCGAATGCCGAGTTCATTTTGGTCGGTGCGCTGTTCATCAAGGTGTCGAGCTTGCCCACCTTGTTCAGGGCCTGCTTGACCTTGGTCAGCAGTTGCTCGTTGGTGAACGGCTTGCTGACGTAGCCGGAAACCCCGGCCTGGATCGCCTGGACGACGTTCTCTTTATCGCCACGGCTGGTCACCATCACGAACGGCATGGTCTTGAGGTTGTCCTGCTCACGGCACCAGGTCAGCAGCTCCAGGCCGGACATTTCCGGCATTTCCCAATCGCACAGGACCAGGTCGAACGCTTCCCGTGCCAGCAAGGCCTGAGCCTTTTTGCCATTGACCGCGTCTTCGATCCGGATCCCCGGGAAGTAGTTGCGCAAGCACTTCTTCACCAGGTCACGAATGAACGACGCGTCGTCCACGACCAACACACTGACCTTACTCATCCATCACCCCTTTAAAAAATCCCGGCAAGCATACCGCTTTGCTGATGGCACATTGCCAAAAACCTTCAGTCACGCCGGGACTTTTCGTTCGCGGGTGCTGCTTTCGAATTCATCGACCACAAACAAAAACGCCCGGCCAAAAGGCCGGGCGCTTTTCTCAGGCAATCTTACTTATCGTCAGCTTTGCCCGGAACATTAGCGGTTTCGCCACTTGTACCTTCAACTTCTTCTTTCATGCGCTTGAGGCCCAGATGCCGCACGTCGGTGCCGCGCACCAGGTAAATCACCAGCTCCGAGATATTGCGCGCGTGGTCGCCGATCCGTTCCAGAGAACGCAGCACCCAAATGATGCTCAAGACCCGCGAGATAGAGCGCGGGTCTTCCATCATGTAGGTGGCAAGTTCACGTAGGGCGGTCTTGTATTCACGGTCGATGATCTTGTCGTATTGGGCCACCGACAACGCCAGGTCGGCGTCGAAGCGGGCAAAGGCGTCCAGCGCATCGCGAACCATGTTGCGGACCTGGTCGCCGATGTGGCGAACCTCGACGTAACCCCGCGGGGCTTCACCTTCTTCGCACAACTGGATGGCTCGACGGGCGATCTTGGTCGCTTCGTCACCGATACGCTCCAGGTCGATGACCGACTTGGAGATGCTGATGATCAAACGCAAGTCCGACGCTGCCGGCTGACGGCGGGCCAGAATGCGCAGGCATTCTTCGTCGATGTTGCGTTCCATCTGGTTGATCTGGTCGTCGATCTCGCGAACCTGCTGGGCCAGGCCGGTGTCGGCCTCGATCAGCGCGGTGACCGCGTCGTTGACCTGCTTTTCCACCAGCCCGCCCATGGCCAGGAGGTGGCTGCGCACTTCCTCGAGCTCAGCGTTGAACTGCGCAGAGATGTGATGGGTAAGGCCTTCTTTACTAATCATGTTGGCGTCCTTGGAGCGTCCGGTAAGGTGCGGTGGACCGCAGCGTCAGTTCAGTGAGCAACAACAGCTTCCTAGCCGTAGCGACCCGTGATGTAGTCTTCGGTCTGCTTCTTCGCCGGATTGGTGAACAGGGTATCGGTGTCGCCGAATTCCACCAGTTTGCCCATGTACATGAACGCCGTGTAGTCGGAAACCCGCGCGGCCTGTTGCATGTTGTGGGTCACGATGACGATGGTGAACTTCGATTTCAGCTCGTAGATCAGCTCTTCGACTTTCAGCGTGGAGATCGGGTCGAGTGCCGAGCAGGGTTCGTCGAGCAGCAGCACTTCCGGTTCCACGGCGATGGTGCGCGCAATGACCAGACGTTGCTGCTGACCACCGGACAGGCCGAGTGCCGACTCGTGCAGACGGTCTTTGACTTCGTCCCACAGTGCCGCGCCCTTCAAAGCCCACTCGACGGCTTCGTCGAGGATGCGCTTCTTGTTGATGCCCTGGATGCGCAGGCCGTAAACCACGTTTTCATAAATGGTTTTCGGGAACGGGTTGGGCTTCTGGAACACCATGCCCACGCGACGACGCAACTCGGCCACATCTTCGCCCTTACGGTAGATGTTGTTGCCGTAGAGGTTGATCTCGCCTTCTACACGGCAGCCATCCACCAGGTCGTTCATGCGGTTGAACGTACGCAGCAGCGTGGACTTGCCGCAGCCGGACGGGCCGATGAAGGCCGTCACGCGCTGTTTCGGGATGTTCATGCTGACGTCGAACAGCGCTTGTTTGTCGCCATAAAACAGGCTCAGGCCGGGCACTTCAATGGCCACGGTTTCCTGCTCAAGACTCAGGCTCTGTTTATCGCGGCCCAGGGCAGACATGTTGATGCCGTGGGTATGTGCTTCGTGCTGCATGGGAGGCTCCCTGTGCTAACAAATTCGGTTCGGTTGTGTGGGAGCGAGCTTGCTCGCGATGGCATCACTGCGGTATCAAACTTAAACCGCGCCGCCTGCATCGCGAGCAAGCTCGCTCCCACATAAAAATCAGCTATCCAGCGCTTTGTATTTTTCGCGCAGGTGGTTACGGATATAGACGGCCGACAGGTTGAGCGTGGCGATCACCAGCACCAGCAGCAGCGCCGTGGCGTACACCAGCGGCCGCGCGGCCTCGACGTTCGGGCTCTGGAAGCCGACGTCATAGATGTGGAAGCCCAAGTGCATGATCTTCTGATCCAGGTGAAGGTATGGGTAGTTGCCGTCCACCGGCAGCGACGGCGCCAGTTTCACCACACCCACCAGCATCAGCGGCGCCACTTCACCCGCGGCGCGAGCCACGGCGAGGATCATGCCGGTCATCATTGCCGGACTGGCCATCGGCAGCACGATCTTCCACAAGGTTTCAGCCTTGGTTGCGCCGAGGGCCAACGAGCCTTCGCGCACAGTGCGAGGAATCCGCGCCAGGCCTTCTTCGGTGGCCACGATTACCACCGGCACCGCCAGCAGCGCCAGGGTCAGGGACGCCCAGAGCAGACCCGGCGTACCGAAGGTCGGCGCCGGCAATGCTTCAGGGAAGAACAACCGGTCAACCGAACCGCCCAATACATAGACGAAGAAGCCCAGGCCAAACACGCCGTAAACAATGGCCGGAACACCGGCCAGGTTGTTCACCGCGATGCGGATAATCCGGGTCAACACGTTCTGCTTGGCATATTCACGCAGGTAAACCGCCGCCAGCACGCCGAACGGCGTCACGATCATCGCCATGATCAGGGTCATCATCACGGTGCCGAAAATCGCCGGGAAAATCCCGCCTTCGGTGTTCGCTTCACGCGGGTCGTCGCTGAGGAATTCCCACATCTTGCTGAAGTAGAAACCGATCTTGGTGAAGGTGCCCATCGCGTTCGGCTGATAAGCGTGAACCACTTTACCGATGCCGATTTCGATCTCTTTGCCGTTCGCATCGCGAGCCGTCAGGCTGTCGCGATTGAACTGGGCGTGCAGGTCGTTCAGGCGGACTTCGATGTCTTGATAACGAGCGTTGAGCTCGGCGCGCTCGGACTCCATGTCCGCTTGCGCGGTGGCATCGAGTTGGCCAGCCAGTTCCAGTTTGCGGCCGTTCAGACGGACGCGTTCAAGACCTGCGTTGATCGCGCCGATGTCGGATTTTTCCAGGCTCTTGAGCTGTGCCGCGAGTTTGTTGACGCGCTCGACACGGGCCTGCAACTCAGGCCACGCAGCCTCGCCTTCAGCGATGACCTTGCCGTCCTGTTTGACGTTGACCAGGTAACCGTAGAAGTTGCCCCACTCGCGACGCTCAATGGCCATCAACTCAGGCGGGGTCTTCTGGTTAGTCAGCCACTCGCCGACGATCCAGGTGAAGTCGTTGCCGTTCAGATCACGGTTGCCGACCTTGATCAGCTCGCGGGTCATGAACTCCGGGCCCTGATCGGGCACCGGCAGGCCAGCGCTTTTCAGGCGCTCGCGCGGCACTTCTTCTTTTTGCACCACTTCGCCGATGACGAGGTGGTTGGCCTGGCCCGGCACGTCGTAACTGGCGTGCACCAGGTCGGCCGGCCAGAAATGGCCCAGACCGCGCACGGCAATCACCGCGAGCAGGCCAATGGTCATGATGACCGCGATGGACACCGCGCCACCGCTGATCCAGACGCCGGGGGCGCCGCTCTTGAACCATCCTTTCAGGGAGTTCTGTTTCACAGACTTCTACCTTTCTTAAAGCGACGAGTATTTCTTGCGCAGACGCTGACGAATCAGTTCCGCGAGGGTGTTCATGACGAAGGTGAACAACAGCAGCACCAGCGCCGAGAGGAACAGCACGCGGTAGTGGCTGCCGCCGACTTCCGATTCGGGCATTTCCACCGCAACGTTGGCGGCCAGGGTGCGCAGGCCTTCGAACAGGTTCATTTCCATGACCGGGGTGTTACCGGTGGCCATCAGCACGATCATGGTTTCACCGACCGCACGGCCCATGCCGATCATCAGCGCCGAGAAAATGCCCGGGCTGGCGGTGAGGATCACCACGCGAGTCATGGTCTGCCATGGCGTGGCACCGAGGGCCAGAGAACCGAGGGTCAAACCGCGCGGCACGCTGAACACGGCGTCTTCGGCGATGGAGTAGATGTTCGGGATCACCGCGAAGCCCATGGCCAGACCGACCACCAGTGCGTTGCGCTGGTCGTAGGTGATGCCCAGGTCGTGGGAGATCCACATGCGCATGTCGCCGCCGAAGAACCAGGTTTCCATGTACGGGCTCATGTACAGCGAGAGCCAGCCCACGAACAGGATCACCGGAATCAGAATCGCGCTTTCCCAGCCTTCCGGCACTTTCAGGCGGATGGACTCAGGCAAGCGGCTGAAGGTGAAACCCGCTACCAGAATGCCGATCGGCAAGAGCATCAGCAGGCTGAAGATGCCCGGCAAATGCCCTTCCACATACGGTGCGAGGAACAGGCCGGCGAAGAAACCGAGGATCACCGTCGGCATCGCTTCCATCAGTTCGATCACCGGTTTGACCTTGCGGCGCATGCCTGGGGCCATGAAGTACGCGGTGTAGATGGCGGCGGCGACGGCCAGAGGTGCGGCCAGCAGCATGGCGTAGAACGCGGCTTTCAAGGTACCGAAGGTCAGCGGAGACAAGCTCAGCTTGGGTTCGAAGTCGGTGTTGGCGGCGGTCGATTGCCAGACGAATTTAGGCTCGTCGTAGTTCTCGTACCAGACCTTGCTCCACAACGCGCTCCAGGAAACCTCTGGGTGCGGGTTGTCGAGCAGCAGCGGTTGAATCTTGCCACCCGCCTCCACGATCACACGGTTGGCCCGTGGCGACAGACCGAAAATGCCTTGGCCATCGACCACCTGATCCACCAACAAAGTGCGGTGAGCGGTGCTGTGGAACACGCCGAGCTTGCCGGAGGCGTCGAGGGCGATAAAGCCTTTGCGACGTTCTTCAGCGGTGATTTCAACGATCGGCGCAGTGCCCATCTGGAAGTTACGAATCTGCTTCAGACGCAGCTCGCCATCGTGGTCGCGGGCCATGAACCACTGGGCCAGACCACCCTTGGAATCGCCGAGAATCAACGAAATGCCGCCCACCAGTTGAGTACTGGCAGTGATCTGCGCTTCGCCATCATCCAGCAGTTTGTAGCGACCGTTGAGGCTCTTGTCGCGCAGGCTGAACACGTCGGCCTGGGCACGACCGTTAATCACGTACAGCCACTGCTGACGCGGGTCGACGAAGATGTTCTTCACCGGCTCGGTCATCTGCGGCAGATCGATGCGCTTCTGCTCGTTGGTGACTTCGCCGGTCATCATGTTTTCTTCGCTGGTCAGCGACAAAACATTGAGTTGCGAACCGGTGGAGCCAACCAGCATCAAGGTCGTGTCGGTGGCGTTAAGACTGACGTGCTCGAGGGCTCCGCCCGCCTCGTTCAGCGCAATCGGCGTTTCGCCATACGGGTATTCGATGGCCGGCGAGATGGTTTTCTTGCCGTCCGGGTAGCTGACTTTATAAGTGTGACGGAACACCAGCACCTGGCCGTTGGACAAGCCCACCGCCACCAATGGGTGGCCTGGTTGGTCTTCGCCGATGGAGGTCACTGTGGTGCCAGCCGGAATCGGCAGATCGACGCGCTTGAGTTCAGCGCCACTGTCGATATCGAAAAACAACGCCTGGCCCTTGTCGGAAACCCGCATGGCGACCTGGTTCTGCTCTTCCAGGGAGATCATCAACGGCCTGCCGGCGTCTTGCATCCAGGCGGGCGTGATGGCGTCCTTGGCGGTCAGGTCGGCGCCCTGAAACAGGGGCGCGACAACATAAGCGAGGAAGAAAAAGATCAGCGTGATCGCGCCGAGAACGGCGAGGCCGCCAACGAGGACGTACCAGCGGGTCAGGCGATCTTTGAGCGCGCGGATGCGGCGCTTGCGTTGCAGCTCAGGCGTATTGAAGTCAATTCGCTTGGGGGGATTAGTCGTCATGGTGGAATTGGCCAGATCATTCATTCGCACACCCTAGCGATCCTGTATGACAGAAAGATGACAATGCAGTGACACAACAAATCCGCCGCCTGTGGGAACTGGCAGCGGACCGGAAATTTGGGGGTATGTGGGAGCGGGCTTGCTCGCGAAGGGGCCGTCACTTTCAACGTCAATGTCGAATGATCCACCGCTTTCGCGAGCAAGCCCGCTCCCACATTGAACCCGGGGATTACCCCGGGTTCAGGGTTTTACTTTTTTGCGACTTCAGCGCCGCCTTCCGCCAGACCCAGGTCAGCCAGTGCTTTTGCAGCAACCTTGGCTGGCAGTGGGATGTAGCCGTCTTTCACTACAACTTCCTGGCCCTGTTTGGACAGAACCAGTTTCACGAACTCGGCTTCCAGCGGGGCCAGAGGCTTGTTCGGGGCTTTGTTGACGTAAACGTAGAGGAAACGCGACAGCGGGTACTTGCCGTTCAGGGCGTTTTCTTCGGTGTCTTCGATGAAGTCAGTGCTGCCCTTCTTGGCCAAGGCCACGGTCTTCACGCTAGCGGTTTTGTAGCCGATGCCCGAGTAACCGATGCCGTTCAGCGAGGAGCTGATCGACTGCACGACCGAAGCCGAGCCTGGTTGTTCGTTGACGTTTGGCTTGTAGTCGCCTTTGCACAGGGCTTCTTCTTTGAAGTAGCCATAAGTGCCGGATACCGAGTTACGACCGAACAGCTGAACCGGCTTGTTGGCCAGGTCGCCGGTAACACCCAGGTCGCCCCAGGTTTTGACTTCGGTTTTAGCGCCGCACAGACGAGTGGACGAGAAAACTGCGTCAACCTGTTCCATGGTCAGGTGCTGGATCGGGTTGTCTTTGTGTACAAAGATCGCCAGGGCGTCTACTGCAACCGGGATAGCGGTTGGCTTGTAGCCGTACTTCTGCTCGAAGGCAGCCAGTTCGGTGTCCTTCATCTTGCGGCTCATCGGGCCCAGGTTGGCGGTGCCTTCAGTCAGCGCAGGTGGCGCAGTGGCGGAGCCAGCGGCCTGAATCTGGATATTTACGTTCGGGTATTCTTTTTTATAGTTCTCAGCCCACAGGGTCATGAGGTTGGCCAGGGTATCGGAGCCGACGCTGGACAGGTTGCCCGACACACCAGTGGTTTTGGTGTAGCTCGGGATAGCAGGGTCAACAGCGGCAACCGCGTTGGCAGTCGCAACGCCAGCAGCGACAAAAGTCATTGCCGCCATCAAACGCTTCAGTTTCATGCCTTACTCCTAGCAGATAGGTGTGTTAAGTCGGGGCCAAGTATCAGCAGGCCGTGTGAACACTCTATGGCTGAAATATGACAATTAGATGAAAGGCCAGCATTCGATCTTTTGCAGGGAGATCGCGTCATCGTTCTTCGCGAGCAAGCCCGCTCCCACATTTAACCGAGTTCCTCAGTGAGAACGCGGTCAACTGTGGGAGCGGGCTTGCTCGCGAAGGCGTCAGTGCAGTCAGTGCAGTCAATGCAGTCAATGCAGTCAATGCAAAGGGAGCTTAGCGACCTTTCTTCCAGAGGTACGCACCCACCAGAATCCCGACACCGCAAATGATCGCCACGTAATAGGCAGGCCCCAGTGGGCTTTCCTTCAGCAGCAGCGTAACGACCATCGGGGTCAGGCCGCCGAAGATGGCGTAGGCCAGGTTGTAGGAGAACGACAGCCCGCTAAAACGCACCACCGCCGGGAAGGCTTTGACCATCACATACGGCACTGCACCGATGGTGCCGACCAGCAAGCCGGTCACGGCGTACATCGGGAACAGCCAGTCCGGGTGGTTGAACAGGCTGTGGTAGAAGGTCCACGAACTGATCAGCAGCAGAGCACTGCCGAACACGAAGACACGACCGGCGCCGAAGCGGTCAGCCAGTGCACCGGAGGCGACGCAGCCCAGGCTCAGAAACACGATCGCCAGGCTGTTGGCCTGCAATGCGGTGGTGGGCGAGAAGTGGTAGACGGTCTGCAGCACGGTCGGGGTCATCAGGATGACTACGATGATGCCGGCGGACAGCAGCCAGGTCAGCAGCATGGAAATCAGGATCGCCCCGCGATGGTCGCGCAACACGGCGCGCAGCGGCACTTCTTCAGCCAGGGCCTTGCGCAGTTGCAGCTCGGCGAACACCGGGGTCTCGTGCAGCCAGCGGCGCAGGTAAACCGAGAACAGGCCGAATACGCCACCCAGCAGGAACGGAATCCGCCAGGCGTAATCCGAAACTTCGACCGGGGTGTAAATGCTGTTGATCGCGGTGGCGACCAGCGAGCCCAGCAGGATACCGGCCGTCAGGCCGCAGGTCAGGGTGCCGCAGGCGTAGCCGATGTGCCGCTGCGGCACGTGTTCGGAAACGAATACCCACGCGCCCGGCACTTCACCGCCAATCGCAGCGCCTTGAATCACCCGCATCAGCAGCAACAGGATCGGCGCCCACATACCGATCTGCGCATAGGTCGGCAGCAAACCCATGATCAGGGTTGGCACCGCCATCATGAAAATGCTCAGGGTGAACATCTTCTTGCGTCCCAGCAGGTCGCCGAAGTGCGCCATGACAATGCCGCCCAATGGCCGCGCCAGATAGCCGGCGGCAAAGATCCCGAAGGTCTGCATCAAGCGCAGCCACTCGGGCATGTCGGCCGGGAAGAACAGTTTGCCGACCACCGTGGCGAAGAACACGAAGATGATGAAATCGTAAAACTCCAGCGCACCGCCCAAGGCAGACAGCGATAACGTCTTGTAGTCGTTGCGAGTCAGCGGACGTGCGGACTGGGTTGGCTGCGCGATGCTCGAAGGCGCTGTGGTCATGGCAAGGCTTCTCTTATAGTCGGATCTGCAACCCCAACAACGCTGGCGGAGGCTTGGGCAGGTCCGGCACGATAGCAAATTGTTCGAAAAAGCACATAGAGGTGCGTATTTGACGGTCGAAATGAGAACCGGACGGTCGTCTCGGAGTCTACCGATCGATATACTCGCAATCCTGCACCTGCTTGTAAGGGGTTGCTGTGCGAAAACGTCGTTGGCACCTGTCAGCCGATTTCGCAGAGTTTCCCTTTAGGCGCCTTACGAAAAACGTGACGAACGTAGTATGTTCGGGGCTGAATCGTTTTTCCTTGAGACGGCTATTCACCTGAAGTACTTATGAAGAGTCACGGGTCAGAGGCACCCCCGGCATGATAGAGCTCGAACAAGAAGATCCAATCCCGCAAGGCGACCTTGCCCTGCAAATTACCGCGCTTCCCCGCGAAACCAACGGCTTTGGCGATATTTTCGGCGGTTGGCTGGTGTCGCAGATGGATTTGGCCGGCACCGCAATGGCCAGCAAGGTCGCGGGTGGCCGCGTGGCGACGGTGGCGATCGACCGTATGGCATTTCTGGTACCGGTAGCGGTGGGCGCTCAGCTCTCCTTCTATACCCAGGCGCTGGAAATCGGCCGCAGCTCGATTCAGATGATGGTCGAAGTCTGGAGTGACGATCCGCTGTCCAGCGAGTGGCGTAAAGTGACTGAAGCCGTGTTTGTGTTCGTCGCCATCGACGGCAGCGGTCGCACCCGTTCGGTTCCGCCTAGAGCTCGTTAAACACTGCGACCTTTCTGCGGTCCATTGCAGTCATTGTCCCTGATCGAGAGTTGCCCCATGAGCACGCCCAACGTTGAAGCCGTAAAACTGGATGAACTGAACTGCTGGCGCATCCGCCACGGTCAGGCCGAACTGCTGGTTGCCCAGCAGGGCGCGCACATCCTCAGTTATCAAGTGGCCGGTCAACCGCCGCTGATCTGGCTCAACGACGAGGCAGTGTTCAAGACTGGCAAGAGCATCCGCGCCGGGGTTCCGGTGTGCTGGCCGTGGTTCGGCAATCTGCCGCGCAACCCGCAGAGCGTTCAGGCCATGCGCGTCAGCAACGAAGCGCCGACCGCCCACGGGCTGGTAAGGGCGATGGACTGGGAACTGGGCGGCATTGAAACCGAGGGCGAAAGCCTGAAGGTGGAGTTTGTTCTGCCTTACCCTGAAGGCGGCTTGCCAGGCTGGCCGCATCAAGTGGACTTGAAGCTGAGCATTCGTCTGGATGAGCAACTGCACATCAGCCTGACCAGCCATAACCAGGGCGCTGACAAAGTCACCATCAGCCAGGCACTGCACAGCTATTTCGCGGTCAGCGATGTACGTGATGTGCATGTCGAAGGGCTGGATGGCTTGAGTTACATCGAAACCCTGGACGACTGGAAAACCGTCACTCAGACCGGCGATCTGCGTTTTGTCGGCGAGACCGATCGTATCTATCTCAATACCCCGGCGAAGCTGAGCATTGTCGATCCGGCCTGGGAACGGCGCATCGAGCTGACCAGCAGCGGTTCACGCTCGGCGGTGATCTGGAATCCGTGGATTGATCGCGCTGCGGCGTTCAGCGACATGGCCGACGATGGCTGGCAGCGCATGCTGTGCATTGAAACGGCGAATGTGATGGATGATGTGGTGACGCTGGCGCCGGGGGCCAGTTATACCCTCGGCGTCAGCATTGGCAGCAAATCCCTCTAGCACCACAAAACCAATGTGGGAGCGGGCTTGCTCGCGAATGCGATGTGTCAGTCGACATCAATGTTGCCTGACTCGCCGCCTTCGCGAGCAAGCCCGCTCCCACATTTGAATCTCTACAAGTCTGATTCCTTCACCACCCGCACCTTCGCCGCGTCCAGCGCATACGCTGCGTCAGCCAGGTCGTTGTTGACCTTCTCGACCTTCAGCGTGCCGGTCACCCACAGCGGTGTATAGATGTCATTCAGCTTCAAACCTTTCGGATAACGCACCAACACCAATTGATTAGGTGGTGGTGGCGGCACGTGGATGCAGGCGCCCGGATACGGCACGAGGAAGAACAGCGTGCTGCGGCCCTGGGCGTCGGATTCCAGCGGCACCGGATAACCGCCGATGCGGATGTTCTTGTCGTTCATCGACGGCACGGTTTTGGTCGAATACATCACCGCCGGCAAGCCCTTGCTCTGCCTCATGCCACCCTTTTGGGTAAAGGTGCCATTGGCTTCGGGGGAGTTGTGGTCGATTTCGGGCATGGCCTCGAGGGCTTTCTGGTCCGACTTGGGCATCAGTTCGAGCCAGTCGGTTTCCGGCAGCTCGCCGGCATGGGCGAGGCCCGAGCCCAATAAAAGGAAAGTCAGTAAAAGACGGCGCATGGAGGTGCTCGGCAAAGGAGAGGACGGTGCAACGCCGAGCATTCTAGCCCTCTCTGCGTGCGGCGCAGAGGGGGCTTTGTCGCTTTGAGTCAGTTCTTTCTGATCAAGCCGAAGATCACCAGCAACACCACCGCGCCGACCAGCGCACCGATGAAGCCAGCGCCTTCGCCCGCGTGGTAGATGCCCAGAGCCTGGCCGCCGTAAGTGGCCGCCAGCGAACCGCCGATACCGAGCAGGATGGTCATGATCCAGCCCATGCTGTCATCGCCCGGTTTCAGGAACCGCGCCAGCAGGCCGACGATCAAGCCGATAAAGATGGTTCCGATAATTCCCATGGCATTTCCCTCTGATTGAATGGCTATGCAGAAGCCTAGTCAGTCTTCTGCATCCTGCCATGAGAGAACGGCGGACCCTGAATGGTTCCGCCGCTGCCACATGAAACTATTCGGCGATAAGCGCTTCGACCTTGAGGATCTGCTGCTCCAGTGTGGCCTTGTCGGCGCAGCGCAGGTTGGCGTGACCGACCTTGCGACCGACCTTGAACGCCTTGCCATAGTGATGCAGATGGCAATCGGCAATGGCCATGACTTTCTCGGTCTCGGGCACTTTACCGATGAAGTTGAGCATCGCGCTCTCGCCGACCTTGGCCGTCGAACCCAACGGCAGACCGGCAACGGCCCGCAGGTGGTTTTCGAACTGGCTGCACTCGGCACCTTCAGTGGTCCAGTGACCTGAGTTGTGCACCCGTGGGGCGATTTCGTTGGCCTTGAGGCCACCGTCGACTTCAAAGAACTCGAACGCCATCACGCCAACATAGCTCAGTTGCTTGAGTACACGACTGGAATAGTCTTCCGCCAAGGCTTGCAACGGGTGATCGGTGCTGGCCACGGACAGTTTAAGAATGCCGCTGTCGTGAGTATTGTGAACCAGCGGATAGAACTTCGTTTCGCCATCGCGAGCGCGCACAGCGATCAACGAAACCTCACCCGTGAACGGGACGAAGCCTTCCAGCAGACAGGCCACGCTGCCCAGCTCGGCGAACGTGCCGGCCACGTCTTCAGGCTTGCGCAGAACCTTCTGGCCCTTGCCGTCGTAACCCAGGGTGCGGGTTTTCAGCACGGCCGGCAGACCGATGGAAGCCACGGCAGCGTCCAGATCGGCTTGCGATTGAATGTCGGCGAACGCCGGGGTAGGAATCCCCAGGTCCTTGAACATGCTCTTCTCGAACCAGCGATCACGGGCGATGCGCAGGGCTTCGGCGCTCGGGTAGACCGGGACGAATTGCGACAGGAAGGCCACGGTTTCGGCCGGGACGCTTTCGAACTCGAAGGTCACCAGATCGACTTCATCGGCCAGCTGACGCAGGTGATCCTGGTCGCCGTAATCGGCCCGCAGGTGCTCGCCCAATGCGGCTGCGCAAGCATCCGGCGCGGGGTCCAGGAAAGCGAAGTTCATGCCCAGCGGGGTGCCCGCCAGCGCCAACATGCGACCCAATTGGCCGCCACCGATTACACCGATCTTCATCGTCAACAACCTCAGGCGATGCGTGGGTCTGGATTTTCCAGGACGCTGTCTGTCTGCTCAGCGCGGAATTTTTTCAGCACCGCGTGGAACTGCGGGTGCTTGGCGCCGAGGATGCTCGCCGAGAGCAGCGCGGCGTTGATCGCGCCGGCCTTGCCGATGGCCAGGGTGGCGACCGGAATGCCCGCGGGCATCTGCACGATAGACAGCAGGGAATCGACGCCCGACAGCATCGACGACTGTACCGGCACGCCCAGTACCGGCAGGTGGGTCTTGGCCGCACACATGCCTGGCAAGTGGGCCGCGCCGCCAGCACCGGCGATGATCACCTCGATGCCACGCGCCTCAGCCTCTTCGGCGTACTGGAAGAGCAGGTCCGGGGTGCGGTGGGCAGAGACCACTTTCACCTCGTAAGGAATGCCGAGCTTTTCCAGCATATCGGCGGTGTGGCTAAGGGTGGACCAATCGGACTTGGAGCCCATGATCACGCCAACCAGTGCACTCATCGTCGTGCCTCTTCTCTCTGGGCGCCCGCAGGCGCGTCAAAAAACAACAAGCCACGCAAAATGCGTGGCTTGATTGTACGAATTATGGCCGGACGAACCGGCCGAAGGCCGCGCAGTATACCTCAATGAAGCAGATAAACAGCCCCCGATACGACCATCTGTCATTCGGCGCAAAGTGCCGGTTTTATTGACTTGAAGGTCAATCAATTACACCACCAATCCCTGTGGGAGCGAGCTTGCTCGCGATAGCGTCGGGACAGTCACTATTGATGTTGAATGTTAGTCCGCCATCGCGAGCAAGCTCGCTCCCACAGGGTAAGTCGATGTGCTCAAGTACCTTGCGCGGCGCCGCCCTCGAGCTTGCGCCACAACAACCGCACATTCGCCTTGCGCACCAGCGCGCAGCGGTACAAGCGAATCTCCAGCGGCACATGCCATTGCGGGCCGCCGCAAACCACCAGTTCCCCACGAGCCAGTTCGGCGCGCACGCTGAGCCGTGGAACCCAGGCAATGCCCAGTCCTTCCAGCGCCATGCTTTTAAGACTGTCGGCCATGGCGGTTTCGTAAATGGTGCTGAAGCGTAACGCACGCTGGCGCAGCAGCATGTTCACCGAACGCCCAAGAAACGCACCAGCGCTGTAAGCGAGCAGCGGCACACTGCCTTCGCCTTCCAGATCGAACAGCGGTTTGCCCTCGGCGTCCGCCGCGCAGACCGGGAGCATTTCGGTGTCGCCAAGGTGCAGCGACGGGAAGATTTCCGGGTCCATCTGCATCGCGGCATCCGGGTCATAGAACGCCAACATCAGATCGCAACCGCCTTCGCGCAGTGCATGCACGGCATCACCGACGTTGGTTGCCACCAGGCGCGTCGCAATGTTCAGGCCTTCATTACGCAACTGCGCGATCCAGCGCGGGAAGAAACCCAGCGCCAGGGAGTGAGCGGCGGCGACCTGCATCACCTCGCCCTGCCCGCCTTCCAGGTGATGAAGGTGACGCAACACCTCACCGAGCTGCTCGACCACCGTTCGCGCGGTGACCAGAAACAGCTGCCCCGCCGCCGTCAGTTCGATCGGCGTGCGCGAGCGATTGACCAGGGTCAGCCCCAGCGCGGCTTCAAGGCTGCGGATCCGTCGACTGAACGCCGGCTGAGTCACGAAGCGTCGTTCGGCAGCCTGGGAGAAGCTGCGGGTGGCGGCCAGAGCACTAAAGTCCTCAAGCCATTTACTTTCAAGGTTCATCACGCCCTCCCGGACACGCACCAATTTAGGTCACACGCTCGCCGCAGACACGGCGTCACACGGGCATTATGCCGAATGTGCATAGGCTAGTGTTTATCAGCATTGGCCCAAAAATCTCCACAAGCCTAGCATTTGCAGTGTTCCGGCACAGACCGGGTCCTTATCGAGATGATTTCTATCATGTCCTCCGCTGCATCTTTCCGCACAGAAAAAGACCTGCTTGGCGTACTCGAAGTACCCGCTCAAGCGTATTACGGCATCCAGACCTTGCGAGCGGTGAACAACTTCCGTCTCTCCGGCGTTCCGATTTCGCATTACCCGAAGCTGGTTGTCGGCCTGGCAATGGTCAAACAGGCCGCCGCTGACGCCAACCGCGAGCTGGGTCACCTGAGCGAAGCCAAGCACGCTGCCATCAGCGAAGCCTGCGCACGTTTGATCCGCGGCGATTTCCACGAAGAGTTCGTGGTGGACATGATTCAAGGCGGCGCTGGCACTTCAACCAACATGAATGCCAACGAAGTCATCGCCAACATCGCGCTGGAGGCCATGGGTCACCAGAAGGGCGAATACCAATACCTGCACCCGAACAACGACGTGAACATGGCGCAGTCGACCAACGACGCCTACCCGACCGCGATCCGTCTGGGTCTGCTGCTGGGTCACGACGCGCTGCTGGCCAGCCTCGACAGCCTGATCCAGGCGTTCGCTGCCAAGGGTGTTGAGTTCAGCCACGTCCTGAAGATGGGCCGTACCCAGCTGCAAGACGCCGTGCCGATGACCCTCGGCCAGGAATTCCGCGCCTTCGCCACGACCCTGAGCGAAGACCTGGCGCGCCTGAAAACGCTGGCACCCGAGCTGCTGACCGAAGTGAACCTGGGCGGCACCGCGATTGGCACCGGCATCAACGCCGACCCGCGCTACCAACTCTTGGCCGTTCAGCGTCTGGCGCTGATCAGCGGTCAACCGCTGGTTCCAGCCGCCGACCTGATCGAAGCCACCTCCGACATGGGTGCCTTCGTGCTGTTCTCCGGCATGCTCAAGCGCACCGCGGTCAAGCTGTCGAAAATCTGCAACGACCTGCGCCTGCTGTCCAGCGGCCCACGCACCGGCATCAACGAAATCAACTTGCCAGCGCGTCAGCCAGGTAGCTCGATCATGCCCGGCAAGGTCAACCCGGTTATCCCGGAAGCGGTCAACCAGGTGGCGTTCCAGATCATCGGCAACGACCTGGCCCTGACCATTGCTGCCGAAGGGGGCCAGTTGCAATTGAACGTGATGGAGCCGCTGATCGCGTTCAAGATCTTCGACTCGATCCGCCTGCTGCAACGCGCCATGGACATGCTGCGCGAGCACTGCATCGTCGGCATCACCGCCAACGAAGAGCGTTGCCGTGAACTGGTCGAGCACTCGATCGGTCTGGTCACCGCGCTGAACCCGTACATCGGCTATGAAAACGCCACCCGCATCGCCCGTATCGCCCTAGAAAGCGGCCGCGGCGTGCTGGAACTGGTGCGCGAAGAAGGCTTGCTCGACGACGAAATGCTCGCCGACATCCTGCGCCCGGAAAACATGATTGCTCCGCGTCTGGTGCCTCTGAAGGCTTAACCGAACGCAACGCCGGCGCTTGCTCTTTTAACGAAGAGCACGAAGCGCCACGCTCACCAGGTCGAGGGACTAGACACCTCTCACCTTTTGAGGGCTTGGGGATTTATTCCCCAAGCCCTTTTTTTTAACTCTTTTGCGGATAGCGAATATGTCTGACACCGCAAAGATCGCAGCCTTCGGCAGCTCCTGCAGGATTTGACGTACACCCTGTAGGAGCTGCCGAAGGCTGCGATCTTTTGATCTTGGCAGCACCTCGTTTCGATGCTTGCACCACATCCGTGAAGACGGACGGCACTCTCCTAGGTATAGTGCCGCCCCTCTTCGCGTGAGCGGTCGTCGGTAACGAGGCCCAAACCCATGCGAAACCCGAACTAATAACAAACCCGCAATATGAAATCGGGACGAACCTTCGCCTTGCCTGTTTTGCCGCGCGCAATCTGGTGTAACGCGATGTTTCGGCCCGCCCAGCATTTGCCTAAACAAAAAACAGCGAGGAATAATCCATGCTCGAAGTCATTAACGACTTCCTCTCCGGGAAAGTACTGATCGTGCTCATTGTCGGGCTCGGTAGCTACTTCACGATCCGCTCGCGTTTCGTTCAACTGCGCCACTTCTTCCATATGTTCGCGGTGTTCCGCGACAGCCTGAAAAGCAGCGCCGGTCAACTCAGCTCGTTCCAGGCCCTGATGCTCAGCCTCGCCGGTCGTGTCGGTGCGGGCAACATCGCCGGTGTCGGTATCGCCGTGACCCTGGGTGGTCCGGGTGCGGTGTTCTGGATGTGGGTGACCGCGCTGGTCGGCATGTCCAGCAGCTTCTTCGAATGCTCCCTCGGCCAGCTCTACAAGCGCTGCGACTCCGACGGCACGTACCGTGGCGGCCCGTCCTATTACATCCAGCACGGCCTGCAGAAACGCTGGCTGGGCATGATCATGGCGTTCCTGCTACTGATCACCTTCGGCTTCGCCTTCAACGGTCTGCAATCCCACGCCGTGACCCACTCGCTGAAAAACGCTTTCGACCTCGACCCCACTTACACGGGCCTGGCCCTGGCGGTGTTGCTGGGTCTGGTGTTCATCGGTGGTATCAAGCGCATCGCCAAGGTCGCTGACCTGTTGGTGCCGGTGAAAACCCTGGTGTACATCGGTGTGACCATCTATGTGATCGTGCTGCAATTCGACCACGTTCCGGCGATGCTGATGACCATCGTCAAAAGCGCCTTCGGTCTGGATCAAGCCTTCGGTGGCCTGATCGGCACCGCCATCGTCATGGGCGTGAAGCGTGGCGTGTTCGCCAACGAAGCGGGCCTGGGCAGTGCGCCAAACGTGGCTGCGGTCGCGTCGGTCGAGCACCCGGTGGCACAAGGTGTGGTTCAGGCGTTCAGCGTGTTCCTCGACACCTTCGTGATCTGCACCTGCACCGCGTTGCTGATTCTGCTCTCGGGCTTCTACACCCCGGGCTTCGAAGGCGACGGCATTGCCCTGACCCAGAACTCCCTGGCCGCCGTGGTCGGTGACTGGGGCCGGAGTTTCATTTCCGTGGCCCTGTCGTTGTTCGTGTTCACCTCGATCCTCTACAACTACTACCTGGGCGAGAGCAACCTGCGTTTCCTGATCGGTGAAAACCGCAAGGCGCTGATCGGTTACCGCGCGCTGGTATTGGTGTTGATCTTCTGGGGCGCTATCGAAAACCTCGGCACGGTGTTCGCCTTCGCTGACATCACCATGACCCTGCTGGCGTTTGTGAACCTGATCGCGCTGTTCCTGCTGTTCAAAGTCGGCATGCGCATCCTGCGTGACTACGATGACCAGCGCGCGGCCGGCATCAAGACACCCGTGTTCGATTCGAGCAAATTCCCGGATCTGGACCTGGACCTGAAAGCCTGGCCAGCCAACCCGCCAGCTGCCGCCACCAAGGCTGAAGCTGAGCTGCAAGGCGTACCCGCAGCGCAACGCTGATCGGTAAAAAACCGGGCGCATCCCCCTGCGCCCGGCGTGACACAGCGTTCGGCCGGCGTCATGCTCGGCCGCATGCTGTCATCGTTCTCGGAGACCCCCATGAATTCCTCGACCTACCCTGCCGCCCAGCACGTCATGGTGCTTTACACCGGCGGCACCATCGGTATGCAAACCAGTGCTCACGGCCTGGCCCCGGCGTCCGGTTTCGAAGCACGGATGCGCGAGTATCTGCACAGCCAGCCTGACCTTGTCGTACCGCAGTGGCGCTTTCGCGAGATGTCGCCGCTGATCGACAGCGCCAACATGACTCCTGATTACTGGCAGCAACTGCGTGAAGCGGTGGTCGACGCCGTCGATGTCCAGGGCTGCGACAGCGTGCTGATCCTGCATGGCACCGATACCCTCGCCTACAGCGCGGCGGCCATGAGTTTTCAATTGCTCGGCCTGCATGCCCGTGTGGTGTTCACCGGCTCCATGCTGCCGGCCGGCGTGACCGACAGTGATGCCTGGGAAAACCTCAGTGGCGCGCTGGTTGCTTTGGGTCACGGCCTTGCGCCGGGCGTTCATCTGTATTTCCACGGCGAACTGCTGGACCCGACCCGTTGCGCGAAGGTGCGCAGTTTCGGTCGTCATCCGTTCAAGCGACTGGAGCGTCAGGGTGGCGGTGAGAAGGCTTCTTCAATACCGGCATCGCTGACCTACAACCAGCCCAAGCAATTGGCGAAAGTCGCTGTGCTACCACTGTTCCCCGGCATCGGCGCCGAGATACTGGACGGCCTGCTCGACAGCGGCATTCAGGGCCTGGTGCTGGAGTGCTACGGCAGCGGCACCGGACCGAGTGACAACCCGGAGTTTCTCGCCAGCCTGGAACGGGCGCGGGACAAGGGTGTTGTGGTGGTGGCGGTTACGCAGTGCCATGAAGGTGGCGTCGAGCTGGATGTTTACGAGGCCGGCAGTCGTCTGCGTGGTGTCGGCGTGTTGTCCGGTGGTGGCATGACCCGTGAAGCGGCGTTTGGCAAGTTGCATGGCTTGCTGGGTGCCGGGCTCGACACCGCTGAAGTGCGGCGCCTTGTAGAACTCGACCTCTGCGGCGAACTGAGCTGACACACCCCAAAACCTTGTGGGAGCGGGCTTGCTCGCGAAGGCGGCGGCACATCCAACATCTATGTGACTGCTACACCGCATTCGCGAGCAAGCCCGCTCCCACAGGTTCATCACTCGGCATACAACTTGCTGTCCTCCAGCCATCCCAAGGCTGGAACCCCCCATGCTCCACTCCCACCTCACCACCCTCAACGCTGTCTCCCTGGTGCTCAACACCTTCAAGGCCGAGGGCTTGTCCAGCGAAGCGCTGCTGGCCGGCAGCGGCATCACCACGGCGGATCTGAGCCGGGCGGACACGCGCATCACCACCAATCAGGAGATGCAGGTCTGCGCCAACGCCGTCGCGCTCAAGCGTGACATCGGCCTGGAACTGGGCCGGAGGATGCACGTTTCGTCCTACGGCATGCTCGGGTACGCCTTACTCACCAGCGCCACTTTAGGTGACGCCTTGCGGCTGGCACTGCACTATCCGGCGCTATTGGGAACACTGTTCGAGTTGAGCCTGGAAGAAGATAACGAGCGCATCTGGCTCACCGCTGGCGACTATCGGGAAAACCCTGCGCTGGCGCCATTCAATGTCGAGTTTTGCCTGGTTTCGATGAAGGTCACTTGCGAAGACCTGCTCGGCCAACCGTTGCCGCTGCTTGGCGCCCGCTTCGATTACCCGGCACCGGACTATCAGGCACGCTACACCGAACGTTTCGATTGCCCCTTGCAGTTCGACGCTGCGTCCAACGCCTTTGCCTTCGACAAAGCCTGGCTAGAGCACCCCCTGCCTCTGGCCGACGCCATCACCCATCAGGCCATGGCAGAACGCTGCCGCAAACAGAACACCGAGTTCACGGGTCGCCAAGTGTGGCTGGGACGAATCCGCCAGCTACTCAGTGCGCAGTTGAATGCGGCGCCCGGCCTCGAAGGTTTGGCCGAACAGCTGAACTGCTCGGCACGCACCTTGCGCCGACATCTCAAGGAGCTGGGGTGCAGCTATCAAGAGTTGCTCGATGAACTGCGGTTCGAGCAGGCCAAACGCATGCTCTGCGAGGACGAACTGCCGATCTATCGGATTGCAGAAGCGCTGGGGTTCAGCGAGACCGCGAGTTTCCGCCATGCCTTTGTGCGCTGGAGCGGCGTGGCGCCCAGCCAGTTCCGACCTTGAATGATGTGTTGTCTTAAATATTGCTCTCGCGAGCAAGCTCGCTCCCACATTGGTTCTGCGTCGGACACAAAATCAGTGTTCGCTGAAGATCAAATGTGGGAGCGAGCTTGCTCCGGGCGGCGCTCCGACGATGACGCCCTCAAAATCACCAACAACATAACGGACAAGCTAGCGCCCTGAGCTGGAGCACCGCCGCGCCACAAGGGGGCGAATTTCGGTCAATTCTTTTGGCCATATCGATCCCCTTTTGGCCTTTCCTGCCGTTCTCTCAAACGCCGCGCGCCGCAAGACTGTGTTCAACCGAATCAGCCTGCGGAGAACAAGAAAATGCTGACGATCTACTCGGACGATCACCACCTGCACCACGGTCGTTGCGAATTGATGGACGGGCAACTGATGCCCTGCTTCGAAATGCCCTCGCGGGCCGACCATGTTCTGCAACGCGTGCAGTGCCGCGATCTCGGCCCTGTGGAGGCGCCCCAGGATTTCGGCCTCGACCCGATCGCGCGCGTCCACAGCCGCGACTACCTCGACTTCTTCAAAGGTGCCTGGACGCGCTGGACCGAATTCGGCACCGACGGCGACTTGCTGCCCTACACCTGGCCAGCCCGCACCCTGCGCCGGATCATGCCCACCAGCCTGCACGGCCAGCTCGGTTATTACAGCTTCGACGGTGGCGCACCGATTACCGCCGGTACCTGGCAAGCGGCATACAGTGCGGCGCAAGTCGCGTTGACCGCGCAAGCCGTCATTCAGCGCGGCGCCCGCAGTGCCTTCGCCTTATGCCGGCCACCGGGACACCACGCCGCCAGCGATTTGATGGGCGGTTATTGCTACCTCAACAACGCCGCCATCGCCGCGCAGGCCTTTCTCGATCAGGGCCATAAAAAGGTCGCGATCCTCGACGTCGACTACCACCACGGCAACGGCACTCAATCGATTTTCTATGAGCGCAGCGACGTGCTGTTCACCTCGATCCATGGTCATCCGGAAGCCGAGTTCCCGTTCTTCCTCGGCTATGAAGATGAGCTGGGTGAAGGGGCCGGCGAAGGTTTCAACTTCAACTACCCTTTGCCGGCCGGCAGCGGTTGGGACAGTTGGAGCGCCGCGCTGGAACAAGCCTGCAAAGAGATCGAAAAGTACGGCGCCGATATCGTCGTCGTATCCCTGGGCGTCGATACGTTCAAGGACGACCCGATTTCCCAATTCAAGCTCGACAGCCCGGATTACCTGGCCATGGGCGCGCGCATCGCCGGCCTCGGCAAGCCGACGCTGTTCGTGATGGAAGGCGGCTACGCGGTAGAAGAAATCGGCATCAATGCCGTGAACGTTCTCGAAGGTTTTGAAAGCGCCCAATGAGGAATTAGAACAATGAAAAGTCTCAAGCGTTTTATCGCGCCAGCACTCTTCCCCACAGTGCTGTGCGCCACAGTACTCAGTGGTGCTGTCCACGCTGAAGAGCGAACGTTGCGCGTCTACAACTGGTTCGACTACATCACCCCCAAAGCCCTGGAAGACTTCAAGGCCCAGAACACCCAGACCAAACTGGTCTACGACATCTTCGACACCAACGAAGCGCTGGAGGCCAAGCTGCTGACCGGCAACTCCGGCTATGACGTGGTCGTGCCGTCCAACGTATTCCTTGCCAAACAGATCGAGGCCGGCGTTTTCCAGCCACTGGACCGCAGCAAACTGCCGAACTGGAACCACCTCGATCCCAAGCTGATGAAGCTGATCGAAGCCAACGATCCGGGTAACAAATTTGCCGTGCCGTACATGTACGGCACCATCCTGATCGGCTTCAACCCGGACAAAATCAAGGCTGCGCTGGGCGCCAACGCACCGGTGGACAGCTGGGACCTGATCTTCAAGGAAGAGAACATCAGCAAGCTCAAGCAGTGCGGCGTAGCCCTGCTCGACTCGCCATCGGAGATCCTGCCACTGGCCCTGCAACACCTGGGCCTGGACCCCAACAGCAAGAAGCCTGCGGACTACGAAAAGGCTGAAGCGCTGTTGATGAAGATCCGTCCGTATGTCACCTACTTCCATTCTTCGAAGTACATGGCCGACATCGCCAACGGTGACATCTGTGTCGCAGTCGGTTACTCCGGCAGCTTCTCCCAGGCAGCGAACCGCGCCAAGGAAGCCAAGAACGGCGTGATCGTCGACATGCGCCTGCCGAAAGAAGGCGCGCCGATCTGGTTCGACATGCTCTCGATCCCCAAAGGCGCGAAGAACCCGGAAGACGCCTACACCTTCATCAACTACTTGTTGCAGCCGCAGGTGATTGCACCGGTCAGCGACTTCGTCGGCTACCCGAACCCGAACAAGGACGCCACCGAAATGGTCGACCCGGCGATCCGCAACAACCCGAATCTGTACCCGACCGAAACAGCGATGAGTACGCTCTACACCCTGCAACCGCTGCCCCGTGATGCCGAACGAGCGCGGACCCGAGCCTGGACCAAGATCAAGTCCGGGACTTGATGCGTATGCCAGTCAGTTAAAGCACAGAACCTGTGGGAGCGAGCTTGCTCCCACAAAGATTGCTGTGCTCAAATCCATAACCGACCGGCTGATCAGCGACACCAAACAGAACGCAACCGCATCAGCGCCGACTCAATATCAGCCTCCGGCACCGCAGCGAAGCCCAATACCAACCCGGCACGCTGATCCGCTGGCCGGGTCGAGTCCGGCAGCCAATAACTGCTCAAAGCATTGATCTCGACACCCACCGCTTCCGCTTGGGCCACCAGCTCAGACTCGCGGGCCAGGCTCTCGACCGAAACCGTCAAATGCAGCCCTGCCGCCACACTCGGCAGGCTGCCAACCCCGGGAATGTCCGAGGGCCAGTTGGCCAGAAGCGTATTGCGACGACTCAACGCGGCGCGGCGCATGCGGCGGATATGCCGCTGGAAATGCCCGGCCGCCATGAACTCGGCCATGACGGCCTGGGTGCTCACCTCGGAATGGCGCACATCGACCGCGCGACGCTGGGCGAAAGCGTCTACCAATGCCGGTGGCAGCACCAGATAGCCCAGGCGCAATGCCGGAAAAGCCACTTTGCCGAAAGTGCCGACGTAGAGCACCCGCCCGTGACGATCAAGCGCAGCCAGCGGTGCCAGTGGCGCGCCGCTGTAACGATATTCGCCGTCGTAATCGTCTTCGACGATCCACCCCTCGGTTCGCTCGGCCCAGGCCAACAACTCCAGCCGCCGCGCCAGACTCATCACCACCCCGGTCGGGTACTGATGCGACGGCGTGACATAGGCCAGTCGACAATCGTTGAGCCCATTCAATTCGCTGCAGTCGATGCCCTCGCTGTCCACCGCCACCCCGTGCAATCGCGCACCGGCTACGGCGAACGCATGACCCGCCGCCCGATACCCCGGATTCTCGATCGCCACGCCATCGCCGGGCTCTACCAGCAGCTGTGCACAAAGGCTAATCCCCTGCTGTGCGCCACTGGTGATCACTATTTGCTCAGCCGTGCACTGCATCCCCCGCGAGCTGCGCAAATACGCGGCAATCAGGCCGCGCAAGCGCGCGTCGCCTGCTGGATCGCCGTAACACAGTTGCTGGAGATCCGGTTTACGCCAAAAAGCCGCATTCAGCTTGGCCCAAACCTCGAAAGGAAACAGATCGAACGCCGGTACACCGACCCGAAACGCACGAGGCGGACCACTCGGTGGCAAGGCCAAATGGTTCTTTTCCACGCGTCCCAGCGCACCGCTGTGGATAACTTTGCTGGATGAAACCACAGGTAAATCCAGCCAATTTGTGGATAAGGCTGTGGGTAACCCTGTTGACAACCCTGTGGATACTTTTGTGGATGGTTTTTTCACCGGCAACACTGATTGAGGCAATTGCGCGACATACGTCCCGTCACCCACACGCCCTTCAATAAAGCCCTCGGCGTAGAGCTGATCGTAGGCCCGGACCACGCTGTTTCGGGAAATTGACAACGCCGCCGCCAGATCGCGACTGGCCGGTAATCGCGTACCGCTGGCCAGCCGACCGTCGAGCACTCGCACTCGCAAGGCTTGATAGAGTTGACGACTCAAACCCTGACGGCGATCGAGTTCGATACCCGCCGGGTTGAATGACAAGGACAGTGGCTCGCTGGTCATGGCAATGGACCTATGAAATTGGTCGCTAATGGCTCTTACAACAGACCAATAGCCTGCCTAGGATGCAGGCATTCGCCAAGGAAAATCTCCATGTACACGCCAAGCAGCTTTGCCATAGATGATTTGCATGAACTGCACCAGCAGATACTCGGCACCCGCCTCGCGGTGTTGGTCACACACGGGGAGCAAGGTCTGCAAGCCAGCCATTTGCCGCTGCTGTTGAGTTCAGACCAAGGCCCGAATGGCACCCTTTATGGACACTTCGCCAAGGCCAATCCGCAATGGCGGGAATTGCAGAACGGCGCCGAAGCCCTGGTGATTTTTGCCGGTGCCGACGCTTATGTCAGCCCGGGGTTTTACCCGAGCAAAGCCGAGCACGGCAAAGTCGTGCCGACCTGGAACTACGTCGCCGTGCATGCCTACGGCACGGCCGAAGTGTTCACCGACGCCGATCGCCTGCGCACTCTGGTCAGCGCGCTGACTGATCGTCATGAAGCGGGTCGTGCCAGTCCTTGGAAAGTCGCCGATGCCCCCGCCGACTACATTGATGGGATGCTCAAGGCCATCGTCGGTTTTGCCTTGCCGATCCAGCGCCTGGAAGGCAAACGCAAGCTCAGCCAGAACCGCAACGCTGCAGACATCGCCGGTGTGCGCGAGGGGCTTGCCGCCAGCCCTGATGTGCACGACCAGGCCCTCGCCCACTTGATGCGTTAAGGAATGAACATGAGTCAGATCGACATCCGCCAGGTCACCGCCGACGACCACGCCGCCTGGTTGCCCTTGTGGCAAGCGTACCTGCGTTTCTACAACACCGAACTGCCTGAGGCCGTCACCCAAAGCACTTGGCAGCGCATGCTCGACCCGAGCGAACCGACCCATGCCGCGCTGGCCTGGGCCGATGGCAAAGCGGTGGGCATGGTGCACTTCATCTACCATCGTTCGAACTGGAGCATCGAAAACTCCTGCTACCTGCAAGACCTGTTGGTAACGCCTGAAACCCGCGGCACTGGCGTCGGCCGACAGTTGATCGAATTCGTTTACGCGACAGCCAAAGAGGACGGTTGCTGCAAGGTCCACTGGCTGACCCACGAAACCAATGCCACTGCGATTCAGCTCTATGAGCGCATTGCCGAACGCCCCGGTTTCATCCAGTTTCGCAAAGCCATTTAAGGTTCAAGGAGAGCAGCATGTCGATTTCACTCGCCGACTGGAAAGGCGTTCCGGCACCGTCGGTTCAAACCCTCGAAGGGCGTTTCATCCGCCTGGAAAAACTCGACCCGGCGTGTCACGCCGACGGTTTGTGGGAGGCTCTGCAAGGACCGGGTGCCGACCCAAAACTCTGGGACTATTTGCCATACGGTCCTTTCCCGGAGCGCAGCGCGTTCAACGATTGGCTGAACAACCATGCGGCCAATAGCGACCCGTATTTCTTCAGCGTGATCGACCGTGCCAGCGGCGATGTGCAGGGCATCCTCAGTTTGATGTCGATTGTTCCTTCACAAGGTCGGATCGAGATCGGCCATGTCACGTTTGGCGCGCCGATGCAGCGCTCGCCGAAAAGTACAGAGGCGGTTTACCTGCTGGCCAAGGAATCCTTTGCGCTGGGATATCGGCGGCTGGAGTGGAAGTGCAACAACGGCAACGCCCGCTCCAAGTACGCGGCCGAGCGGCTGGGGTTCAGCTTTGAAGGGGTGTTTCGCCAGCACATGGTGGTCAAGGGTCAGAACCGGGATACGGCGTGGTATTCGATTCTGGACTCGGAATGGCCAGCGATCGGGGCAGGGTTTGAGCGCTGGCTGTCCGATGAGAACCAGACGGATTCGGGGCAGGTGAAAACGTTGGCCGAGTGCCGCGGGTAAAGTTCCAGCAGCAAAAGATCGCAGCCTTCGGCAGCTCCTACTTTGGAAGGCGATCCCATGTAGGAGCTGCCGAAGGCTGCGATCTTTTGATCTTTCTACGCCAACTTTTGCGTCAACACTGCAATGTGCTCCGGCCCGATCCCGCAACAACCGCCCAAATGACTGGCGCCGCGTTCTTTCCAATCCGCCGCCCACTGCAAGTAACCCGGCGGATCGAGATCGTCACGCAACGGGTCCAGACCGTCGTTGGCCGTGGCCTCTTTCGGTTGCGGCGGGAAGGCATTGGCGTACGCGCCGATGTGAATCTTCACCCCCAAACGCTCAAAGGTTTCCCGCGCGGCATCAATCGCAGCACCGATCACTTCCGGCTGGCTGCAGTTGAACAGCAACGTCTCGACGCCCAGCTCAGCCGCCACGGCTGCGGCTTCAGCCACCGACTCACCCGAACGCAAGCGCGGCACTTCGTCCGTGTCCTCATCCTTCAGGGTAAACGACAGCCAGAACGGCTTGCCGTCTGTTGGCAGACCGGCATGGATCGCTCGCGCTTCAACGATCGAACTCTGGGTTTCCGCCAGCCATAGATCGACATGAGGTGCCAGACCCTTCACCAGCGGCGCCAACAACTCAGTCGCCCGAGCAGCATCGAAAAGGTCCGGACGATAGGACCCAAACAGCGGCGGCAATGAGCCGGCCACACGCACCGCTTTGCCCGAAGCCTCTACAGCGCGCCGAGCCAGCTCACCGGCCAACGCCGCGAGCGCCTGCCCTTCTGCGGCAAAACGTTCTTCGCCAATGTGAAACGGCACCACCGCGTAACTGTTGCAGGTAATCACGTTGGCACCGCTTTCGATATAAGCCGAGTGCACCGCCTCTACCGCTTGCGGCGCTTCGCTCAAGGCCAGCGCCGACCACTCGGGCTGTCTGAACGGCGCGCCTCGACGCTGCAACTCACGACCCATGCCGCCATCCAGAATTACTGTGCTTGCTGCGCCCATATGCTTTTCACTCATAAGCTTATGAAAATAACTCACTATCAGAGTCGCTCTTATAACTATTTAATACGCACCATCCGGTTAATAACAACCTCTTTTTTATCAGGGATCGACTGTGAAATTCCAACCGCTACTGGCCCTGGGCCTGACGATTCTGGCTGCCTCCACCCAAGCCTTTGGCGGCGCCACGCTGGATCGCGTCGAAAAAAAGAAAGAGCTCGTGGGCGTGTTGATGGAAAGCTACCCACCCTTCTCGTTCCTCAATGATCAGAACCAGCTCGATGGCTTCGACGTCGACGTGGCCAAGGCCGTGGCAGACAAACTGGGCGTCAAACTGCGCCTCGAAACCCCGTCCTGGGACGTGATCGCGGCCGGCCGCTGGAGTGGGCGCTATGACATCTGCATCTGCTCCATGACCCCGAGCAAGGCCCGTGCCGAGGTCTTCGACTTCCCGGTCGAGTACTACGCCTCGCCAGCGGTGATCGTGGTCAACGCCAAGGACGACAGCATCCACAGCGCCAAAGACCTGAGCGGCAAAAAAGTCGGCCTCACCAGCGCCTCCAGCTACGAAAGCTACCTGAACAAGAACCTGGTGATCGAAGGCGCCGAAGACACTCAATTGCAGTACCCGTTCGAAGATGTGCAGATCGCGCCGTATGACACCGACAATGTCGCCTTCCAGGACCTTGGCCTGGGCGCTGGCGTGCGGCTGGATGCGATCCTCACCAACCTTGTCACCGCGCAACCGCGCCTGACCGAAGACAAACGCTTCAAGCTCGCCGGCGAGCCGCTGTACTCGGAGCCAAACTCGGTGGCCATTGAAAAAGGCGACGCCCAGTGGGACGCCAAAGTGCGTGACGTCTTCGCTCAGCTGAAACAGGACGGCACCCTGAGCAAGCTTTCGCAAAAATGGATCGGCGCCGACATCAGCAAATGACTTCTTTCCCAAAACCTCCCCAGCCGCCGCAACCGGTGGCTGAGTCGCGGCTGCAACGGATCTTCGGATTCCGCACGCGGCTGTACCTGACCTGGGCAGCGATGCTCGGGTTGTTCGCCAGCTTCTTCCTGAGCTTCGACCTGAAGTTCTCGATCATCCTCGACAAACTGCCGAACCTGATCGGCCTGCACCTGGCGCCCAACGGCTTCTTGCAGGGCGCGGTGCTGACGTTGTTCTTGTGCCTGTGTTCGATCGTGACCTCCTCGCTGCTGGGCTTCATCACTGCCCTGGCACGACTGTCGAAAAGCGCCGTGGCCTTCGGCATTGCGAGCTTCTATGCCTCGTTCTTTCGTGGCACACCGCTACTGATCCAGATCCTGCTGATCTACCTCGGCCTGCCACAACTTGGCATCGTCCCGGGCGCAATCGCCGCCGGCATCATCGCCCTGTCGCTCAACTACGGCGCTTACCTCAGCGAAATCTTCCGCGCCGGCATCCTCGGCGTCCCCCACGGCCAACGCGAAGCATCCCTGGCCCTGGGCATGCGCGAAACCGTGATCTTCTGGCGCGTCACCCTGCCCCAGGCCATGCGCACCATCATCCCGCCGACCACCAACCAATTCATCTCGATGCTCAAAGACTCGTCGCTGATCTCGGTGATGGGGGTTTGGGAGGTGATGTTTCTGGCGCAATCGTATGGGCGCTCGAGCTATCGCTACATCGAAATGCTCACGACGGCGGCGGTGATTTATTGGGTGATGTCGATTGGGTTGGAGCTGATTCAGGCGAGGATGGAGCGGCATTATGGGAAGGCGTATTTGAGCCGTAGTTAGCGAAAGGCAGATGAGTTTCCGAATTGCGATAGCCGACCATGTCTCGATTTGTTGTAAGAAAAAGCGTCAGTCCGAACGGGTAAAAACAACCTTCCTCAGGAGGCTGGCAATTTTCTACACAACCTTCTGACAACCCCCGCAAGCCCACCGGAAGCAGCTGACATCGGCACCTATAGCCTCTCTCTTAGAGTTGGCCTCCTTTCAAAAGAGGCCGTACTCGATGCCCGTTCAACACAAATACCGACCAAAACACCTGGCGCTGGCCATTGCGCTTGCAGTGGGTTGCATAGAAGTCTCCATGGCACAGCAACCGGAGCCTCAAGTCAATTCCGACGCGCCGACCACCAAACCTCGTAAAAAAACCGCCAAGCCCAATGAGCGCTTCGATGATCTTTTCGCGATCAAGGAGTTCATCGGTCCACGTGAAAATGCTGCCCGGGCCACAAACGGGTCGGGTGAGGGGCAGACAGTTCGGCCAGTAACAACTGAACCGCTTGCCACCGTTGCAGTCGACTTCGATGAGGCCTTCTATGAGTCTCTTAACTTTCCCGAGCCCACCGCTTCCGAAGTAGTATCCGCTCCTGCGGAGGTAGACCCGTTCGTTCAGTTCCAGAACGACTACACCACTCAACACACCCTCATTTCAGAGCCACTCCAAACCATCGACGGCGTCTCGCTGGTATTGGGCGACGCGGATGACCTTCTGGTCATCAACAGAGGCGCCCGATGGGATGGAGAACTTGATGGCGGCAACGGAGTCAACGGGCTACTCCTTAATTCCGTAGACGGCGGCACAGTAGGAGACACAACCAATTTTGCTGCCCTGCGGGTCGCGAAAGGCGCATGGACATTAAATGGCAGCAACGACTTCCATGAAGGTGCCGAAGTAAGGAAAGACGCTACGCTATTTAACCTAGGCGCTATAAAAGGCACTGTGTACGTTGATAACGGAGGCACCTACGGCGGCTACGGCAATGTAGGCGGCTT
This sequence comes from Pseudomonas sp. ACM7, assembly GCF_004136015.1. Classification (NCBI taxonomy): domain Bacteria; kingdom Pseudomonadati; phylum Pseudomonadota; class Gammaproteobacteria; order Pseudomonadales; family Pseudomonadaceae; genus Pseudomonas; species Pseudomonas sp. ACM7. Next base: position 2,731,843 of record NZ_CP024866.1, on the reverse strand, counting down.
GCACGTGGACGGTCAGTTACTGGTCAGTGAAAATTTGGGGGCTCCTTCCATTAGAGGGGATCTTACGCTTAGCGAAAGCGCCACACTCGCCTACGAAGTAACGGATAAGGCTGATACTTCACAGACTATTTTCGTCGAGGGAATCGCCAAGCTTGGTGGCGCGTCGTTACTGGTTACAGCTCTGCCAGGCGACTACGCACAACCCCTTAATCACACGGTAATTTCCGCAGAGCGGGTCGAAGGAACATTCAGTCGAGTCGACAGCAATCTGGCGTTCATGAAGGCTACCCCGGACTACAGTGACGAAAAGGCCGTCCGCCTGACCTACGCTCGCAACGAAGTGCCTTTCGAGAATCTCGCGACCAACGAAAACGGTCGGGAACTCGCCCGCAGTATTGAAGAGCCCAAAGCCAGTCCGACGGCGCAGACACCTATTAATACCGCCAACGCCGCCGTCACCGCCCTGCTCGCCTCCACCACCGAAACAGCCTCCCTGGCCATCGACCAGTTGGACGGCAGCCAGAACGCCAACCTCGCCAAGGCGACCCTGAGCAGTGACAGTCCGGTGAGCGCAACCCTGCTCTCGGCCATGCGGCAGCTGGATAGTGCCAATGCCTACGGCAAGACTGGCAGACGAAACAATGCACCACGCCTGGCCACCGGCAGCGAAGACAATGGCCGAGTCTGGCTGCAAGCGCTGGGTCACGGTGGGACGCTGGATCGCGACTACGACGCTCTGAAACACACAACCCACGGCCTGGTACTGGGAGCTGATTGGGGCATCGATGAGGAATGGCGCATCGGGGTGATGAGCGGGAAATCCGAAACGCGCCTGGACAGCCGCGGACTCGACGGCGATCTCGACAGCTGGCATTTGGGAGCTTATGCCCTACGTCAAAACGGACCAATGTCACTGCGCCTGGGCGCGACCTATAGCAGCCACGACGGCAGCACTAAACGCCGGGTTGCCTTCAAAGGTTTCAGCGACCGCCCCGAAGGCCGTTACGATGCCAACACCCAGCAGGCCTTTGCGGAATTGGGTTACAACCTGGGCCAGGCGAACGTCAGCATCGAACCGTTTGCCAGCCTGGGCTACCAGCGCTATCAGCGCGACACTTACACGGAAAAAGGCGGCGCAGCGGCGCTGAAGGTACACGGTCAAACCCAGACCAACATGAACAGCACATTCGGCCTGCGGCTGGCGAAGCTCAACACTCTGGATAACGGCATGCAACTGACGCCACGGTTCAGTGCCGGCTGGAAACACACTTACGGGGACGTCTACAGCGATACCCGCCAACAATTGGTGACGGGCGGAAAAAACTTCACCGTTTCCGGTGCGCCGCTGGATCGTGACAGTCTGCTGGTCGATGCAGGGCTGGACCTTGGATTGTCAGCAAAACACACCCTGGGCGTCGGTCTCACTGGCGAGATCGGCACCGACAGCCGAAACCACGGCGTGACGGGTCAGTGGCGAATGGCGTTCTGATGAACCCACGCCAATCTCACTGACTCGACTCGATACCTGTGGGAGCGGAGGCGTTTTCAGGGAAGCGTTTCACCCTGAATTCCGGGCGAAAAAAAGGGGAGCACATGCCCCCCCGAGGTTTAAAGCGGTATATCGATGCTGTTAACTCAGCCTTCGATCTCGATCAGGATTTCGCCCGGGTTCACCCGGTCGCCCTTGACCACGTGGATGGCGGTGACTTTGCCGGCGATGGCCGCCTGGACTTCGGTTTCCATCTTCATCGCTTCGGTGATCAGCACGGCCTGGCCGGCTTTCACGGTATCGCCTTCCTTGACCAGCACATCGACGATGTTGCCCGGCATGGTGGTGCTGACGTGGCCCGGTGCAGTGGCTTGCTTGCGCTTGCTGCTGCCGCCGCTGACGAATTCGTTGAGCGGCTCGAACACCACTTCTTCCGGCATGCCGTCGATAGACAGGTAGAAGTGACGCTTGCCTTCGGCCTTGACGCCGACACCGGTGATGTCGACGCGGTAGGTTTCGCCGTGAACGTCGATGACGAACTCGGTCGGCACGCCTTCGCCACCAGCCGAGGTCACGCCGCCGGCTTCAGGAATCGGTAGCAGCACTTCTGGAGTCAGGGTGCCGGCAGCACGTTCTTCGAGGAACTTGCGACCGATGTCCGGGAACATGGCGTAGGTCAGCACGTCTTCTTCAGACTTGGCCACGGTGCCGATTTCGGCACGCAGTTTGGTCATCTCCGGCTTGAGCAGGTCGGCCGGACGCACGTCGATCACTTCTTCGCTGCCAATGGCCTGGCGACGCAGTTTTTCGTTCACGGTGCCCGGCGCTTTGCCATAGCCGCCTTGCAGGTAAAGCTTCACTTCGTTGGTGATGGTCTTGTAGCGCTCTCCGGCCAGCACGTTGAAGAACGCCTGGGTGCCAACGATCTGCGAGGTCGGGGTCACCAGCGGAGGGAAGCCGAGGTCTTCACGAACGCGCGGGATTTCGGCCAGCACTTCGGCCATGCGGTTCAGAGCGCCCTGCTCTTTCAACTGGTTGGCCAGGTTGGAAATCATCCCGCCCGGGACCTGGTTGACTTGAACGCGGGTATCGACGGCGGTGAACTCGCTTTCGAACTGGTGGTACTTCTTGCGCACGGCGTAGAAGTACAAGCCAATCTCTTGCAGCAGTTCCAGGTTCAGGCCGGTGTCGAACTCGCTGCCTTTAAGGGCGGCGACCATCGATTCGGTGCCCGGATGGCTGGTGCCGGAGGCAAAGCTGGAGATCGCGGTGTCGATGTGATCGGCGCCGTTCTCGATGGCCTTCAGTTGGCACATCGTTGCCATGCCAGCGGTATCGTGCGAGTGAATGAACACGGGCAGCGATTGCTCGGATTTCAACGCTTTGACCAACTCGCCAGTGGCGTACGGCGTCAGCAGGCCGGCCATGTCCTTGATCGCCACCGAGTCGCAACCCATGGCTTCCATCTGCTTGGCTTGCGCCACGAACGCCTCGATGGTGTGCACCGGGCTGGTGGTGTAAGCGATGGTGCCTTGAGCGTGTTTGCCAGCAGCTTTCACCGCTTCGATGGCGACTCGCAGGTTACGCACGTCGTTCATCGCGTCGAAGATGCGGAACACGTCGATGCCGTTGACCGCGGCCTTGGCGACGAAGGCTTTGACCACATCGTCGCTGTAGTGGCGGTAGCCCAGCAGGTTCTGACCACGCAGAAGCATTTGCAGGCGAGTGTTAGGCAGCGCCGCGCGCAGTTGGCGCAGGCGCTCCCACGGGTCTTCTTTGAGGAAACGTACGCAGGCGTCGAAGGTCGCGCCGCCCCAGCATTCCAGCGACCAGTAGCCGACTTTGTCGAGCTTGTCGCAGATCGGCAGCATGTCTTCGGTGCGCATGCGAGTCGCGAGCAGCGATTGGTGGGCGTCGCGCAGGATTGTGTCGGTAACGTGGATTTTCTTAGTCATTGGAATATTCCTCACAGGCCTGCGTGGGCGGCGATGGCGGCGGCGATGGCCAGGGCCAGCTCTTCGGGTTTGCGCTTGATCGAGTAGTTGGTCAGTTCAGGGTGGCTTTCAACGAAGCTGGTGTTGAACTGGCCGCTACGGAATTCTGGGTTACGCAGGATTTCCTGGTAGTACGCGGCGGTGGTCTTGACCCCTTGCAGACGCATGTCGTCGAGGGCGCGCAAGCCACGGTCCATCGCCTCTTCCCAGGTCAGCGCCCAGACCACCAGTTTCAGGCACATGGAGTCGTAGAACGGCGGAATGGTGTAACCGGTGTAGATCGCCGTGTCGGTACGCACGCCGGGGCCGCCGGGCGCGTAATAACGGGTGATCTTGCCAAAGCTCGGCAGGAAATTGTTTTTCGGGTCTTCGGCGTTGATCCGGAATTGCAGCGCGAAACCGCGGTGCTGGATGTCTTCCTGTTTCACCGAAAGCGGCAGACCGGAGGCGATGCGAATCTGCTCGCGAACGATGTCGATGCCGGTGATTTCTTCGGTGATGGTGTGTTCCACCTGCACCCGGGTATTCATCTCCATGAAGTACACCTCGCCCTCGGCGAGCAGGAACTCCACGGTGCCGGCGTTCTCGTAACCCACGGCCTTGGCTGCCCGCACCGACAGGTCGCCGATGTAGGCGCGCTGTTCAGGGGTCAGTTGCGGGCTCGGGGCGATCTCGATGAGCTTCTGGTTGCGACGCTGGATCGAGCAGTCACGTTCGAACAGGTGCACCACGTTGCCGAAGCTGTCGCCGAGGATCTGCGCTTCGATGTGTTTCGGATTGACGATGCATTTTTCCAGGAACACTTCCGCGGAACCGAAGGCCTTGGTGGCTTCGGAAATAACCCGAGGGAATGCTTGTTCAAGTTCTTCCCGGCTGTCGCAGCGACGGATACCACGGCCACCACCACCGGAAGTCGCCTTGAGCATCACCGGATAACCGATGCGGTCGCCTTCGATCAAGGCTTCCGCAATATCCGCGACGTTGCCTTCGGTCCCCGGGGTGACGGGTACGCCAGCCTTGATCATGCTGCGACGGGCTTCGGTCTTGTCGCCCATGCGGCGAATCACTTCAGCCGATGGACCGATGAACTTGATGCCGCGCTCTGCGCAGATATCTGCCAGTTCAGCGTTTTCCGAGAGGAAGCCGTAGCCGGGGTGCAGCGCATCGCAACCGGTTTCTACCGCCAGATTCACCAGCTTGCGCGCATTCAGGTAACCGGCCAGTGGCTCGGCACCGATGCTGTGGGCCTCGTCCGCGCGCTTCACATGCAACGCATGGCGGTCGGCGTCGGAATAGATCGCGACCGAGCGAATGCCCATCTCGGCGCAGGCACGTACGATTCGTACGGCAATCTCACCACGGTTGGCGATCAGGATCTTTTTTATCACTTGGAGGTTCCCTTGAGCCGGTGGTACCCACGACCTGTTAGACCAGGTCGACGCGTGACCAAATGTTTCAATTCAGTCGCAGCACCACACTAGCCCCCACAAGGGATTAACAAAAATGATTAATTATTGGGTCAGCCATAAGTAAAGACTTATAGTTGACGCATCAGCCTGCGGTGAGAGCGCCCATAAAATGCGTAAGTCCCTGATGCGTATGACATTGCGTCAATTACAGATCTTCAATGAGGTCTGTGATTTGCGGTCCTACAGCCGCGCAGCCGATGAAATGTCTCTCACACAACCTGCCGTGAGCCTACAGATTCGTCAACTTGAAGAGCTGATTGGTCAGCCTTTGTTCGATTACGTCGGCAAAAAGCTCTACATGACCGAGGCCGCCGAAGCTCTTCAACGCGCCAGCCGCGACATTTTCGGGCGCTTGGAAAACCTCGACATGCAGCTTTCTGACATGCAGGGCTCACTACAAGGGCAGCTGAAACTGGCGGTGGAATCCAGCGCCAAGTATTTCGTGCCGCACCTGTTTGCCGCGTTCAAGCGCCAGCATCCTGAAGTAAACCTGCACCTGACGGTGGTTAACCGCGGACAAGTGATTCGACGCCTGTCGGACAACCGCGATGATTTGGTGATCATGTCGATGGTGCCGCAAGACATGGGGTTGGAGTTTCTGCCGTTTCTCAACAATCCAATTGTGGCCGTGGCGCCGCCGGATCATCCGCTGTCCCATATGGGACCACTGCGCTTGCAGGATCTGGAGCCTTATACGCTGCTGTTGCGTGAGCCGGGTTCCGGCACGCGACTGGCTTGCGAGGAGTATTTCAAGGAGAAGCGCGTGCACTTCACGCAAACCCAGGAGGTGGCGTCGGCCGAAGCCCAGCGTGAATGCGTACGGGCGGGTCTGGGCCTGGCGCTATTGACGCGCCACGCCCTGAACCTTGAGTTGGCGACCGGCGCTCTCATAGAGCTGCCGGTCGAAGAGCTGCCGTTGTATCGCAGTTGGTGCCTGGTGCAGGCCAAAGCGAAACGGCTGTCACCGGTGGCGCACGCGTTCCTTGCGTTTATTCGCAGTGAGCGGGTGCAGATCAGCGCGCTGGTTGAGCGTTTCGACGCGAAGTTGCCGGTGCCGCCTGCCAGTAGTTGAGCTCCAGCTCAGGGAAATCACCGATCTCGGCCAGCAGTTGGCGACGTTCGCAGCGATCTTCGATAGCGCGGCGAAATTCCATGCGGCGCTGGTCTTCCTGCTGACGACGGGTTCTGGCGGCGCTGTTGCGTTCTTCGTAGGGCTGGGCCATTTCGAGTCTCCCAAGGCGATTACGGGAGTTTCAAGATAGGCGCGAGGGATGACGGTTTGGCGGCGGACGGGTTACAGGGAGATGAACCTTGCCGAGTGATGTGAACCCAAAAAGCAAAGATCGCAGCCTTCGGCAGCTCCTACAGATGTACACATTCCCATGTAGGAGTTGCCGAAGGCTGCGATCTTTTGACTTTAATCGTCCAGCGCTTTTACCGATTTAGGCGACAACCGCAAGCTACGCAGGCTGCGCTTGACGCTCTTGAGGTGATTGACCAGGCTCGGCCCGCGCGCCATGGCCACGCCCATCGCCAACACATCGATCACCACCAGGTGGGCGATGCGCGAGGTCAGCGGCGTATAGATCTCAGTGTCTTCGTGCACATCGATCGCCAGGTTGACGGTCGACAGTTCCGCCAACGGTGTCTGGCTCGGGCACAAGGTAATCAGCGAAGCGCCGCTTTCGCGCACCAGATTGGCGGTGATCAACAAATCTTTGGAACGCCCGGACTGGGAAATACAGATCGCCACGTCGGTCGGTTTCAACGTGACCGCCGACATCGCCTGCATGTGCGGGTCGGAATACGCCGCCGCCGTCAGCAACAAACGGAAGAACTTGTGCTGGGCATCGGCCGCCACAGCACCCGACGCGCCAAAGCCATAGAACTCGACCCGCTGGGCCTGCGACATGAGCGACACAGCACGCTGCAACTCCACCGGATCAAGCTTCTCGCGAACCTCCATCAGCGTGTGCAGGGTGGTGTCGAAGATTTTCAGGCTGTAGTCAGCGACCGAGTCGTCTTCATGAATCGCAAACTGCCCGAAGCTCGCGCCGGCAGCCAGGCTCTGTGCCAGCTTCAGCTTCAAGTCCTGGAAACCGGAGCAACCGATGGCGCGACAGAACCGCACGATGGTCGGTTCGCTGATGCCTACGTTGTGGGCCAGGTCGGCCATGGAGCTGTGCATCACCGCCGCAGGATCAAGCAGCACGTGGTCGGCGACCTTGAGCTCCGACTTGCGTAAGAGGTGGCGTGACTGGGCGATGTGTTGCAGCAGATTCAAAGGGCTGGACTCTTTGTTATTGGCAGGTGCCGGGGATGTAGCACGCTTGTAGTTATACTACATGAATCGGCTTTTTGCCTGCTCAATGCGTAACTCGATGTCCCCATTTCACGCCACATGCGCTCCATGTAGCCCCTACAAGGGTTTCGCGTCCGCACGCAACAGCGCCGCCAGGCCATCGGCCTCGACCGGGCGGCTAATCAAATAACCCTGCACTTCATCGCAGTGCTCGACTTTCAAAAACTCCAACTGCTCTGCCCGCTCCACACCCTCAGCCACCACTTTGAGCGACAGGCCGTGCGCCATGGCAATGATTGCCCGGGTGATCGCCGCATCCTCGCTGCCCTCCCCCAGCCCGCGGATAAACGCCTGATCGATCTTCACGTAATCCACGGGGATGCGCTTGAGGTAGCTCAGGGATGAATAACCCGTGCCGAAATCATCGATCGCCAGTTTCACGCCCAGATCGCGCAATTGCTGGAAGGTCGCGATGATGTGCTCGACGCTGTCCAGCAACTGACTTTCGGTGAGTTCCAGCTCGAGGTAGTGCGGCGCCAGACCGGTTTCTTCCAGCACCTGACGCACCAGGCTGACCAGTTTGCCCTGACGCAATTGATGCACCGACAGATTGACCGACACCCGTATTGGTTCAAGCCCCTGACGCTGCCACTCACAGGCTTGCCAGCAGGCCTGACGCAACACGAACTCGCCGATCGGGCCGATCAACCCGGTTTCCTCGGCCAAGCCGATAAAGTCCCCCGGCGGCACACGGCCCATGGTCGGGTGATCCCAGCGCACCAGCGCCTCGGCGGCATTCAACCGACCCGTGGCGAGGCACAGCTTCGGTTGGTAAAACACCTTCAGCTGCTTCTCTTCGATGGCTTTACGCAGCTGATTTTCCAGCTGCAAGCGCTCCAGCGTGCTGGCTTGCAGGCTATCGGTGTAGAACTGGAAGTTATTTCCGCCCAAGTGCTTGGCGTGCTGCATGGCCATATTTGACTGATGGACCAGCGCGGAAATTTCTCGCGCATTGTCCGGCAACATACTGATGCCCATGGATGCGCTAACCACCAGTTCATGGCCCTCGACAGTGATCGGCAAGCGCAGCTTGGTCGACAGTCGGGTCGCCACCCGCGCCAGGCTCGACAGGTTGCCGTAGGCATTGAACAACACGGCAAACTCATCGCCGGATAAGCGAGCGATGGTGTCTGCTTCAGGCAACGCATTGACCAGCCGCCGGGCCATCTTCTGCAAGAGTTGGTCGGCGATTTCATGGCCAAGGCTGTCATTGAGCAGCTTGAAACGATCCAGATTGACGTGCAGCAACGCCAGACTGCGATAGCCGCCCTGACGCACCCGCTGATGGGCCTCGCTTAGCCGTTCGCGGAACAGAGAACGGTTAGCCAGGCCCGTCAATTCGTCGTAATGCGTCAGGTAACGCATGCGCTCTTCAGATTCACGCCGAGCCGATAGATCGGCGAAGAAGCCTACAATATGGCTTACATTTCCCCGAGAGTCGCGCACAGCGTTCAGTTGCAACCATTGCGGATACAACTCGCCATTCTTGCGGGTTTCTACCAGCTCACCCTGCCAACTGCCGTGCTGCTCCAGCGCCTGATGAATCGCCGCGTAGTGCCGGCGGGCATCGCGGCTGCATGGCAACTCGACCACGTTGCGTCCGATCATGTCTTCAATGTCGTAGCCGGTGACTCGACTGAAGGCCTGATTGACCGCGATCAGCGCGTAATTCGGATCGAAAATCACAATGCCTTCGCTGGCGGCCTCGAACACCGTCGCGGCCAATTGCCGCTGTTCTTCCAGACCTTTGCTGACGCTGATGTCGCGACGGGTGCCGACCATGCGGATCACTCGGCCATTTTCGCCGCGCTCAACGGCTCGTCCTCGGTCCTCGATCCAGACCCAATGGCCATCGCCGTGGCGCACGCGGTACTCGATTTGGTAATCCTCGCTGCGGCCCTTCAAATGCTCGACCAGCGCGCGCTTGAGCGATGGCAAGTCATCGGGGTGCAGGCGCGGCTTGAGGTGGAGGAGCATCGCCGTCACGAATTCCGGCTCCAGGCCGAACAGCTCCTGAACGTGGGTGTGATGGACTTCGTCGGTTTGCAGGTTCCAGTCCCACAAGCCGAGCTCACTGGCCTTCAACGCCAGCGCCAGACGCGCTTCACTCTTGCTCAGGGCCTGATTGGCAGCGTCCAGCTCTAGGCTGCGCTGGGCAACTCGGCTTTCCAGCTCGATCTGAATTTGCCGCAGCTCGTCTTCGGCACGACGGCGCTGGTCGATTTCCTTGGCCAGCTTTTGATTGAGCTGGTCGCTGCAGCTTTGAGCCTGCTGCAAGTGTTCGATCAGTGCCTGATTCTGAAAGCGCCGCAACAGTCCGCTATCGATGAGCCGATTGACCTGCCAGGCGACCACACTCAACGCGCCCAGTAAAATCAGGCCGAACCAGCCCCAGCCCTGATCTTGTTCATCGCCGCCCCAGAACAGATAACCGATGGCCGGCAACAAACAGGGCAAGGTAAAGGACAGGAACCCCGGCAGGCTGACCGCGTAGGCAACACTGGCCGAAAGAGCTGCGGCGCCGATCAGGCCGAACACCCAGGCTTGTTGAATGAAGTTATCGGCGGGTACCAGGGCAATGCCGGCGCCAGCCAGGGTCAGGCCGGTCATGGCCGAACCCAGCAAAAACATGCGGCGCCAGATCGGATGGGCCTGACGATTGGGTATCGCCGAATCGAAGGCCGCGACTTGAATCACCCGCAACGCCACCAGCGACAACAGCCACACCAGCCAGACGCTGACCAGGAAGTAACGCTGCGGACTCCAAAGCAAGCCAGCGCAGACCAGACCGTTGATCAACATGAATAACGTGGGCAGCAACGAGCCCTGATAAAGCAGACGCGTGCGTTCGACCGCCATTTCCATGGCGTACTGTTTGCGAATAACCCGAGGCTCCACAACGGGGCCCGACAGGTCGGTGCTGAGGGTCATAGGCAATGTTCTTGTTCTTATAATGGAGAGCATGAGCCCGAAACGTCGACGGAGCATACACAAGCAAATGCCCGGACCAAACTGCTCCAGATCATAAAATCGACAAAAACTGCAGCCCCCCATACCCGCTGAAAAGCCTCGGAGCGAGCCCCGCCAACGCCTGCAGCCAGTGACCGACCGGTCGTCATCCGTGCTTCTTTCATCGGCTAATGCAAAGCTCGGTTTGCCCGGTGTGACGGCGCACCCTAGAATGCCCCGATGCGCGATGATCTCTCCCTTCTGCTGAACTCCCTCAACGATGCCCAACGCCAGGCCGTAGCTGCCCGCGTGGGTCGTCAGTTGGTCCTGGCCGGTGCTGGTTCCGGTAAAACCCGAGTGCTGGTGCACCGTATCGCCTGGTTGATCCAGGTCGAAAACGCCTCGCCCCACTCCATCCTGTCGGTGACCTTCACCAATAAGGCCGCTGCCGAGATGCGCCATCGCATCGAGCAGTTGATGGGTATCAACCCGGCCGGCATGTGGGTCGGCACCTTCCACGGCCTGGCGCACCGTTTGTTGCGGGCGCACTGGCAGGAAGCCGGCCTGAGCCAGACTTTCCAGATTCTCGACAGCGACGACCAGCAACGACTGGTCAAGCGGGTGATCCGCGAGCTGGGCCTGGACGAGCAACGCTGGCCGGCCCGTCAGGCCCAATGGTTCATCAACGGGCAAAAAGACGAAGGTCTGCGTCCGCAACACATTCAAGCCAGCGGCGATCTGTTCCTGGCGACCATGCGCAGCATTTATGAAGCCTATGAGGCTGCGTGCCTGCGCGCTGGCGTGATCGACTTCTCCGAATTGCTGCTGCGCGCCCTCGATCTGTGGCGCGATCATCCGGGCCTGCTGGCGCACTATCAGAAGCGCTTCCGGCACATTTTGGTGGACGAGTTCCAGGACACCAACGCCGTGCAGTACGCCTGGTTGCGACTGCTGGCCAAGGGCGGCGACAGCCTGATGGTGGTCGGCGACGACGATCAGTCGATCTACGGCTGGCGCGGCGCGAAAATCGAGAACATTTATCAGTATTCCGACGACTTTCCGGATGCCGAGACCATTCGTCTGGAGCAGAACTACCGCTCCACCGCCGGCATCCTCAAGGCAGCCAACGCCCTGATCGCCAACAACACGGGACGCATGGGCAAAGAGCTGTGGACCGACGGCGGCGAAGGCGAAGCGATCAACCTGTACGCCGCGTTCAACGAACACGATGAAGCACGCTACGTGGTGGAAACCATCGAAAGCGCGTTGAAAACCGGCCTGGCCCGCAGCGATATCGCGATTTTGTACCGCTCAAACGCCCAATCGCGCGTTCTGGAAGAAGCCTTGTTGCGGGAGCGCATTCCGTACCGCATCTATGGCGGTCAGCGCTTCTTCGAACGGGCAGAAATCAAAAACGCCATGGCCTACCTGCGCTTGCTCGAAGGCCGCGGCAACGATGCAGCGCTGGAGCGGGTGATCAACGTCCCGGCCCGTGGTATCGGTGAGAAAACCGTCGAAGCGATCCGCGACCATGCCCGTCACAGCGATGTGTCGATGTGGGAAGCCATGCGCCTGCTGGTGGCTAATAAAGGCCTGACCGGTCGTGCCGCCGGCGCGCTGGGCGCATTTATTGAGCTGATCGAGAACCTCGCCGCCAAGTGCATGGAAATGCCACTGCATCTGATGACCCAGACCGTCATCGAGCAGTCCGGGCTGATCGCCTATCACGAAGCGGAAAAAGGTGAGAAAGGCCAGGCCCGGGTAGAAAACCTTGAGGAACTGGTCAGCGCCGCGCGTAACTTCGAAAACGCTGAAGAAGATGAAGACCTGACGCCATTGGCGGCGTTCCTCGGTCACGCGTCGCTGGAGGCCGGGGATACTCAGGCCGACGAGCACGAAGACAGCATTCAGTTGATGACTTTGCACAGCGCCAAGGGTCTGGAATTCCCTTATGTGTTCCTGGTGGGCATGGAAGAAGGTCTGTTCCCGCACAAGATGAGCCTCGAAGAACCGGGTCGTCTTGAAGAGGAGCGCCGTTTGGCCTACGTCGGTATCACTCGGGCGATGCAGAACCTGGTGATGACCTATGCTGAAACTCGACGCCTGTACGGCAGCGAGACCTACAACAAGGTGTCGCGTTTCGTACGTGAAGTACCGAAAGGCCTGATCCAGGAAGTGCGGCTGTCCAACAGTGTCAGCCGCCCGTTCGGCGGTGGCCAGCAGCAGAGCTCCAGCAGCCTGTTTGGCGGTAGCGAGATCCCGGATACCGGGTTCAGCCTCGGCCAGGCCGTACGGCATTCGGTGTTTGGCGACGGTGTGATCCTGAACTTCGAAGGTGCCGGGGCTCAGGCTCGGGTGCAGGTGAACTTCAGCGAAGGCAGCAAGTGGCTGATGCTGGGTTACGCGAAGCTGGAAGCGATTTAGGGCTATCTAATAGCTTTTCTGTGGGAGCGAGCTTGCTCGCGATTGGGATCGCTGCGGTGCGTCTGAAACACCGCGTTATCGTTCATCACGAGCAAGCTCGCTCCCACAGGGTTTTGTGTCGATCCGGACCTCAGCAGGTTGATCTTATAAGGCGCGACAACATGGGCTCAGGCTTCTTTTCTTCCTGGACATTCTGGGCCCTGTTGTCGGCAGCCTTTGCCGCCATGACCGCCATTTTCGCGAAAATCGGTATCGAAAACGTCAACTCCGACTTCGCCACCCTACTGCGTACCGTGGTGGTTTTGGTCAGCCTGGCCTTGATTTTGTACGCCACGGGCCAATATCAGTCATTAGGATCGATCTCTGCCAGGAGCTACCTGTTCCTGCTGCTGTCGGGACTGGCCACCGGTGCCTCGTGGATCTGCTACTTCCGCGCACTGAAACTGGGGCCGGCCTCACTGGTCGCTCCGGTGGACAAGCTCAGCGTGGTACTGGTGGCGGTGCTCGGCGTGATCCTGCTGGGCGAAAAACTCGACCTGCGCCAATGGGGTGGAATCGGCCTGATTACAGCCGGTGTGGTCATGCTGGCGCTGCGCCGCTAGGCCCCTTCCTACAGAACTTATCCACCGATCCTACGGACCAAAGTTAACAGGCCTTATTGCGCTGACTGAAGCTGAACGCAACCTGTCAGGCAAAAGCCCGAAACACTCTGCCGCTAGCCAGTAACACTTCAGCTGTGCAACATGGCGCGCGTGCCATCCACAAATGGGAATTCCCTTTATGAAACGTTTTCTTAGCATCGCCATGGCGTTGTGCATCGGCCTGACGATGAGCCTGGACGCCAACGCCAAGCGCTTTGGTGGCGGCAAGAGCTCCGGCGCTGCGCCGACTCACCAGACCAGCCAAATGGCTCCTTCTTCTGCTGCAGGCGGCGCTGCTGCCACTGCCGGTGCGGCCGGTGCCGCGGGCGCCGCTGCCAAGGCCGGTGGTGCTTCGCGCTGGCTCGGCCCTCTGGCCGGTATCGCTGCCGGTGGCCTGTTGGCCTCCATGTTCATGGGCGGCGGCTTCCAGGGCATGCAGATCTTCGACATCCTGATCATGGCGGTCATCGCCTTCCTGATCTTCCGCTTCATCGCCGCTCGTCGTCGCAAGCAGCAGGAGCACATGGCTCCAGCTGGCGCACCGATGCAGCGTGAAGTGTTCGAGCAGAAGCCAGCGGCCATGGGTTCGATCTTCGGCGGTTCGGCAGCACCGGTTGCCGCTCGTCCGGTGATCAACGCTCCGGCCTGGTTCAATGAAAAGAACTTCATTGAAGCAGCCCGCAACCACTTCCAGTCCCTGCAGCAACACTGGGACGCCAACGAAATGGACAAGATCGCCGAGTTCGTGACCCCGCAACTGCTGGAGTTCCTCAAGCGCGAACGTGCCGATCTGGGCGACGGTTTCCAGTCCACCTACATTGATAACCTCAATGTTCAACTGGACGGCGTGGATGATCGTGCCGACAAGACCATCGCCACCCTGACCTTCACCGGTGTGTCGAAGACCTCTCGTTTCGACCAGGGCGAAGTGTTCAGCGAAAGCTGGAACATGGAACGTCCGCAGGGCGAGAACCAGCCTTGGCTGGTCGCCGGTATCCGCCAGAACGGCTGATACTTCCCGGTTCTGTCTGGAAGGTGCCGAGCTAAGATCAGACAAGGCAAAAACAGGCGAGGACGCGGAGTTGACTTTAGTCAATGAGCATCCGAGCCTGTTTTTAACGCAGTATGATCGACGCGCAGGCACGTTCCAGACAGAACCTAGCATGCTGTAATGAAAACCCCAGCCTTGGCTGGGGTTTTCTATTTCGCGGTTGCATCTATAGCGAGCTACTGTATAAACCGCCCCAACTAAACCGCGCCATCAAGCAAGAGGATCCCGGACGTGGAAGAAATCATCGAACAACTGCGTGAAGCCAACGAACCGGTACCGGTCCCCTTGGAGTTGCCCGACGAAGATCAATTGGTGGAAATCGAAGAACAGCTGTTCATCGACATTCCATTTGTCTTCAGAGAGTTTTTGCTGACCGTCAGCGACGTCGTCTACGGCAGCCTGGAGCCGGTAACCGTTACCGACCCGCAATCCCACACCTACCTGCCGGACGTTGCCGCCAACGCCTGGGATGCGGGTGTTGATCGCAGCATGATTCCGATCTGCCAGGACGGTGACAACTACTACCTGGTCGAAGAAGACGGCACCGTGGTGCTGTGGTTGGCCGAAGAAGAGCTGATCGCCGAGGAAACCTGGGAATCGGTGTGGCACTGGGCGCGGGACGTCTGGCTGGAAAGCTGAGACGCCTCAACTTTGTAGCAGCTGGCGCAGCCTGCGTTCGGCTGCGAAGCGGCCGCAATATCAGGCAACGAGGTGTTTCAGGAAAACCGAGTCATCCGGGTTTACGACTGCTGCGTCCGAACGCGGCCCGAGTCGAACGCAGCCTTCGGCAGCTGCTACAGAGGTCTCAGTGGCTTGAGGAGTCCTTGTGGTTGTCCAGTGTTTCGAGCAACGCCACCTGCATCCGCGTGTGCACGCGGATGAACCAGCGCCAGAGCAGCGCCGCTATAGCGGCCGCGACGACGACGATCAGCACCAGCAACTTGTTGGTCGGCAGAATACTGGCCGACAAGGCTGCCAGCAGCAGAAAAATCACCAGCAGCGAGAGGATCGGGATCACTTCGGCGATCACCCGACGCACTCGCTGCGTGTGGCGGCCGGCCATCTCCGGCTTCACGCCCATCTCCGCTAACAGCATCGAGAGCGCCTTGAGCTTGCGATAGGCGGCGATCAGGAACGGTAGCGACAACAGCAACGCCCCGCCCCAAATCAACGCTTTCTGCCAGCTCGGGTCGCTGATCCAGTCTTGCAGGTAAGCGGACATGCGCTCAGCGAAAAAAGCACCCGAGAAGAAGATCGCAATCACCAGCGCCAGATTGACGCCCACCTGCAACAGAATCCGCCGAATCATCGACGCCAACAGCGCGCCCTCGCCCTGAGGCTGGATGCTGCGCAGCCATTCGCCGTACATCCCCAATACCCTGCCCAGTCGCTTCGGCATCACCGCGGCAAGCTTGACCGACAGCGGATCAGCCGCGCGGATCAGGTAGGGCGTCAGCAACGTGGTGATCACCGAGACGGCTACAGCGACCGGGTAAAGGAAGTTGCTGGTGACCTGCAACGTCATGCCCAGCGCCGCGATGATGAAAGAAAATTCGCCAATCTGCGAAAGCCCCATCCCGACGCGAAGTGAGGTGCGTCCATCATTGCCAGCGATAAAGGCGCCAAGGCCGCAAGAGAACATTTTGCCCAGCACCACGGCCACGGTGATCACCGCAATCGGCCATGCATATTGCAGCAGGATCATCGGATCGAGCATCAGCCCGATGGCGACAAAGAAGATCGCACTGAACAGGTCGCGAACCGGTTCGATCAAGCGCTCGATTTTCAGCAATTGCCGGGATTCAGCCATGATCGCGCCAATCAGGAAGGCACCGAGCACCATGCTGTACTCAAGTTTGACCACCAGCAAACAGAAGCCGAAACACAGGCCTAACACCGTGATCAGCAGCATTTCATTGCTTTCGAACTTCGCCACGTAAGCCAGCAATCGCGGCACCAACAGGATGCCGATGACCAGTGCGACAATCATGAACAGCGAGAGCTTGCCGACCGTGGAAAACACTTCGCCGGAACTGACCGTGCCGCTGACCGCGATGCTCGACAGCAAGGCGATGATGCCGATGCCAAGGATGTCTTCAACGATCAGCACGCCGAAAATCAGCTGCGCGAAGCGCTCGTTCTTCATCTTCAGATCGTTGAGCGCCTTAACGATGATCGTGGTCGAGGAAATCGCCAGGATCGCGCCGAGGAACAGCGAGTCCATGGTGTTCCAATCAAACCAGCGACCGATCTCGTAGCCGATCCAGATCATCAGCATGATTTCCAGGAACGCCGCAATGAACGCTGTGGCGCCGACCTTGAACAGCTTGCGCAGGCTGAACTCCAGGCCCAGGCAGAACATCAGGAAAATCACCCCGAGTTCGGCGAGGGTCTTGATGGTTTCTTCATCGTGAATCAGGCTGAACGGCGGGGTGTGCGGGCCGATGATGAAGCCGGCGACGATGTAGCCGAGTACCACAGGTTGTTTGAAGCGATGAAACAGCACGGTCACCACACCCGCGATCAACATGATCACTGCCAGATCTTGAATGAAGCTGATGGCGTGCATGGCGTGGGCTCCTTGGGTGACATTGCTCAATCGACAGATGTGGGAAAGGTCTGTTCGAACAAGGTAAAAAGTCCACTTTCCGCGTGGGAATTACCCTTGAGAGGGGGCTTTTGAAGGGTAACACCGCGACTTCCGGCAGAAAGGCGGTGCAATATATGGAAACAGATCGATTCGGGCGTGACGGCAGCCACCCGCCCGGCGTCCCGATAACTGTTGGTTTGAAAAAGCTGACGAGGCACCCGCAGAGGTGCCGCCCTCCCGAAATTCTGCCTTGAACCGTGAGAACGCTATGGAACCCGGAAACGCACAGCTGTCGATGACGGTATTGATGACCCCCGACATGGCCAACTTCTCTGGCAATGTCCACGGCGGTACCTTGCTCAAATACCTCGACGAAGTGGCCTACGCGTGCGCCAGCCGTTATGCCGGCCGCTACGTGGTGACCCTGTCGGTGGACCAGGTGATTTTCCGCGAGCCGATTCATGTCGGCGAACTGGTGACCTTTCTGGCCTCGGTCAATTACACCGGCAACACCTCCATGGAGGTGGGCATCAAGGTGGTGACCGAAAACATCCGCGAGCGCTCGGTGCGCCACACCAACAGCTGCTTCTTCACCATGGTCGCAGTGGATGACGACCGCAAACCGGCTGCTGTCCCGCCACTGCAACCGCAGAACAGCGAAGACAAACGCCGCTTCATGCAGGCCCAGCAACGTCGGCAGATTCGTCAGGAACTGGAAAAGCGCTATCAGGACATCAAGGGCGACGCCTGAACTGTTCAGTCAGTTTGATGTGGTTCTTGAGTGAGTCATCGCGAGCAAGCTCGCTCCCACAAGTGATCTACGACGGACACAATTTCTGTGTCCACTGAATATCTGTGTGGGAGCGAGCTTGCTCGCGATGGGGTCTACGCCGCTCAGAGGCTGAGAGGTGTCGCTTCGAACCGCACCCGTGGATGGGCAATCCGGTCCTGAGCCCGCACCAGTTCCAGCTCATAGCTGGAGCAAGCCTGGGTTTCCAGCAGCACTTCATGCACCGCCGACGCGGCGAATTCGAAAGCCGCCACCAGGCTATCGCCCAACAGTACGCGAGCCAGAAACAGTCCGGAGGTCAGGTCGCCGACACCCACCGGCTGACGCGGGAACGCCAGCAGCGGACGGCGCAAATGCCAGCTGTCTTCGGCCGTCACCAGCAACATCTCGAAAACATCCCCCGGTTTACCGGGATAGTTCAGATGCTTGACCAGCACAGCCTTTGGACCACGCGCCAGCAACGCTCGCGCCATGGCCAGGCAATCGAACAACGATTGCGGCTTGCGCCCCGAAAAGCTGTCCAGCTCCAGCTGGTTCGGGCACATGAAGTCCGCCACGGCAGCCGCCTCCTCCAGCAGGAAATCGCTGACTTCCGCGGGCACGCTGCAACCCTTCTCCGGATGGCCCATCACCGGGTCACACAGATACAGTGCCTTGGGATTTATCGACTTGATCCGCGCCACCCCCGTCAGGATCGCCCGACCCTGGGCAGCACTGCCGAGATAGCCAGACAGCACGGCGTCGCAGTTGCCCAGTTCGCCAATTGCCGCGATGCCTTCGACCAGGTCGGGAATCTGATGCGGCGCCAGCACTTCACCGGCCCACTGGCCATACTGAGTATGGTTGGAGAACTGCACCGTATTGAGCGGCCAGACATTCACCCCGACCCGCTGCATCGGGAAAACCGCGGCGCTGTTGCCAGCGTGGCCGAACACCACGTGGGACTGGATGGCGAGCAGATGGGGCGTACGTTTCATGCGGTGGGTTTTCCGTCAAACGATTGAAATTCAAGCCGCGCAGTATGCGACTAAACGCAGCCTGTACGACAGACCGGCGACGCAGTTAAGCTGACACTATCTAGTTGGAGCAACGTGTTGATGCTGACCCTTGGAAATATCTTCGTCCTGATGCTGCTTGCCACCGGTGGCGCGTGGTTATGGCACAACCATGGCTTGCGCGAGCGCGCGCTGGAGCGGGTCAAGCTGCATTGCGCAAAGCTCGGAATCGAGCTGCTGGACGGCAACGTGGCCTTGAAGAAGATTGCGTTCATTAAAGACGCCAATGGCCGACGGCGCCTCGCCCGTGTGTATAACTTCGAATTCACCGTGACCGGTGAAAGCCGTCACAACGGCACCATCACCCAGTTCGGCGCCCACAGTGCGCAGATTGAGCTGGCGCCCTACCCGATGCCGTTCGACGACACGCCTGCGGTGACCGATGTAGTGAAACCGCGCGCTGAGGTGATCGAGATGAGCCAGTGGCGGCAAGAACACACTAAATGGCGTCCTTGATTCAAGTCGGACTCGACCGGCAGCCGGCTAGATCTCTTTGCAATGAATCAACATCCTGCGGCTCACTGAAAATCAGCTCGATGCGCGAATCACGCCGCCATTCGCTGGGCTGCCAGTCCAGCACCGGGTTTTCCAGCGCATTCGCCGAAACCCAACCATCGGCGCTGTGGATAACCAGCTTCGCCCGCCGCCAGGCAAGGCTTTCAAGCCAACGGCCAACGAGCGTCGCGTCGAAAGTCTGACTTGGATGCCACCGCCACCCAACACTCCAGCCGCCCTCCTGTTCCTGGCTCAAGCAAATTGGCAGCGCAGGATCGGTCCAGATGGCTGGCAGCTGTGCCAATCCTTTGGGCGCAACGAAGTTATCCACACCCGCTACAGCCTGAACCCCAAGCCCTGGTAACTCACTCAATGGCAATGCGGCTTGCTGCGTCCAGTACAACGGACGCGCCGGCAACTGTGCGGCGATTCGCTGGCGATCAGCGTCGTCGATATTTTCGGCTTTATTCATCAGCAACAACCCAGCGCTCTTGAGCGCTTCCTGTTGCGCCACCGGCAGCGGTTTGCCGGCAGCAAGTGCCTGGGCATCCAGCACCAGGACGCAGGGTTGAACAGCCAACACGCCTTGCCACGGCGCCTCACTCAATTGCCTGAGCAATTGCGCCGGATGTCCAAGCCCGGAGGGTTCGATAAACAGCCGATCCGGCCGCGCCTTGCGCAGTAAACGCCCGAGGCCGATCTGAAACGGCGCACCATTCACGCAACACAAACAGCCCCCGGCCACTTCACCCAGTGCGATACCATCGGCGTCCCGGGTCAGCAACGCAGCGTCGAGGCCGATCTGGCCGAACTCGTTGATCAGCACCGCCCAACGCTCATTCGCCGGCCGCTGCGCCAACAGGTGCTTGATCAGACTGGTCTTGCCGGCACCCAAGGGGCCAGCAATGACGTGCGTGGGAATATTCTGCAACATGGTCGAAGTTTTCTGAGGAGGTAAGGATGCGGTTGATGGGATTGTCGTTGGTCCTGGCGCTCACTTCGGGTGAGGCGCTGGCTCAAGCCTGTGTGGTACATAGCACGGCTGCGCGACTCGACGTGAAAGTCTGCCAGCAGAACCGCAACATTCCGGAAAAACTGTTCGCCGATGGTTTCTGCCAGCCGAACCTTCCTGGCCAGAAAGTCGAGGTGCAGTACGTCGACCAATGCCCCACCGGGGCGTTCGGAGTGTGCAGCAACGCCCAAGTCGCCAATATGCCTTACCGGCAGGATATTCACTATTACGGCGTGGCCACGGATGCAGCGTATTTGAAGCCGTTTTGTGAAGCCCAAAGCCAGGGAACCTGGCTCAAGCCGTGAGCCGCTAGCTCAGCCAGTCGAGCGTCAGGATCAGCCGCCGCTCACCGGACGCAAGCTGTGGCGATCGGTGAATAAGGCCGAAGCCTTCGTTGCCATGCCATTTCTCGCCTTTGAGCAGCGCGACTTCGCCGCTGGCGATCTGCTCAATCAGCGAGTCGTCCTGGGGCTCGGCTTCGGGTTTTCCCAATTGCCGGCGATCCATCGCCCCTTCCTTCAGCCACTGGCTGCCGATCCCGCAATACGTGGTGATCAGCCGTACCGGCACGTGATCGACGTGGAAACGCGGGCACATGGCCTTGTCCAGGACCCGCAAGCGCAGCCCGACACGCCTGGCGCCCAGCAAACAGGCGAAAGCACTGACCAGCCAAGAGACGTCGGCGATGAAACCTTCGTAACCTTCGAGATCGCTGAAACCTGGGGCTAATCCGTGAAGATTGGGTTCGGTGTCATCGCTAGGCAGTTCCAGGACCAGCGACTCGGCCAACGGCTCGTTGAGGGACAGCAGCAAACTCCCGAAATCAGCGATGTGCGCCGGCAGTTTGCGCCGCCAAACGGCGAGGTTTACGCCATCGCCCAGTATTCGGGTCAGTGCTTGCGGCGTCTCACCTTGAACCTGATAAATGATCGGCCGCAGTTTCAGACTGGGTGCCAACATCAGGCTGCCGCCTCTTCATGCCATGGGCCAAATGGATCTGGCAGTAGTCGCCAGCCCTCGACGCCTAACGCCATTTCATCGTCGGTCAGCAGGCAATTGTCGAGTTCGTTGGTGAGTTGCGCGAAGTCGATGTTCTGCCCGATGAACACCAGTTCCTGGCGGCAATCGCCAGTGGTTGCGGTCCAGTTTTCCATGATCCCGGCGGTGCTTTCTTCGTCCTGCGGCCACTGGGTTTTCGGCACGAAACGCCACCAGCGCCCGGCGAAACCATGGCGCATCAATCCGCCGGCCTGGGACCAGCTACCGGCGTCCATGTGCTTGCTGGCCAGCCAGAAGAAGCCCTTGGAGCGCAGCAGTTTGCCATTCACCCACGGGCGGTCGATGAAGCTGAAAAAGCGCTGTGGATGAAACGGTCGGCGTGCTCGGTAAGCTGTCGAGGCGATGCCGTATTCCTCGGTTTCCGGTACGTGTTCGCCACGCAATTCCTGTAACCAGCCCGGCGCTTGAGCGGCCTTTTCGAAGTCGAAACGACCGGTATTCAGGATCTTCTCCAAGGGAATTTCGCCCATGACCATCGGGATGATTTCCGCTTGAGCGTTAAGCCGCTCAAGGATCGCGATCAGCTCCTGACGCTCGCTGCTGCTGATCAAGTCGATCTTGCTGATCAGAATAACGTCGGCGAATTCGATCTGCTCGATCAACAGGTCGGTGATCGAGCGTTCGTCTTCCTCGCCCAACGTTTCACCACGGGATGCGAGGCTTTCGGCGGCCTGATAGTCGAGCAGGAAGTTCATGCCATCGACCACGGTGACCATGGTGTCGAGCCGGGCGATGTCGGCCAGGCTCTGCCCTTCTTCATCGCGGAAGGTGAAGGTTTCCGCCACGGGCAGCGGCTCGGAAATGCCGGTGGATTCGATCAATAAATAATCAAAGCGACCCTCCTTGGCGAGTTTGCTCACCTCTTCCAACAAGTCTTCGCGCAAGGTGCAGCAGATGCAGCCATTGCTCATCTCCACCAGTTTTTCTTCCGCGCGATTCAGGGTGACATCGCGCTGAACTTCACCGCCATCAATGTTGATTTCGCTCATATCATTGACGATCACGGCGACGCGCAGGTTGTCGCGATTGCGCAGCACGTAGTTGAGCAGCGTACTTTTGCCAGCGCCGAGAAAGCCCGACAGGACGGTTACGGGGAGACGATTGGGCATCAGGTATTCCTCACAGAGATGCCCGGTCGCAGTGTCGGGCTTAACCTGATGTTATAGTATAACAACACAATCAAGCCACTCTCCTCTTGCCCACGATGACAAAGAGCGCGATGCTCGAGCCCGTTCGGTCCGTGAGAAATCCTATGCGTGTCGCCCTGAAAATAACGCTGATGAGCGTTTCGTTGCTGATAGCTGTCGACGCCTGGGCGCAAATCCCGAGCCTGGCCAAATGCACCCGAAGTGCCAATCTGCTGGCCTGCGTGGATGGCGACGGCAACGCCTACAGCGTCAACACCGTCGGAAGCACGATCTATCTGCGGGGTTTCGAAGCGGCCGGAAAACGCCATTGGGCGCAGACCAACAGTCGCTACGGACAACTCACGTTCTTCACTGGGCTCGCTTCCGATGGCGAGGCCTGGGTCGGCTACAACCGTCGCGTCGGCTGGACCACGATCAATCGGTTTTCCAGTTCCGGTGGCAGCAGTGGCAAGTTCACCTGTAGCCGAATTACGGGATGTTAGGCCTGGGATTTCTTCTGCTCTTGCTGCCAAGCGATGTAACTGTTTACCGGCGGATTTTTCTGGAAGTAGCGCTGTAATCCTTCGAACAAGCCATCGGCTACGGCCTGCTGGTGGCGCGCAGTGACCAGTCGCTGACTGTCGCGAGCGTTGGAGATGAAGCCGGTTTCCACCAGGATCGACGGCACATCCGGCGATTTCAGCACGGCAAATCCCGCTTGTTCCACGCGCTTCTGATGCAATGTGGTGATGCCCGCCAGACTGCCGAGCACCGTGCTGCCCAACTGCAAACTGGCGGCGATGGTCGCGTTCATCGACATGTCGAGAATCACCCCGGCGAGCATCGGGTCCTTATCTTTAAGGTTGAGCAGGCTGGTAGCGCCCAGCAGGTCTGCGCCGTTCTCACGTTGCGCCATGAAGCGCGCCGTCGCCGAGGTTGCTCCACCCTCGGACAGGCAGTAGACCGAAGCGCCTGACGCGGTGAGACGCGGTGCGGCATCGGCATGCACCGAGATGAACATGTCGGCGTTGTGCTTGCGAGCGATCTCCACACGCTTGCGCAACGGGACGAAGAAGTCGTCGTTGCGCACCAGTTTCACGTCGAAGCCCTTCTCGCGTTTCAGCCGTTTGGCCAATAGCTGGGCGATGGACAGCACCACGTCTTTCTCACGCTCACCTTTGGCGCCGACCGCACCGGGGTCTTTGCCGCCGTGACCTGGGTCGACCACGACGATGATGTCGCGCTTGGGGTGTGCCTTGTCGATGGCCGCCTCGGGCGCGGCCGCCATTTGTAACGGCGCAGCCGTGTTCAGATCGAGTACCAGTCGATGGCCCTGACCGTCCTGTGGTGGCAGCAAAAAACTGGCGAGCTGCACCGGACCGTTGAGGTCAAGGACGATACGCGTATCACCCTGACCAAATTGTCCGGAGCGGATCGAGCGAATCACAGTGTTGCTGAGCGCCAACTGACTAAAGTCGCCACTGAGGTTAGCGCCTCTCAGATCGATGATCAGCCGTTCGGGAGCGCTCAGGGAAAACGTCTTGTATTGCACCGGCCCGCTCAGATCGAACACCAAACGCAGCTTGTCATCCGAACGCCAGAGCCGCGCATTGCGAATCTGTGTGGCCGAAACGTCAAACGGTAAAGCGAAGGCCGCGCTGGCCAGGATCAGGTTGAGCAAGTGACGTCTGTGCATGATGAAAGCCTGTTCACAAAAAAGGCATGGTTGATTCTAATGTAATAACATAACATACAGAATCGACTCCCACGATGGACCTGCTCATGAATGCGCTGACTCTGCCGGATATCGCCGCGCAGGCCTCACGCCAAGCCCTGCCACTCGACTGGGTGGGCATGTGCGGCATTGCTCTTCCTGTTTTGTTCGATGGTCAACGACTGAGTGCAAAAGCCGACGCCGGCGTTAGCCTCGATGATGGAGAGGCGCGCGGGATTCATATGTCGCGGCTGTACTTGGCGCTGGAAATGCTCGAGCAAGAAAATCTGACACCCGCCTTGTTGCGGAAAGTTTTGCAAAGTTTTCTCGAGACTCATGAAGGTCTGTCCAACAGCGCGTACTTAAAAATTCACACCGATTTACTGCTAAAAAGACCGGCGCTGGTCAGTCCATTGGCCGGCTGGAAAACCTATCCAGTGAGCATCGAAGCACGTTTTAAAAACGCGATGTTCCACGTGGAACTAAAAATCGACGTGCCTTATTCCTCGACCTGTCCGTGTTCGGCCGCACTTTCCCGACAGCTGATTCAGCAGCAATTCGTCGATGACTTCGCCAACAAGCCTTTGCAACATGCCGATGTGTTGACTTGGCTCGGCTCCACAAAAGGCATCGTCGCAACGCCTCACAGCCAACGGAGCAATGCAAAAATGCGGCTTCGACTGGACGACTATCTGGATGACTTACCGCTGATCGCGATCATCAACGACGCCGAAGCGGCCCTCGGCACCGCCGTACAAACCGCCGTAAAACGCGCCGACGAACAAGCCTTCGCGTTGGCCAACGGTCAAAACCTGATGTTCTGCGAAGACGCCGCCCGACGTTTGAACCTGGCTCTGAAACGCTCCCCCGGCATCAACGCCTTCCACCTACGAGTCGTCCACGCGGAAAGCCTCCACGCACACGATGCGGTCGCCGAAAGCCGCTGGAATTGGGAGGCCGCATGATCCGTTGCCAAGCCTTGCGTTGGGGTGCACCCGGCCAGCCACTGACTCCATCCGTGGATTTCGAACTGGCCAAAGGAAGTCTGACCGCCGTAATCGGTGCCAATGGCTCGGGTAAAAGCAGCCTGCTGAAAGTCATCGCTGGTTTGCAAAAACCTCTGACCGGCAAAGTCATCTTGGATGTTCCACGCAAGGGCAGCCTCTCGCTCCTTTCACAGCAACAACACCTGGATCGCCAATTCCCCATCAGCCTGCAAGAGTTAGTGGCCGCCGGTTTCTGGGGTAGCACGCAGTCTCCCGAGATACGCAGACAACGCCTCAAAGCCGTGCTGGAAAACTGGTGTCTGAGCGGACTGGAACAGCGCCCATTAATGGCTTTGTCCGGCGGCGAATTACAGCGTTCCCTGCTCGCCCGTTTGAGCCTCGCCGACGCACCATTGCTATTGCTCGACGAACCCCACGCCGCCCTCGACGAGCTCGGTCAGGCACTGCTCTGGAAACACATCCACGCCTGGCATGCCGAAGGCCGAACCCAGCTGATCGTGTGCCACGACCTGGCCGCCGTTCGCCAACACATTCCTCAAACGTTGCTGATCAAAAGCACCGGCTGCGTCCTCGGGTCGAGCGTTGATCTGATCGATCAACAGCCGCAAGCGCGGGTGGCCTGATGCTCGCTGCCGCTCATCTTTGGCAACCGTTCCACGAGTTCGTGTTCATGCGCCGAGCGCTTCTTGGCGGGTTGGTTCTGGCATGCAGCACCGCACCATTGGGCGTGTTTCTGATCCTGCGCCGCATGAGTTTGATCGGCGACGCGGTGGCTCACGGCATTCTGCCGGGGGCCGCATTGGGCTTCTGGTTTGCCGGATTGAGTCTGCCGGCGCTGACCGTCGGCGGCCTCGGTGCCGGTCTCGGCATGGCCGGACTCGCCGCCTGGATCACCCGTCGCACCGGCCTGCGGGAAGACGCCAGCCTCGCCGCGATCTACCCGATCTCCCTTGCCTGCGGTGTGCTAATCCTCGGCATCGCCGGCAAACGCCTGGACCTGTTGCACCTGTTGTTTGGCTCGGCGCTGGCGGTCGATGGCCCGACGTTGACGGGCATGCTCTGGGTCTCCGGCTTCAGCCTGATCGCCATGGCGTTCATCTACAAACCGCTGTTGCTGGACACCCTCGACCCACTCTTTCTGCAAACCGTCAGCCGACTTGGCCCCCTGGCTCACGGCGTATTTCTAACCCTCGTGGTGCTAAATCTGGTGATCGGCTTTCAAGCCATCGGCGCGCTGATGGTGGTCGGTTTGATGATGTTGCCCGCCGCCGCGTCGCGCTTCTGGAGTCGTCGCTTGCCGACGTTAATGGCCATTGCCGCCCTGCTTGGCTGCCTCTCGGTGTGGCTCGGACTGTTGCTGTCGTTCTACTACTCGCTCCCCAGTGGCCCGGCGATCGTGCTGGTGGCTGGCGGTTTTTATCTGCTGTCCGTGGTGTTCGGGCCGGTGCATGGTTTGCTGCGCCGCCCGCCTTTGCTCACATCCCAATGAGGTGTTACCCGATGCGCGTTTTACTCGTGCTGTTCAGTTTGCTGCTGTCGATGTCGCTGTCTGCTGCGGAAAAACTTCAGGTAGTCACCAGTTTCAGCATCCTCGCCGACATGACCCACCAAGTCGGCGGCGACCATATTCAAATCACCAACATGGTCGGCGCGGATGTCGATGCTCACACGTACGAGCCGACGCCGGACGACGCCAAGGCGTTGCTCAAAGCCAAACTCATCATCAAAAACGGCTTGGGTTTCGAGCCATGGCTGGACCGTCTGGTGACCAGCACCGAGACCAAAGCGCCAGTGATTAGTGCGAGCCACGGCGTCATCCCGCGCTCCCTGGATGAAGATGGCGAGACGATTCCCGACCCGCACGCTTGGCACAATCTGGCGAACGCTGAGCTGTACGTCAGCAACATCACCAAGGCACTGATCGCCGCCGACCCGGTTAACAAAGTCGACTACGAACGCAACAGTCAGGTCTACCTGAAACAGATCTACGCGCTGCTCGCCGAAGCCAAGACCAAACTCGGTTCACTGCCCCCGGGCAATCGTAAAATCGTGACGTCCCATGACGCCTTCGGTTATCTCGGTCAGGCTTACGGCATCGACTTCATGGCCCCTCAAGGCCTGTCCACTGAGCGCGAACCGTCAGCCGCCGAAGTCGCTGCACTGATCACCCAGATACGCCAGGCCAAGGTCAAAGCGGTGTTCATGGAAAACATCAAGGATGCACGCCTGCTCAAGCAGATTGCCGATGAAAGCGGCGCGCACATCGGTGGCACGTTGTACTCCGATGCGCTCGCGGCTACCGGCCCGGCCAGCACCTTCGTCGGGTTGTTCGAGTACAACCTCAACACCCTCTATGACGCGTTGAGCAAGCCATGATTCGCAAGAATCCTTCGGGTGATTTGCCTCTGATTGCCGAGTCAGCGTACGTGGATAAAACCGCCATCATCTGCGGCAAAGTAGTGATCGGCGAGAACGTCTTCGTCGGTCCTTACGCGGTGATTCGTGCCGACGAAGTGGATGCCTCAGGCGAGATGGAGCCGATCACCATCGGCGCCAACTCGAACATCCAGGATGGCGTGGTGATCCACTCCAAGTCCGGGGCGGCGGTGACCATCGGCGAGTTCAGTTCGATCGCCCACCGCTCGATCGTTCATGGTCCGTGCAAGGTTGGCGACCGGGTGTTTATCGGTTTCAACAGCGTGCTGTTCAACTGCGCAGTCGGTGACGGCTGTGTGGTGCGGCACAACTCGGTGGTCGATGGTCGCGACTTGCCCGAAGACTTCTATGTGCCCTCCACCACCCGCATCGGCCCGAAGACAGATCTGTCGCAATTCCCACCGGTGAGCGTCAGCGCCTCGGAGTTTTCCGAGGACGTGGCGCGTACCAACGTCGATCTGGTGCGCGGCTACAAAGCCCTGCAGAACGAGTTCTGACCATGAGCAGCGTGCTGATTCGCAATGCCCGGCTGGTGAATGAAGGCCGTGAGTTTGACGGTGATCTGTTGGTGAGCAACGGGCGAATCGTGAAGATCGCCAGCAGCATCCACGGTGAAAATGCCGACGTCGAAATCGATGCACAAGGGCAATGGCTGCTGCCCGGAATGATCGACGACCAAGTGCACTTCCGCGATCCAGGCTCGCCAGACAAAGGCAGCGTCTACACCGAATCGCGGGCTGCGGTGGCCGGTGGCATCACCAGCTTCATGGACATGCCCAACACCAATCCGGCGACCCTGACCCTCAGTGCACTGGCCGACAAAAAGCGCCGAGCGGCGATTAACTCCGTCGCCAATTACGGTTTTCATTTCGGCGTGAGCAACGACAATCTCGATACCGTCGCCAGGCTCAACCCCTGTGAAGTCGCCGGCGTCAAAGTGTTCATGGGCGCTTCGACCGGCAACATGCTGGTCGATGACCCACAGCTTCAGGAGCGGCTATTCGCCGAGGTGCCGACCATTTTATTGGCCCACTGCGAACACACGCCCAGCATCGACGCCAATGCCGCGAACCTGCGTGACTTGTTCGGCGAACACCTTCCAGCTGCGACCCACCCGCTGATCCGCAACGCCGAGGCGTGCTTTCGCTCCTCTTCGATGGCCGTAGAGCTGGCCAGGCGTCACGGCACCCGACTGCATGTTCTGCACCTGACCACCGCCCGCGAACTGGCGTTGTTCGAAGACAAGCCACTGGCCCAGAAACGCATCACCGCCGAAGTCTGCCTGCACCACTTGCTGTTCGATGATCGGGATTACCCGAGCCTCGGCAACCTGATCAAGTGCAACCCGGCGATCAAAACCCAGGCCGACCGCGATGCCTTGCGCGAAGCATTGCTGAGCCATCGGCTCGACGTGATCGGCAGCGATCACGCGCCTCACACCTGGGCTGAAAAACAGCGGCCGTATAGTCAGGCGCCTTCCGGTTTGCCATTGGTGCAACACGCCCTACCCGCGTTGCTGGAACTGGTCGCGGATGAAGTGTTGCCGATCACGACACTCGTGGCCAAGACCAGTCACCGGGTCGCCGATCTGTTCGCCATTCCAGACCGCGGCTATCTGCGCGAAGGCTATTGGGCCGACCTCGTTCTGATCAAACCCGAACCCGGCGGTGTCGCCGTTTCCCAGCAGCCGATTCTGTCTCAATGCGGCTGGACGCCTTTTGCCCGGCAGCGTTTTCGCCACAGCGTCAGCACCACGATCGTGTCGGGGAAAATTGCCTGGCACGACAAACGTCTTAATGACAACTGTCAGGGTTTACCACTACGGTTTATGCGCTAGCACTCGAGAGCACCGACATGATTCACATCACCCTGAGCGATGGTTCATTGCGTGAATACGACCAGCCACTGTCGGTGTACGAGCTCGCCGCGAGTATCGGACCCGGGCTGGCAAAAGCGGCGGTGGCCGGCCGAGTGGACGGCATCTTGGTGGACTGTGAGTTCATGATCGAGGCCGATGCCCGGGTCAACATCGTCACGCCTCAAGAGCCCGATGGGCTGGAGATCCTGCGACGCTCCTGTGCACTGATGCTGGCCTTGGCCGTTAAACAACTTCATCCACAGGTGCAACTGCACGCAGGAACGGCGCTGGGCGACGGGTTCTTTCATGAGTTTTCTGTCGAGCGATCCTTAACGCCCGCAGACCTGCCACTGATCGAAGCCCGCATGCAGGCTCTGGCGGCGACCAATCACTCGATTCGCCGTCAAGGAAAGACGCCGCTGTACCGCCTGGGGAACGTCGAATCTACGACCGCTGGCCCGCATGTCCCCGCGACCAGAGTGCTGCAAGCGTTCACCCTCGACCACATCAGCAGTACGTTGCCGCAACGGATATACGGTACGTGCTGGTCCTGCCAACAGGAGCTTGATAACTGGCGGACACCGCCACACGTCATGATCGTCAGCATGGACCAACGTCAGGCGGATTACGCGCAGTCGGTAACCGAGGCATTGCGTCGAAGCGGCGTGCGCGCCCGTGCGGATCTGCGTCACGAGAAAGTCCGCCAAAAGATTCGCGAGCACAGTCAGCACGTGCCGTATCTGGTGGTGATCGGGGAGAAAGAAAAAGCAGGCGGGTTTGTCAGTGTGCGCAGCCGCACAGGGGAAGACTTCGGGAGGATGGGTGTTGATATGGTGTGTGAGTGGTTGAATCAGGCCCGCTCCCACATAGTCATGTAGGGCGCGGGCCTGCTGACGGACTTTTAAGCTCTTGGCTTGACGGTCCCGCAATCCTGCCCCAACCACACGGCGCGGCTATCGAGGCTGCCCTTCTGCTGAATGCCGGTGGCGTTGAACGTGCCATTAACCTTGGTGGTGAACTCACGATCATTGAGGAAAGTGGCGACACCGGTGCCCTGCGCTTTCGGACAGCTGAAGCGGAATTTCCACTGATTCCCGCTGCGATCAGTGATTTCCTGCTTGCAGCCCGACTGTGGATCGGTCAGCGGAATGTCGTCGCTCTTCACCTGTTCCGGCGTCAGGCAAGCCCGAATCCCCTTGCCGCCCATGGTGATGCCCTGCTTCTCCAGCTGCGCACGCTGTGCCGGGGTCATCTGGCCCTGCAACTGGCCAAGGATCAGCTGCAAATCCGGGAGATTCTGGTCATCGACCTTCATGTTGCTTGTGGTCAATTCCCACAAGCCGGGCTGCAGCATCTGCGCCTGAGCGGCCACAGGAAGTGACAAACCAATAGCCATGGCCAAACCCAGCAGACGAACGTTCATCGAGTAACTCCTGATCAGTTGTGGCCGTTAGACGTCAGCCAGTGGCTTCGGTTCATGGGCCAATTAAATAGCGACATTCTGCACGGAACATGGTCTGTTAAGCATTGAATCTTCAGGAGCAAGGCTGCCCCATGGATTACTTTGGACCGCCTATTTTCGGCTACATGATTGCACTGCTTCACACGTTGGGCCTGATCGCTGCCATCCACGCCGTGCTCACCGTCCGGACCGCCCAGGGATCGATCGCCTGGGCCCTGTCGTTGCTGTTTATTCCCTACCTCACGCTCATCCCCTATCTAGTCTTCGGCCGCAGTACCTTCGATGGCTACATCAAGGCTCGGCGCCAGGCCAACGAAGAAATGCGCAAGGCTATCTCCGAGCTCAACTGGCGCCCTTGGGTAGAAGAGGCGCTGACCGCTCGCGCCTCAAATGCTTACGCGTCCTTGAGGGCCATGCCGAAACTGGGACGCATGCCGTGCCTGGCGAACAACGAAGTGCGTTTGCTGATCGACGGCCAGGCCACCTTCAACGCCATTTTTGACGCCATCAGCAACGCGAAGGAAGCAGTGTTGATTCAGTTTTTCATCATCCACGACGATCGCCTCGGTCAACGCCTGCAAACCTTGCTACTGCAGAAAGCCGCCGAAGGCGTGGCGGTTTATTTGTTGTACGACCGCATCGGCAGCCATTCCCTGCCTCACAGTTACGTTCAGCCGCTGCGCGATGCCGGCGTCGAGGTCAAAGCCTTTGCGTCCCGTAGCGGCTGGCTCAACCGCTTCCAGATCAACTTCCGCAACCACCGCAAGATTGTGGTGGTTGATGGAGTACTGGGCTTCGTCGGTGGACACAACGTCGGCGACGAATACATGGGCGAGAAACCACCCCTGGCGCCGTGGCGCGATACCCATGTGCAAGTACGCGGGCCAGTGGTGGCCTGCATGCAAGAGTCTTTCGCCGAAGACTGGTTCTGGGCAGCGCGGTCGTTACCCCCGCTGATCCTGCCGGACGTTTACCCGGACGACGGCGTGCTCTGCCAATTGCTCGCCAGCGGTCCGGCGGATTCCTACGAAACCTGTTCGTTATTCTTCGTCGAAGCCATCCATGCCGCCACCGAGCGGGTGTGGATCACCAGCCCTTATTTCATCCCCGACGAAGCCGTATTCGCTGCATTAAGACTGGCGGTTCTACGAGGCGTGGATGTGCGGCTGCTGCTGCCCTCGCGACCGGATCACCGAATCGTCTACGCCGCCTCCAGCCTATATGCCTTCGAAGCCGTGCGCGCCGGCGTGCGGGTGTTCCGCTACGAGCCGGGATTCCTGCATCAGAAAGTGGTGTTGATCGACAGCGAAATCAGCGCCATTGGCAGTGCCAATCTGGACAACCGCTCGTTCCGGCTGAATTTTGAAGTGATGTTGTTGACGGTCGACAGCGCGTTTGCCGCCGAAGTAGAACAGATGCTCAATGATGACTTCGCCCATGCGCACGAGATCGCCAAAGAAGAAAGCCGGGAGACCCGCCGCCTGCAACAGGTCGGCATGCGGATCGCCCGGCTTATTTCACCGATTCTTTAAGGTGTATAGATATCGTCGCGAGTCCATGGCAGTTCATGGCTGCCATCGGGGTGGGCTTTCACCGCGAGAATCTGGTGCAGATTGATCCAGCCCTTGGCGAACGCGTAAGCGCATCCCGCCAGGTACAACCGCCAGATCCGTAAGGCCTGCTCTGGCACCAGCCGGGAAGCCGCTTCCAGATTGTCCTCCAGGCGTTCGCTCCAGTGGTCCAGGGTACGCGCGTAGTGCAGGCGCAGACTCTCGACGTCGACGATCTCCAGCCCTGCTTCACTGATCTCGGCAGAGATCATCGACAGATGCGGCAGCTCGCCATTGGGGAACACATACTTCTCGATGAATTCGCCAACACCGCGCCCCACCGGACGGCCATCGATGTGCTTGGCGGTGATCCCGTGGTTCATCACCAGGCCGCCCTCTTTCACCGCACCGAACAAGGTCTTACAGTACTCGGCCAGATTGGCGTGGCCTACGTGTTCGAACATGCCGACACTGACCACTTTGTCGAAACGACCGTCCTGAGGCAGGTCGCGGTAGTCGAGCAGTTGCAGTTCGACCAGATCGTCCAGGCCTTCGGCAGTCACCCGTTCACGGGCAAGTGCCAGTTGCTCTTTACTGAGTGTGATTCCGAACACCTTCGCGCCAAACTCCCGAGCCGCATACCGCGCCAGTCCGCCCCAACCGCAACCGACATCCAGCAAGTATTCCCCTGGTTGCAGCCGTAGCTTGCGGCACAGGTGGCGGAATTTGGCTTGCTGGGCTTGCTCCAGGGTTTCACTGCCGGTCTCGAAATAGGCGCAGGAATACGCCATGTCACTGTCGAGCCACAGCTGATAAAACGCGTTGGAAAGGTCGTAGTGGTAGGAAATCGCTTTGGCGTCGGTCTCCTTGTCGTGAGCGGTGCGCACTGGCTGACTATCCTGGTCTCCAAGCAACGCCTGGCTCCATTCATCACAGACGCGAATCACCTCACTGATGGAACCTTCCAGCTCAAGTTTGCCTTCGACAAACGCCGCTCCGAGCGCGTCCAGGCTTGGATGAGTGAACTGGGTAACCATTTGTGGGTCCTTGACCACAATCGTGACGCTGGGCGTCGGCCCCAGGTTGAATTCATGGCCGTCCCAGAGTCGCAGGCGTAGCGGTATCTGCAGATTCTGTAAGGCCGGAGGAAGGTGCGCGAGCATGGATAGTCCCTCTTTGTTTCAGACGTCTGATGTGAGGGTAGACCATCCTTGAAAAATAGCTGGCTATCGAATTAATGCCCTTTTCTATGATTCGTAACGCTCGAACCCACCGTCGCGAATTCACAAAATTGATTGCCCTCACCTAGATGACTACGAATTCGTCGTACAGTTCTGCAAACTTGAAATCGACCGTGATCCCGCTGTTTAGAGCATTCACCCGGCGTACTCAATCCTCATCCTCAAGCTTGAGCAATGGTTCCTGAAAACGCAGTAAACGCCCGGCGTTCCCCAACACCAGCAAGGTGCTGAAGTTGTGCAACAGTGCGGCAATCATCGCGCCCGCAGCACCGAGCCAGCCGAAGGCGGCGAAGGCTACAATCGCCAGCGTCCAGCCCAGACCGATGATCACGTTAACCTGCAACGTCTGCCGACATTGGCGACTCAAGCGCACACATGTGCCGAGTCGACGCAGGTCGCTGCCAATCAGGACGATGTCGGCCGAAGCCAGCGCGATGTCCGCCCCGCCCGCGCCCATCGCCACGCCGACTACACCGGCTTTGAGCGCCAGCGAATCGTTGATCCCATCTCCCACGACCATCGGCCGGAAGCCACTGCCGATTTCCTTCAGCACGCGATTGAGTTTGTCCTCCGGTAACGCTTGCGCTTCAACGTCGCTGATCCCGACATCTCGCGCCAATGTGTGCGCGACGCTTTGCCGATCACCTGTCAGCAGTAACTGCCTGCCCAACCCCAATTCACGCAGCTCGCTCAAAGCGAATCGAGCCTCGGGTTTGACGCTGTCGGCCAGCAATAGCCAGGCGAGGAATTCACCGTTGAGCGCCAGCCCGGCAATCGGGCCATCGTGGTCGGGAACACTTGAAGTGGCGATGCCCAATTGCGCGAACAGCTCCGGACGACCGAGCGCCGCCTCGCCCTGCTCCGTCATCGCCACCACGCCCAGCCCCTGGCGCTCGTGGATGTCAGAGAGCAGCAGAAAATGTTCCTGGGTGACCAACCCGGCGAGCGCGCGGCTGACCGGATGACTGCTGGCAGAACCGAGGCTGGCAGCGAGTTTCAGGACGTGACTGCGATCCTCAAACGGACTATCGATGGATTGCAAACGCAAGGTGCCGAAGGTCAGGGTTCCGGTCTTGTCGACCACCAGTGAAGTCAGGTCTGCCAACTCTTCGAGGAACGCGGAGCTGCGAATCAGAATCCCATGCCGAGCCGCCACCGCCACCCCGGCAATCGCAGTGGCCGGTGCCGACAACACCAGCGCACAAGGACAGGCCGCCACCAACACCGCGAGCATTGCCTGAGCATCGTTAGTGACGAACCAGGTCACGGCGGCCAGCAGCAACACCAGCACCATGTAGCTGCCGGCGTAGCGTTCCAGCAAACGCGTGATCGGGGGTTTGGAACGCTCGGCACTTTGCATCAGCGCGATGACTTTGCCGAGGGTCGATTCATTGCCGGTGCGAGTCACTTCGATGCGCAGCAGACCGTCGAGGTTGATCGCGCCGCCGAAGACTTGCATGCCGACGCCCGCCTCCATCGGCACCGATTCGCCAGTAATCGAAGCGGTGTCCAGGCTCGCCTGACCGGACAACACCCGACCATCCGCCGGCACCCGATCACCCGCGCGCACCTCGACGAGGTCGCCGGCCTTGAGTGTGCCGTTATCGACTTCGACGATGGAGCCGTCAGCCTGAACTTTGCGCGCGTGGCTGCGCGTCAGTTTGCCGAGGGCGCGAATCGCTTCCTGTGAGCCGATCACGCTGCGCTCTTCCAGCACGTGGCCGAAGATCATGATGATTGGCAGCAACGCCGCAGTCAGCAGATCACCCGTGGCCCACGCCCCGAGCATGGCCAGGGCGATCAATTGATCAGTGATCCCGTGCAGGCTCGGATAACGCAGGCTGTACCAGGCTGAACGCATCACGGGCACGGCCACCAATAACGAAGCAAAGCCCAGCAGCAATTGACTGACGCCCGTCTGCTCCGGCGACAACCAGCGCCAGGTTAGGCCGAGCGCGAGCAGGCCCAATGCGAGCATGGCCAAGGTCAATTGGCGGGCAGCGCTGCGTTGTTCAGCCGAGGACAACATGCTCGGTGCGGCGGCAGTTTGGGTGGTCATTGTGCAGCTCCCTGAATGATCAGGCGGGAATCGTCTTTCGGATTGACCGTGGTTACCGAACCGGCTTGACCGAGAATCTTCGGCATCCGCTCGCGGTAGATGCGCAGCAGCATTTGCGGGTCGGTCCCTTGTTGTTGCGCCTTGGCCAGGCTCAATACCGTGGCCGTGTCCGCCGAGGCTTTGGCCAGCCGTTCGCTCCCTTGGGCGTGAGCGACTTGCAGCGTGCGATCGGCTTGTTCGTTGGCGGTCTGAGTCAGTTTCTCGGCTTCAGTACGAGCATTGGCCACGGCTTTATCGGCTTGCTGACTGGCGGTCAGAACCGCGTTGAAAGCGTTGACCGCTGGGCCAGGCAGACTCGATTGCACGTCGACCCGCGTCACTTCAATGCCTAACCCCAGCCCGGTCGCGGTCAAGTCAGCCAGGCGCTGATTGATGGCTTGCACCAGATCACCGCGCAGGCGTTCGCGGCGTTCGGCAGCCTGACTATCGGCGCCGATCAGCTCCGGTCGAGCGACCAGAATAGTGTCCAGATCTCGTGCCGCCGTGAGCGCCACGGCGCTGCGGGTGACGAGTCGATCGAGTGCCGGCAACACATGTTCGTCTTGAAGGACGAAGGCATACGGCTCGGTGACTTTGTAGAAAACACGCACATCCAGTTGCACCACGCCCGCGTCACCGGTGAGCAAATAACCGGAGCCGGCGAGTGCATCGCTGATCGGTGTAGCGAAACTCGCGACTCGGTCTGCCTGCAACGCAGCATCTGTGCGCAGCAGGTTTTCCACCCGACGCTCAATCACTCGATCTGCCGCGGGCAACAAAATCACCTGCTCAAACGGGCGCGGCCAAGCCAACAGCAGGCCAGCATTCTGGATGCGATCCAGCGCGCCGAAGTGCAAAACCACCGCGCGATTTTGCGGATCGATCTGCCGTACATTGGAGAACGCCCAAGCCAAAGCAGCCAGCACTGTCACGGCGTAAAGGGCCAAAAAAGCCAAGCGCCCCGCCTGAATCCAGGGACTGCTTAACTCATTTGTTCCACGTGGAACTAATTTCATGGCTGCGACCCGGACTTGTTATCAAGGGTCGGCGGACCGTCAACCAACACCCGAAACGGCGCGGCATCGGTGCGCAGAATCAGTTTTGTCCCGGGCGTGACGATCGTGCCTAGTGTGTCGAGGGAGCGCAGCAGGTTGTACAGCTGTGGCGACCCGGCGTAGGCGCGACCGTAAATCTGCGCGGCTTCGACGCGCGATTGTGCTTCGATGTCCGCTGCTTTTACCGTGGCGTCGGCCTGCACGATGCGCGCGTCACGCTCGGCAGCGGAACGGATTTGCGCCGCTTCGCGCTTACCGATTGCCGTGCGTTCGGTGGCGATTGTTTCACGCTCGGCACGCATGCGATCGACCGTAGCGGTGAGGGTTACCGACGGCAGGGTCAGTCGCTCGATGCCGACTTGCAGCACCCGCACGCCATAAGTCGTGAGCAGTTGCTGATCGATTTGCTGACGCAGTTGCGCTTCAAAATCAGCGATGTGTACTTTGTTGGCGTCGGTGTTCACCAGGTTAGCCAGATCAAAACTGCTGGCCGTGGTTTCCAGAGCCGAACCCACAAACGTACGAATCTGCCGCGCTGCTTCGTCCGGCTGATTCTGTACAGCGCGCATGAAGCGTTGCACGTTGTCCGGATCACCCTGAACCTGCCAGGCCACGTAAGCCTGAACGATGATGCGCAAACCGTCCCGCGTACCCACATCCTGTAAACCACTCGAGGTCGTGCGCAGTCGCAGATCGACAGGAATCGCCGCTTCAAAAGGAGCAGGCCAACGCCAGCCAAGACCCGGCTCCAACAATACCCGCGACGGATTACCGAAACGCGTGATCACCGTGGCCTCCCCCGAACGCACTTGCACCAGGCTTGCTGCCGCGATGGCGAACGCCACCAGTAACGCTGCCCAGCCCATTCGCCGCCATGGGAACGGGCCAGCTTCTTGGGGATCACCGTGGTGGTGATGTCCGTGGTGATGCCCGCCATGGCCGTGATCGTGGCCAGTATGGTCATCGTGATCGTGAGTGTGTGACTGGCTCAATTGGCAGCTCCTGGCTGAGCGGTTTTACGCGCCGGCGCAGGGTCAGCCGGCAGCGTGAATGTACGGAGGTCGATGGTCGGCGCGTTACTGCTGCCGCCCAAGCGATGATCGAGCACCAGCAACCTGGCATTGGCCAAGCCCTGGGACAGTTGGCTGAAGTACTGCTCCAGCACGAAGGCCTGGCCGGCGCTGGCGTAGGCCTTCTGCTCGGCGCCGAATCTCAGATCTGCCGCTTGGGCGGTGGCGTTGATTTCACGAGCGCTGGCCGTCGCTTGATCGCGAGCGATGCTGGCCTGCAATTGCGCCTGGTTGGTGGCCTCCGCCGCCGCACCGCGCTCGCGGGAAATCAATGCCTGGGCGCCAATCTGCGCTGCCTGAACGCCGTGATAGGCATTGGCGGCACCGGCCGGCGGATGAATCGCCTCGACCACGGTGGCGAGAATTTCCACACCGCTGTCGAGTTGCTGCAGGTCAGCCTGCACCGCCCGACCAATCTCTTCGGCGAGCCCTACCCTGTCTTCACCGAGCAAACCGTCGAGGGTTCGCGAGGCGAAATCGTGGACAAGAATCCGGCTGGCGGTGCTGCGGATCAGCGTCGGGACGTCGGCGCTGTTATAGGTCGCGGCCAATGCCGCTTGATCACTCAGGCCGATGCGGTAGACGAAACGCACGTCCATGTTGACGATCTGGAAGCTCTGCTTGTCGGCTCGACTGCTGGCAATGACTTGGGATTTGTCGTTCACATGGCTGGCGTCCCACAAGCGATTGGCAATCGCGGGCGCCGGGCCTTCGGCGGGTTCGGCCACGACCGGCGCCGGTGTGTCGCCAACACTGGTGGCCAACTCGTGAACCACACCGTTCTCGACGCTCAACACTCGGCCCAGAGGCCAGGGCAAACCCGCGTGCAAACCGGGACCGAACACCTCCACCGGTTTGCCGAATTGCTCGTAGATGCCCCGCCCTTGCATTGGGATTTCGTGAATGCCGGTCAGTGACCAACCCACAATCGAGACCACGGCCAGCACCGGCAAAAATGCCCGACGCATGTAGGTAAAGGCCCAGATCTGCCGCAAGTCGATGCCGAAGCGGTTGTGCAATTCGTGCTGCAACGCCAACAAGGGTTGCGGCGGCCAGCGCAGCATGTCGGCGACGAAGCTGCGCGCCAGCAAGGCAGGTTCGAGTTGTTCACGCTGCGGACTGAACAATGACAGCAGGGCGCGCAACAGCAGCTCAGCGGCGACCAACCCTGGCAGCAAACCAATCAGCACCGCCAGACGCACCGGCCAGACTGAGGTTTCGCTGCCGAACAGCAGGCACAAAGCACTGAGCACCAGACCAATGATCACCACCCGTGTCAGTTGCGCCAACGACGCTGCTTCGGGCCATTGCGCGACGTTTTCCTGCGCCAGTTGACGCTCCAGCACCAACAAACCGAAAGCCAGCAACAAGGACAGCGCCGCACCGACACTGGCTGACACTCCCAGTGCGGTCGGCGGCAGTGCAAGGTTCCAGACTTGTTCGATGCTCAACAACGTCACCAGCGACCAACCCGCGAGCCACAGCGTCGGGGCGCCGATCTGCACCAGCATTCGCAGCCATCGCTGGCTGAGCCGATCCAGCAGCCGCTCGTACCAGCCCACCGGGGCAACGACTTCGTCAGCAACGACGACCTGTACGACCGGGTTCAACGCCCGCGCGCGCCACCGCGTCACCCACCAGGCCGATTGCAAACCGGCGACCAGCACCAGCAGACCGGCGCTCTGATTGACCAGCAATGCAGGCCAGAGCGACTGCGGCGCAAACAGCCCGACAAAAAACGCCAGCAACCAACCTGCCGCCGCCAGAGCGCCCAGACAGATTGCGAACTGACGCAATCGTCGCCCTTGAAAAACCGCCTGCTGGAAACGTGGCAGCCCGGCTACTTGCGTCCCATCGACATCGAGATCGACTTGCATATCACCCCAGTGTTTATCGTCACTCATATCGCAATACGTTACGGTATAACGAAAGCCGTGAAATTTCCGTTCTTAAATGCTCTATCTAAAAACGCTCAACCTGTCGCTTGGCTGAAGCCTTGACCGAAATGCTGCGGAATGCTCATATTACGTTCGTAATTTTACCCAAGGACTACGTTTACCCATTCCGATCCCCGTTCACTCCAGGAGTACAACCATGAGCATCTATGACGTCGTGATTCTGGGCGGAGGCCCCGGTGGTTATAACGCAGCGATCCGCGCCGGTCAGTTGGGCCTGCGAGCGGTTTGCGTAGAAGGACGCGCCACCCTCGGCGGCACCTGCCTGAACGTCGGTTGCATGCCATCAAAGGCGTTGCTGCACGCCTCCGAACTCTACGCCGCCGCCATGGGCGCAGAATTCGCCAACCTGGGGATTGACGTCAAACCCACACTCAACCTCGCGCAGATGATGAAGCAAAAAGATGAAAGCGTTGCCGGGTTGACCAAGGGCATCGAGTTTCTGTTTCGCAAAAACAAAGTCCATTGGGTCAAGGGCTGGGGTCACATCGACGGGCCCGGCAAAGTCACGGTGACCGACAGCCAGGGCGGCAAGACCGAACTGAACACCAAGAACATCATCATCGCCACCGGCTCAGAGCCCACTCCCCTGCCCGGTGTGGACATCGACAACAAACGCATCCTCGATTCGACGGGCGCACTGTCACTGACTGAAGTGCCGAAACATCTAGTGGTGATCGGCGCCGGGGTGATCGGCCTGGAGCTGGGTTCGGTGTGGCGGCGTTTGGGCGCTCAGGTGACGGTGATCGAGTTTCTCGACCGGATCTGCCCCGGTGTGGATGGTGAAGCCGGCAAAACCCTGCAACGTTCGTTGAGTAAACAGGGCATCAACTTCAAATTGAGTTCCAAAGTCACCAGCGCCACAACCTCAGCGACCGGCGTTCAGCTCAGCGTCGAGCCCGCGGCTGGCGGCACCGCCGAACTGCTTGAAGCGGATTACGTGCTGGTCGCCATCGGACGCCGGCCTTACACCCAAGGTTTGGGGCTGGAAAACGTCGGCCTCGCCACGGACAAGCGCGGCATGCTCGCCAACAAGGGCCATCGCACCGAAGCCGCTGGCATTTGGGTGATCGGCGACGTCACGTCCGGGCCGATGCTCGCCCACAAGGCCGAAGATGAGGCCATGGTCTGCATCGAGCAGATTGTCGGCAAGGCGGCCGAGGTCAACTACGACCTGATCCCCAACGTGATCTACACCAAACCCGAACTGGCCAGCGTCGGCAAGACCGAAGAGCAGCTCAAGGCCGAAGGCCGCGCCTACAAGGTCGGCAAATTTCCCTTCACCGCCAACAGCCGGGCAAAGATCAATCACGAAACCGAAGGCTTCGCCAAAG
Source organism: Pseudomonas sp. ACM7 (assembly GCF_004136015.1). NCBI lineage: Bacteria > Pseudomonadati > Pseudomonadota > Gammaproteobacteria > Pseudomonadales > Pseudomonadaceae > Pseudomonas > Pseudomonas sp. ACM7. Next base: position 2,690,556 of record NZ_CP024866.1, on the reverse strand, counting down.
TACTGGCCGATGAGCGCACCGACGAGATTCTCGGCGTGCACCTTGTGGGCCCAAGTGTCAGCGAAATGATTGGCGAATATTGCGTGGCCATGGAGTTCAGCGCCTCCGCCGAGGACATTGCCCTGACCTGTCATCCACACCCGACCCGCTCCGAGGCCTTGCGTCAGGCGGCGATGAATGTGGAGGGGATGGCGACTCAGATGTAAGCCTGGAGGTTGGCGGTGGCGGGTCTATCGCCTTCGCGAGCAGGCTCGCTCCCACATTGGTTTTGTGAACGCCACAGATCAAATGTGGGAGCGAGCTTGGTCTGGGCGGCATTCCGACGATTGGGTCTCAGGCCGGTAAATGCCCCAACGGCAACGCCCCCGGGGTCTTCACCGTATGAATCGCAAAGTTACTGCGGATGTCACTTACACCCGGCAATTTCAGCAACCGCCCCGTGAGAAAACGGTCATAGGCACGCAGGTCCGGCACCACTACTTGCAGCAGGAAATCCGATTCCCCTGATACCAGAAAGGCCGAAATCACCTCGGGCAACGTGGTCACGGCCAGGCGAAAGGATTCGGCCTGCTCATCGTTATGCCGCTCGACCTTGACCCCGACAAACACCGTCAGTCCAAGCCCTACTTCGTCGCGATCCAGATTAGCCTGGTAACCGCGTATCACCCCGGCTTCTTCGAGCATCCGTACTCGGCGCAAACAAGGCGAGGCGGACAGGCCGATCTCGTCGGCCAGTTGCACGTTGCTCAGGCGACCGTCCCGTTGCAGCGCTGCGAGAATCTTGCGGTCGTAGGCGTCGAGTTTCATGGTTTGGCAGATCCTGATGGTTTACCTGCAATGGAGTGGCAGGTTATGCCAACCCGAAGCAGTTTAGAAGCGAACTACGCAACCACCTGCCCTGCCCTTCAGCCCTAGACTGGCCGTACCGAATCGACAACGAATGGGGTGCAACGTGGCAGGACTCTGGGTGTTTTTCATGGCGCTGGCGGTGGTCTATCTGTTGCCAGGCCCGGACATGATCCTGTTGTTGCAAACCGGTGCCCGTCAGGGCAAAGGCGCGGCGCTGGCGACGGCGGTGGGTCTGGGCATTGCCCGTGGTTGTCATGTGGCCTTGGCAGCGTTGGGGTTGGCGGCACTGTTCAAGGCTGCGCCCTGGACGTTCGACGTGGTACGCCTGGCCGGGGCCGCGTATCTGCTATGGATCGGCATTCAATGCCTGCGAACCACAATGCTGCCGAGTTTGAACGGAGCAGACGCCACCGCCGAAAAGCCTCGCTGGCGTGCAGCGATCCAGCGCGGTTTGCTGACCAACCTGCTCAACCCCAAAGCGTTGCTGTTCTGCTCGGTGCTGCTGCCGCAGTTCATCGATCCACACGCCGGGCCGGTACTCACGCAATTCGCGACACTGGGCGTAGTGTTAGTTGGCGTTGGGTTGTTGTTCGACAGCGCTTACGCACTGACCGGCGCAGCGCTGGGCCGTTGGCTGCAACGCAGTCCTTCGGCCCAACGCCTGCAGCAGTGGCTGTTCGGCAGCCTGTTGATCGGCTTCGCCGTGCGGCTGACCTTTGTGCAACAGGCATGATTACGCCAGCGCCTTGCGCTTGCGGCGATTGATCAGCACCAGCGCTACCGCTGTAAACACAACAACGCCGCCCGCTTGCAGCCATTTTTTGTAAGGTCGCAAGGCCGAGCGAACAGGGTCCAATGCCTGGGTTACGTAACGTTTGTCAGCGTTCGGGAAATCAGGATAAGGACATTGGCGACCGAAGTTCACCATCCAAAACACGTACGGTCCTTCTTTGACATAGCGTTGGTAGAAGGCGCTTTCTTCTTCAAGGCTGCTGTTCCACCCCGCCGCCGCACACAGCACTGCCGCAAAGGCTGCACTGGTATGCGGCAAATTGTCCGCTGCGCGACTGGCTAATGCGGTGGCGACAAAACGGTAGTGGTAGCGCTGATCGGGTTGGGCTGCGCTTGCCTGCTGACGTTTGACTTCACCTTCAGCCACTAATGAACCGACCTTGAGTTCGCTGCTTTCGAGGCTGTAGTTGCCTCCGAAGGTCGCGTAATCCGGGGACATCTCGTAGCCCAACAACTCCATTCCGTCGAAACGGGCCAGTGTCGCGGCATGGTAGTAAGCGAATGCCCGTTTGGTCGGCCACCATTTTGATTCGGCGTCGTGGCGCAACCGCCCATACTCCTTGGCCTTGGCCTGCAACTCGACGTTGTCGAAGTACGCCGGCGCTTCGTCATACCGCTCTTCGCGCAGCAAGCGCCGCCCGAGCAAATTGCGCAGTTTCGCCGCCACCGGTAACTGCACATAGTTATCGCGATCCTCCTGAGTCAGAGGGGGCGGTGCCGGCACTTGAGTGTCGACGTATTGCTTGAGCTCATCGACGGTCAACACCCGCTCGGCGACCGTGGCGGCGTCGAACCAGTAGACATCTTTACTGCGATAAAGCTGATCGAACGCTTGCAGATAGTCTCCGCGTTGCAACGCCAGGATCGCGCTTTCACCCTCGACCCGGCACTTGGGTTGAAGCGTTTCGAAGTCCCAATCCGGCGTCCTCCGCTCCCCCCACGACTCATTCTGCGGGAAGGCCTGGGCAGCCTTGGCATACGCTGCGGCAGCCGCGTTTTTATCGCCATCGCGCACGGCCAGTTTGGCCCGCAGCCACCACGCCAGTCCGCCATCACCGGCGTGTTCGAGGAACGCCTTGGCGCTGGCGTAATCACCCTGTTGATAATTCACCGCTGCCAGGCGATCAGCGTTATCGAGGCTACCACGGGTGCTGTTTTGCAGCAGTTTGATCAGTTTCAATTCGTTCGGCGGTTGATCACCGAATGACCAGCCCAATCGACTGATCAAGGACGCCGTGACCAGTTGCTGCACCGGTTTGCCCTTGAGCAACACGGCGAGTTGATCGTCAGGCACCGCCGCGAGGTCGGCCACCAACAGTTTCAGCGAGGTGTAGCCCACCGCCGAACCCTGAAGGTTTTGCGTGGCGTAGAGTTCGATGGCGCTGTTCCAGTCGCCGGCCGTGCGGGCCACGCGGGCCTCCTCTCCGAGGCTGGCGACACCCAGTTCCAGAGGGTCATTGAAGCCGTCGATGCTCAGCTGGCGAGTCTGCTCGAAAGCCTTTCGAGACTGAGCCAACAAGTCAGGGCCAGCGCCCGCTTCGGAGCTCATGGCAAACAGCGCCCGACCCAGCGAGTAAGCCGCCCAGGTGCTGCGCAACGCCCGTTGATCCGCTGGCAATGCCAGCAATTTTTGGAAGTACTCGGCGGCCAGTCCATGATCACCGGCATTGAATGCCACCGCGCCGGCCAGATAGAGCTTGAGCTCAGCCGGCAGGCTCGCGCCCTGACTCTCGACCTGATGCACATCGGTCAGGCTGCGTAACTGTTTCACCAGCGTTTGCTGCTCAGCCGTCAAACCGGATTGTTCAGCCTTATCCCGCTGTTCTGCGTAGTCGGGCGCATCCATGCCATAGGCGGTTTCGGTGACGTTCTTCAGCCCGGCGACCGCATGCCCGAGGCGACTGATTTCAAATCTGAAGTTGCCTTCCGGCAGCTCCGCCAGCGACTGGCCGCGGTTGTCCAGCAGACGCATCGGGAAATCCGGCCCACAGGCCAGCGCCGAACCCAGCGGCAGGCTGAGGCTCAGGCAAAGAAGATGGCGGGGCCAGTTACGGGTAAACATTCGAACCTCCTTGATCAATATGTGCGCAACGAGCCCAACCCACGGCGCGCTGCCCGCCGGCCGGTATTCGACCGTCGCGCAGGCGGGTGAAGGTAAGCAGATCCGGACGCTGTTGCAATACATAACCGGCCAGCGCATCGGCACCGTCACAGCCCTGCACCACAAGTGTCAGGCGTTCGGGCCAGGCGCTGTCGAGGTTGCCCTGATTGCTGAGGCTGATGTCATAGAGGTCGTTCTGCGCCGATAGTTTCAGCGCCAGTCGACTGTCGAGTGCATCGCCACGCGCCACGGCGCCCAAGGTCGTCAGACTCCAGGCACGGCGGTCGCTGGCCAGCGGCAGACGAAACCAGATCAGACCCGCCAGATGCGCCGGTGGATCGTTGCGCAACTCGGTCCCGAGTCGGCTCAATTGCTGCGGATCGGCGAGCAATTCCCGGCGTTTGCCGCCCTGTTCGATCGGCACTTCGCTTTCCACTACCGGCGCACCTGTGCCGCCCGGCAACAACGCCACACCATAGGCCGGCAGCGCCAGATAGAAAGGTTTCGAAGTGACGCGGCTCCAGTCCTTGGTCCATTGACGGGTCTGATCCGGGTCAAACAAGCCAAGACGCGGATCGCTCACCGCGTGCACCTGCAACACGCTGCTGTCGACTGTGGATAACAATGCCGACAATTCGGGACTGTCGAGCCAAGCCGGCAACGCGGTGATGCTCAGCGGAATAGAAGCCGGCAGAACTGCGCGCAGGTGCGTAAGAAATTCGCGGTAGGCCGGTAGCCGAGCATTACCGGCATCGTGGTCGATTTCCACACCGGAGAGATTCAGCCCCTGCCCTTGCCAATCGCCGAGTACCTGCTGGATCTGCGCGGTGACTGCGTCCCGATCCAGCGACTTGAGTTGTCCATCGAGACGAATCACCGCGATCAGCGGTCGACCATCACGTTTGAGCAGCGCCGGGTCAATCCGTGCCCGGCTCCAACCCGCCTCAGGGAATGCCTGCAAGGCCAGCACCCGCAAGGTGGAAAAGTCAGCGCGACTGTCCCTCAGCGCCGCTTCGTGGGCCGGTGTCCATTGCCGTTGCCAGACGTAGAGTTGCTGATCGAGCGCTGGCGCGTCCTGTCGTTCGCAACCGTTGAGCAACGCCACCGCAACAATCAACGCCGACAGACGAGCGAAAAAATACATACCGAATCTGATCCCTTATCGCAGCGGCTAGAAGCTGCGTTCGGCAGATGCTACAGGTCGAGGACCAAAGGCTGCGACCCCTGCGCCGGAATCGCACAACAAATCAGCACTTGTCCGTCATCCGGCACTTCCGCCGGCGGCTGTGGATAATTCACCTGGCCGCTGATCAGCCGGGTCTTGCAGGTCCCGCAGGAACCGCCGCGGCAACTGAATTCCGGGCGCAATCCACGGCTTTCCGCCAACTCCAGCAAACTGCCCCCGTCGGGTTGCCAGCGGGCCTCTTTAGCCGAGCGCTGAAACACCACCGGCACCGAAGTCGTAGCAGCGGGCGGTTGCTCAATGACCACTGCATCGGGGTCCGGCACCCGGCGCAAGGTCGAGGGGCCGAAGGTTTCGGCGTGAATCCTTGCATCACGGATGTCCAGTTCCCGCAGGCCGTCGTACAGCGCTTGGGTAAAACTGCCCGGACCACAGAGGACAAAATCCAGCTGATCGTAGTCCTCCACTTCAAGGAGGGGCTTGAGCAGCGCGGTGTCGATCCGCCCCGTCAGGTCGAAATCCTCACCCTCCAAGGCCCCGGCTTCCGGCTGACTCACCAGACGCAGCACCCTGACCGCATCACCTGCGCCATCTAGCAAGCGATCCAGCTCAGGACGAAACGCTTGATCGGCCAACGTGCGCGAACTCTGGAAAAACCAGGTCGGCCGAATGCGGCGGGTGCGCAGGCCTTGATAAACCACTTCGCGCAGCATCGACAGCAGCGGCGTGATGCCGACACCGGCAGCCAGCAGCACCAGTGGCCGACGTTCATTAGGTGCCACGGTGAAATGCCCCTGAGGCGCACGGGCCTCCAACAGATCACCGACGCGCACCTGTTCATGCAAGTGCGAAGACACCAAGCCTTCACGCTTCACGCTGATGCGGAAAAAATCATCGGACGGCGCGCTCGACAGGCTATACGTGCGGATATGCACCTCGTCGGCAATGTTGAAGCGCAGCGGCAAATGCTGCCCGGCCTGAAACACTGGCAACCCCGCGCCATCGGCAGGCTCCAGATAGATCGAGCGGATGTTGTGGCTTTCCTCTTTGATGCGCACCACCCGCAGCGGTCGCCAGCGATCCCCCAAAGCCTGGGCTTGCAGACGGGCATTGGCCTGCTCCCAGGTGCCGGTCAGCAAACTGGTCGGTGACACGCCGTCGAAGCGCCACCGCAGAGCAAGCGCGGCGGGCCGACGCACCACGCTTTCCACCTCGAATGTCCACAAGCGCTCGGCCCCTTGAAACGCCTCGACCTGTGGGCCTTCAAGAATGACTTCGGTGCGACCGCTGAGGTGCAGCAAGTCTCCCGAATTGAAATCGATAAACAGCAAACCGGCCCGGGGATTGAGCAGCAGGTTGCCCAAGGTATTGAAGTGCAAGTTGCCGGCGAAATCCGGAATGGTCAGGCGATTACCTTCCACCTGTACGAAACCGACCTGGCCACCGCGGTGAGAAACATCCACCGAACGCTCACCATCGACGTCCACATAACTGGCGACAAAAAAGGTATCGGCTCCACTGATCATGGCCCTGGCGGTGTCATCCAGCCCATCGAAGTGCTGCGCGATACGGGTCGACGGATCCGCCAGCGGTACCGAGCGAAACTGCCGCAACTGAATGTATTGCGGGCAGTTGCCGAAGGACTGTTCCACCGTCACACCGAAGCCGTTGGCCGTCATTGCGCCGACGCGACCATTGATGCGGTTGCGACGCCGGGTGTGCAGTTCGATGCCCAACAGACCGATCGCTGCGCCATCCGTTAACTGCGCGGGATCATCGGCACCCGGCAGGCTGTTGAATTGCAACACACCGGGCTCGGGCGAGTGAGCGAAGCCCGGCGGCCCTTCAATAATACTGGCCCATGGGTTGCCATCGACATCCACCGCGCCGTACAGCATGAACGGCAGTTGCTGATAGAACGTGCGGTGCTGGTCCGGCATTTCTGTGCGAATCACCCTACGACCAAACGCCTCCATTCGCTCGGCAACACCTACGTGTGTCTGCAACTGTTTCTCGCCAGCGTGCCACGGTGAACGGTCCATAACGGCGTCTCCCCTGCGCCATGGGCGCAGTGTGAACGGCCCGACAATGCCGGGCCGCAAGCATCAGACAGTTTTTTGCAGGCCGGCGACGGTGCGCGGCATGCCGACAAAACCCGGCAAGGCTTCGATGCGCGCCAGCCAGGCTCGCACGTTGGCGTAGTCCTCAAGCGACACATTGCCTTCAGGGGCATGGGCGATGTAGCTGTAGACCGCGACGTCGGCGATGGTGGGTTCGCTGCCTGCCAGATAAGCCGTATTTGCCAGTTCCTGATCGATCAATTTGAGCCAGACGTGGGAATAAGCGATCACCTCTTCAGCGTTGTAAGGTGCGCCAAACACAGTGATCAGCCTTGCCCTGCCCGGACCAAAGGCAATCGGCCCGGCCGCCACTGACAACCAACGCTGAACCTTCGCCGCACCGACCGGGTCGGCTGGCAGCCAGCGGCCGTTGCCGTACTTTTGCGCCAGATAAACCAGGATCGCGTTGGAATCGGCCAGCACCACGCCTTGATCATCAATGGCCGGAACCTGCCCGAACGGGTTAACCGCCAGGAACTCCGGCTGTTTGTGCGCGCCCTTGGCCAGATCGACAAAGATCAACTCGGTCGGCAGTTTCAACAGGGACAGCATCAGCTCCACACGGTGAGCATGGCCGGAACGCGGGAAGTTGTAGAGTTTGATCGCTTGCATGGTCGACTCCGCTGGGTGGTGGCGCCGTTCAGGAGAGATCAGCGCCGATGGGAGCTATCTTCCACCCGCAACCAAAACAACAGAATAACCAGCAAACGCAATCGATTGTTTCATGTGGCGCAATAAACCGTCAGCCCTGCAAGGCCGGGTGTTCCCGTAGCGCTTTGACCGTAAAGTCTACAAAACTGCGGATTCGAGCCGGGGCATTGCGCCCACCTTGGTACACCACATGGATCGGCAATGCCGGCAGTTCGAAGTCCGCTAATACGATTTCCAGCTCACCGGTCGCCACTTTACTCGCTACTTGATAAGACAGGACCCGGGTGAATCCCAGACCCAGGCACGCGGCGGTAATAGCCGCTTGATTCGCCGTCACCACCAATCGCGGTTCAGGTCGAACACTCAGCGGCTCCCCAGCTTCGAGGAATGGCCAGCTTCTCAACTGACCGATAGCGGACGTCGCAATAACCGGCGCCCCAGCCAGGTCTTGAGGATGTAAAGGCCTGCCATGGGCCGACAGGAATTGCGGAGAACCGCAGATCACCCGCCGCACTTCACCGACGCGAATCGCGTGCTGATTGCTGTCGGGCAACTCACCGATGCGCACGGCGACATCGATGCCCTCCTCGACCATGCTGACCACTCGATCGACCAGCAACCCATTGATGCTGACCTCAGGAAATTGCGTCAGATAATTCACCATCACTGGCGTGACAAACAGCTCACCAAACAACACCGGTGCGGTGATTGTCAGTTGCCCACGCGGTTGGGTGTGGCTGCCCGCCGCCGAATCCTCGGCTTCCTGCACCTCGGCGAGAATCCTCCGACAGTCTTCCAGGTAACGCTGACCCGCCTCGCTCAAATGCACGCTGCGGGTAGTGCGCGTCAGCAGCAACGTGCCGATGCGTTTCTCCAGCGCCGCCACCGCGCGAGTCACGCTGGCTGCCGACAGGCCCAGACGCCGCGCCGCCGCCGAGAAGCCTTGATCTTGGGCGACGGCAGCGAAGACCTGCATTTCCTGGAATCGGTCCATGGGCGTGTCCTCAATTCAGATAAAAAAAATCGCAACCGTAGGCTGCGATTTTTAATGTTTCTGTGACGAAACAATAAAGATTGTCACAGTACCCCACGTATTCCGGAGCCTGTACGGCACTACAGGGCTAGCTCTTTGAAAATAAAGTTTGTCACAAAACTCCAAATCTCCAAAAAAATGGCTCCACTGCAAACAATAAAGATTGTCACAAGGCCTTCGGGGTTACGAAAATCGCAAAGGGAGACGCCGGAAACCGGGCTCTGAACTGCGAAGTGATATTGTCGAGAAAAAACGGGGCGATTCAATCCGCTCTAAGAGCCAGCCCTTTCAAGGTGTTTTCCCTTTATGGGCCTTAAGCACCCGATCGGTGGACACATGAGCATTGGCAGCCTTTCCCTCCAGCCATTCCTTGGGCTTGGCGATTTTGGGACCGCGTATGCTTTTGGCTACCTGCTTAGGCTTGATATTCCTGGCCAGCGCCAACAACCGCTCTGCCAGCGTTTCTGAGGTCGATTGAAGTAATGGGTAATCTGCGGGCAACGCGATCTGCATGCCCTCATAACCGCTGCGTACTTGCACCGCCAGATGGAAGGTTGAAGCTTCCCAACCTTCAGGCTGCGTCTCGCGATGAGCCTGCTCCACGCTCCGCTTGAGAACCGCCAGAACGTTGTAGGCCAAGATCGCTGAGGCAAAACCCAGCAAGGCCGCCCGGAGAGAACCGAGGCTTTCGATTTCACTGTCCAGCACCGATTCAAGGCGCTGGAACATCCCTTCGATACTCCAGCGACGACGGTATAAATCAGCGATTTGCTCAGCGCTGATGTTGTCGGGCAAGTTGCTCCAGAACCACATCACGCAGTCGCCTGATTCGGTAGGTGTTTGCAGGCTCAGTTCAACTCGGCGCCAGCGGTGGCCGCCTTTGAGTTCGATAATTTGTTCGCGTACTGTCCCGGCGTCGACAGGCACCGGTTCTTGCCAGTCACTTTCCTGAATCAGCCGTGGATGCTTGCTTTGCTGGCGAATAATGAACGAAGCGCTCGTTTCCTCGCAGGCCTGCATGACGGGCAGCGTGCAATAAAGCCGATCGGCCATCCACAGCTGTCCTGCACTGGCGCGGGCTAACAACGGCAGCACGCTGACGCGCTCACTGGCGTAGGCATCCTCGCAAGGCTGCAAGTCAACGATCTGATCCAGGTCAGGATCGTAAACCACTACCGAAAACCCCGGCCGAGCCGCACCTCGTTCACGCCGCAAAGCCCCCAAGCGTTTTTCGGTAGACGGCAGATGATTGCCGTCAACGATGCGCAACTGCCAGCCGGGCAAAATGGCTGAACAGCCCAACTCTCTTATCGTCGGAGTCAAGCGCTCTGCGCTGCCGGTGACCAGGGCTCGCAGCAAGGCCGGCTCTGTGCGGCTGACCTTGTCATAGAGCGCCGCCAAGGTAACCGGTAGCGCATCCATCTGGTGCGCAGCGGCATGCAAGGAAGGCCGTAGGCCCAATGAAACAAGGGACATCAGCTCAACGATGGTCGAAAACAAAAGCTCACGCGGGTACTGGCGTTGACGATGCTCTTCAAATACCTGATCCACCCACTCAGCAGGAATGGCGTGCTCCAGTGCCAACTTGACCATGACACTGGCCGGTGCCTTTTTTTCAAACCGCGCTAGAACTTCTGCCCACATCGTTTTCGTCACCCTGACTGGAGTTTTAGGGGATTTTAAACGAAGACCTTGAAAGGGCTGGCTCTAAGAGCCAGTATTGCCCGGGCTTCCTTGATGAACCGCCCCTGAATCAGCCACTTGTTCGTTTTGACCTTTCGACGCCCTTTCATTTCCTACCTCAGCGGCCAGAGTCACCGAAGTAGTCATCCTTCGCAACGAGACCAAGATCATCGGGTAGATCTGGGGCGTCTGCACTGAATATATGTTGAGTTCGCCGTTCCTGTTTGAGGTATGCCAATGCCTGGAAAAAACAGCTCTCACAGAGGTGTAACTCATAACGCTCCCCGTCGTGGGCAGTGCCATAGCCCCAACGCGCTTGTAGCGTGCCAAACTGATGCCCGCCCGTACCCACGCTAGTGGAGGCACTGCACACATCACACCTGACATCGATGACGGTCTCGACTTCGGTTCTTCCAATAATTTTCATTGCCAATACCTCTACGCACCTCCGCGACTTTCACGATGGCGGCGACATTTCCAACGTCAATGCGGGATGCCAGCCTGTATTGAAAACGAGCTAGCCCTGGGTAAATCCCTTGACCTCGTCTCGCGCTGCTAATGCAACCGCCTGTGGATCTATTGATAAGAGGCCCTGGGGCCGTCTTCCGCCCAACAAACCATTTGGAGATATGAACCAGAATGACATTGCCCAGCCATCCTTCATCTGCGAAAGGATGGCGATCACTTCTCTTAACCCAGATTGGGGACTGATACCGGCGTCACCCGAGAATGCGTAGCTGGGGAACAGGCTGCATCCGTCGTGTTCAATCTCAAAAATCCGATGGTCTGCAACCCACTCAGCTAGAGCCGGCGCGAGCAACTCAGCCTGGACGTCAAATCGTTTAGCGAGCTCATGGACTGAGAGGAAGGAGCCACATCCCAGGATATATTTCTTGCCGCGAGTTAGCATCTCTCGCTCTACTGCCTGAATTCTGTCTCCGCCAGCATATCTCTTCATCGCTTGGGTACCCGTTGGGATCAAACGCTGCAGGACGTCCATAGCCCCGGACTCGGAATGCGACGGAGGAAAGCCGACTCTCAGTTTGCATCGTCGCAGTGCCTTGCCTGCTCCGTGTCGTTTAGGAAACCATCTGATTTTAGCTCTACCGAATGGCAGTAGGCGTCCAGGTACCTTACCCATCGTCAGATCGATCAGAGCACGAACCCTTCGGTCACCTGCATCGGCGTTTCTTCCACAAGTCGTGCACCAACCATGGTCGAAAGCATGCCGACATGTTGGCGCTGACGCAATTTTGAACCAGGGTCAATTCCTCATCAGCGCCTACACAGATAGACCGTAGGTCGTCAGGCTGGGAGACAAAAAGACTACAAGAGGACTACAGAAAGGGTACAGCTTGAATACAAGAAGACTACAGGATGGGTGCAGGAAGGCGATAAAAAGGGTGCAGATCGGATCGAGTAGGAGGCGGCTTTACAGCCGCCGTCCTCTCACACCACCGTACGTACGGATCCGTATACGGCGGTTCAAGCTATGCGGCTAAGCCGGTTTATCGTATCCAGTACCGAAACTAACCCAAGCTGACCCCATAGTTTCTTCGGCAGCGCCTGATTCATATGAGATGCGCCTGAGCTCCACCATGGGCCTCGGCCATTGAAGGCTGATTTGCAGGCGCGAGCTTCGCTAAGCCCCAGGCGCATCAAGTTACGTGCCCTCGTTGAGGGCCGCTTCCATTGTCGCCAGACGACGC
>NZ_CP024866.1:2506302-2678335 GCF_004136015.1 Pseudomonas sp. ACM7 | reverse complement strand
ACCTTCCTGCTTATGCCTGTCGGATCTACGTCGCAGCGTCCCGTGCAAGTATTGGGCTTTAGGGAAACACGCCCCTTTACCCCGCTGCGCCGCCTCTATCCGCTTGCTGTTCGTCAAGCCAGCATTTTGCCTCGGGCTTCCTTCAGATTCGCGGTCACCCGCGACACCCTTGCCTCTGGCTAACACTTCCCCTTGCCGGGTGTGTAGAGGACTTTCACCTCCAAGTCACCAGCGAGGCCACCACAGCCAAGCTGGTTGCGCTTGCGCGCAACGCGCCATGCCTGGCGCACGTGCAAAAACACCGGCGCAAGGCCGGTGTCGAGAGTGTCAGATCAAGTTGAAACTTCTACAATTCACCAGACCTCATGGGTCTCGGCTCTGTAATTCTTTTCAATACGCTCAACAAGCAATGGCGCACTGATAATTCCTCTTGTGGAATGCTTCAGCTCTTCCGAGCTAATCTCTCTCTCCAGCCGAACTGCTTCGCTTCCATTCCACAGCCAAATAGAGCCTCCGGGCCCGCCATTCCTGGAGCGGAACGTAGGAAACACTTGTAACCTTTCGGGAACCGGTACATTTTCCACAACGGATAGAAGGCCTTGATTTACCGCACTTTGAACAACAAAGAATGCGGAAAATTGTGGTTCAACATCAACCACAACCGAAAAATCTTTTGGTTGTTCATTATGAAATCCGGGGAAAACACGAATTAAAAAACCAAACTCCGGGTGCTTATGAGTAACTTGCGCATATGCGACACCCTGCGAGGTTAATACCTGCAAAATGTCGCCCAGCTTTACCTTCTTAGCCATTTAAAATCCTTCATATCCAGCTTTTTTCAGCAGCTCGGCACCGCGAATCAAACCCTGCTCATACTTAGTCGGGTTTTTGACAGACGATATAGAGTTGATCTTATTGATTAACGTTCCGCCATCTTTACCAAGGCCATGGTAATCGATCAGTGTTTGCTCGACTGCCCGTGCGTCGGCACGTGAAAGGTTCTGTAAACCCTCTAATCTGTCAATTGTGATGCCTTTTTCTCTGAGGTGAGCTTGACCGCGCTTAACTATGTCGTCGGTTATTCCAACATAACGAGTCACGCCATCAACAACGCAGTTATAAACACAGGTCTTTCCGCCTATAGAGGCAACCTCACCTGCGCCTTTTGCGTCTGAAACATATTTTGCCAGGTTTTCGAGCAGATCACTGGCCTCTTGTGCCCTGCCATCCTTAAGCAGTGCCCGGCTCTCACGCAATCCCGCCGACACGAAATCACCGGCTATCGGAAACAGTCCAACCGATGCAAAGAGATAGTCCAACGAATCCTGGGCTTCGGAAAATGCCTTTGCATCGCCCACACCCGGAGTCAGGTCAGCACCCAATGAGAACATACTTTTGCTGATACTGGTCGAAATTTGCCGAACAACTGCATCATCAAGCACTTTGATGCTGCGCAACTCGCCCTGAATAGTGAAATTCAACAATTCGGGATCGTTCAAAGCCTGGCGCATCTGATCCTGTGCTTGCGGCGTATTCTGGTGTCTCAGCAAGTCAAATCTTGCGATTTGAGCTTCCGCACGTGCGGCGGTACAACCCGGGCTCCTTGCAGCCCCATCACATGCAGCCCAGACAGCCTTGTCACGACTCACATCCAACCGATTAAGCTCATCCCTACGAGCACAAGCCTGCTGATTGCCAGCCTTGCAATCTTTAATTGCCTCGAAGCGTTCGTCGTTCTCGGTATGGTTCAAGAAGTTGTTCTGAGTAGCGTTGGCCGTAATCGCAGCAGCGGTGGATGGGTCACCTCCAGTTGCTATGGCTGTCAGCACACCTACAAGCTGTGATGCCGCCAGTAACTTACTGACTCCCTGTTGGTACTCCAAACTTCCTTTGCTCACGCCCTCGGGTAACAATTTGCCCGCAAGGAAATCCACCATTGCTTCATTAGCACCAGCAGCCAAAGCACCGGTACGAAAATCCTGACCCATGGCCTCGGCCATCAAGCCACCGAGTGCAGCGTGCAAAGCGATCTTCGAAAGGCTTCCATTTTCCAGCAATGTGTTACCAATCTGATTAGCACCTAACGCCCCACCAATACTGATCCCGGCTCCCAACGTTGCATCGACCAGATTATCCGTCAGGCTACCGCCCATAATTGCCGTTTTGGCCACCGTGTCGGCTGCAATCTTGATTGCCAGTGCCTTGGCACCGGCCGAATCGAACGTCAACTCTGTAGGGTTAAAGCCGAATTGTGCTGCAATGCCTGCGGTGGCACCTGCAAGCACATAACCTTTGAGGTTTTCAGAAGAGAAGACGTCTTTGAAGGTTGCTCCTATATTGCCTTTGTTGTTGATCGTGCTGACGGCCGCGGTGCTGGCCATGGAGGTCAAAACGCCCGTCGCAATCACATTACCCAGTCCAGCGGCAGTAGCCGAAGTGGCAGCAGCAGTGGCTGTTGCTGCGGTGGCTGCAGAAGCGGCTGCCATGGTTCCACCAGCAGTGGCTCCCATCGCGGTACTGGCAGAAGCCACCGCAGCGCTTGCCGCCCCGGCCGTCAACACAGTGACAATGATAATGATCGCCAGCATCGCGCCCTGACCGAGGCTCGAACTGCTGTATTTGAACGACTCGTGGGTTTCTTTGATCAGACGCCAGTCCACATCACCGCGCTTCTCCGCTTCCTTGAGCCACGCAAGTTGCGGATCTGCCTGCACCATTGCATCAATGGTCTGGCTGACCGATTTCTGGTTGATCTGTTTAATATCGATGTTCAGGCCATCAACCGCCCTGATCACCAATTGCCCCTGAGCCACCAATTGACTTTGCCGTAGGGTCTCGTCGGTATTGCCTTTGCCCGACATTGAGTTCCAGGCCATGCTGGTATTACTTTTCTCGTGGCTCTCCTGATGCAGGTCCTTCACGCCCTCAAACGTGATGGCCCCGCCACTGCTGATGGTCAAGTCGTTGCCGCTATCGAGCTTGGCCGCCTGGTAATGCTGATCACCGCCACTGGCGAGCACCATGTTGCCGCCGGAGGTGATTTCGCTGCCGATGTTCTTCACATCGGTGACTTCATCGCGCTTGGTTTTCTTCGAGCCGAAGGAGCCTTTTTTCTTTTTGTCGTATAGCGAGTAGTCGCTGTCTTGCGCGGCGAGAATGTCGAGGTTGTCACCTGCTACCAGGTACGCCTCGTCGCCCGCGGTAATGCGGCTGGAGACCACGGCGAGATTATCACCGGCACTCAATGCCACATCGCCGCCGGCCGTAATGCCCGACATGACCTGGCTGACGTGGTCTTCCTGAACCGTGAGTTTTTTACTCTTGGACAGGGAATGCTCTTCGTCCGCTGCCGAGCTGATGATCATGTTCTCGGTCGCAGCCATCGCGATGTCGCGCTTGGCGTCGATCTGGCTGGCGATCACGCTGATATCACGCCCTGCCTGCGCCGACAGGTCACGACCGGCGCTGACGCTCGCACCCAATTGAGTGATGTCGCTGCTGTTGTGTTTGCTGTCCTTGAACACACTGTTGGTGACCTGCGCCGAGGACACGTTGAGGTCTCGTCCGGCATTCAGGTCCATGTCACGGCCGCTTTGCAGCACACCCCCAATATTGTTGATGTCTTGACCCGCCCCCACTGTGAGGTCGTTGGCGGCCTCGATGCGCGCAGCGCTGTCAGCGAAATCGTGATGTTGCGTACCAAAGCGGGTTTTGTTGTCTTGCGAAGTGATGGTGCGCTCGTTGAGCACGTCGCCCATGATCGCGTTCACACTCACATCACGACCAGCAAGAATGCCGCCCGACTTGTTGATAACGTCATTACCCGCCAGCACATCCAGACGATTACCCGCCTGAATCAGACCGCTGTTGACCAAGTCCTTGCCCGCCGTCGCCGACAGGTTATTGGTCGCGCGCAGCGTGCCGACGTTATCGAGGTTCTGACCGGCGATCAGTGTTACGTCGTTACCTGCAATCAGCGCTCCGGTAGGGCCGAGGCGGCCTTCGGCTTGTGCCAGATACAGCACCGGCACCAAGACTTTTTCGCCATTCACTTCATGTTCTTCGAGCCAGACGATGTCGTGGGTCAGCGCTGCGACTTGCTGAGAGGTCAGGCTGACGCCCATCGACAGATTGAGGGTGTCCTTGCTGGCGATGGCGTTGTTCATCAGGTACTTGAACAGGCCTTCGTCGGTGGTCTGGCCGTCGATGTAGCGTTGGCCGGTACGAGCGACGACCGCTTGCTGGATCAGGCGCTGTTCGTAGAGGCCGTCGCCCAGGCGTTTGGCGCTGGTGTCGGGGTCGTAGCCGAGGTTGCTCAGCAGGTAATCCGAACTCATGAACTGCTTGAGGTTGGTGAGTACCGGATTGGTTTCGATCAGGTATTTGTGGCCGTTGGCCGGTGCTTTCACGTCCGGCAGGCCGGTGACGCGAGTCAGGGGGCGAATGCCGATCGTGGACCTGGTATCGTTGCCCAGTCCGCCTCTGCGCGGACCGGTCGACTTAACGGAAACGTCGAGTGTGCTAGCGCCGCTCGCAGTCGCCGTCGATGTGTGGCTAACCGGGTCTATGGCGGGATCACTGCTGGTGAGGATCGCCGGGGTGTTTACCAGCAAGCTGCGCGGACCACCGCTGACAGCGGCGACCGCGTGTCCTTGCGTGACGACGTTTTCACTGCCCACAGTCCAACCCGGCGGCTGCAGCGTGCCCGCATCCGGCGCCAAGCCACTCGCGTTCTGAGTGCTCAGACGAAACAGGCCATTCTCCCCGGTGGGAAGGCTAAAGCCCGGTAATGTCAGCGGGTTGACTTGTTGCTGGGCGAGATCGGGCGGCAGTTGACTATTGAGCCTTATGACAGTGGTGCCGGCACCGCTTGCCTTGGTATCCACGACTTTATTGGTGCCGCCGGTGGAACCGTAGTCCTGGTGGATGACACTGTTCTGCAGATCCTGGGTAGCCGTGATTGAAACGTTGCCGCCCGCCTGGATGACGGCATTGCGCCCGGCGGTGACGCTTCCACCATCACGCGCGGTTTCAATGTCACTGACCAGGGTGTAGGTCTGCAAGCGGGTCGGCAGTTCTACCAGGTTGTTGCGGTCGTATTGGGATTGCGGGCTGGTGGAGCCGTAGGAATAACCCGAGAGGGTATTGGTCACCACCTGATTCGTTACGGCGTCTTTGACCACGACCTTTTCAATCAGGCCGCCATCATGGCCGGGCTCACGGCCTGTGGCAGAGAAAGCGGTACCTAAACTAAAACCTCCAGAACCGTCGATGTAGTAGAGGTTCGGGAAATCCGGGTTGTTACGCTGGTTGTATGCCACCACCTGCGGCATGAAGCGATTGACCGTTCCGTCGGTGACCCGGCCGGACCGGTAGATACGTGTGCGCTCGATGCTGCCGCTGACCGTACCAATGTTCTTCAGGTTGTTGGCATTGATGGTGATGTTGCCGGTCGCACTGACAGTGCTTTTGCTATTGAGGAAATTGCCACCGTTGAAGACGAAGTCACCGCCTGCGGTCAACAAGGCGGATGCCGTGGTGTCGCTATCCTGTCCGCCTTCGAAGACTTCCCGGGCGATGTAATTGACGTCGTAGTGGTCACCGCTGCAATCACCGCATTGCACGGCGAGGAAACCGGAAACCAGAGTACGCGTCAGGGCAAAGTTCTGCGTACCGTCGTCGCCCGAAGTACGGTTGGTGAAAGATCCGGCGTTGAGTGTGAACTTGCCACCACTCTCCATAGAGCCGGAGATGTTCGACACTTGGTTGGCCTGGGCTGCTGCGCCGTATCCTTTGACGACGACATCACGCAGACCGTACAGGTCGCCGTTCTGGTTGTTGAAGTTGCCAACGCCCAATGTCATGTCGGCGCCGCTGAAAATCAGCCCGCGATCATTGAGCAGTGACGGAGTATTGAGGTTGAGGTTTTGAGCGGCCCCCAGCGTTCCATAGTTGGCAAGATTGCCGGCTTCGACTGTCAGGTCAGCATTGGAAGTCAGTCGCCCGGCGTTGGTCAGCTGTCCGCCGATCTTGACTATGGAATCACCACCACCAGCAATGCTTGAGGCAGCACTAAGGTTCAACTGCGCCGCGGTCAGGGAAAGAGCGCCAATACTCGACATCCGCCCATTGCCGCTATAGCTACCGCCCAACTGCATATCCACCACACCATCGCTGGCGATCAGGCCATCGTTGGTCCAGTTGCCGCCACGAGCTTGCAAGTAGTCAGAGGCCAGGAGCTTGCCACTGGCGGTCTGACTGAAATTACCGACATTGACATTCAAGCGCCCGGCCTGGATGACGCTGGAGTTGGTCCAGGTATCGGCATTCAGATCCAGGGTGCCGGCGGTGGTGATGCCGCCTCCGGCGCCAATGACGTTGGCGGTGGAGATATCAAATCGGCCAAGACCGACGTGATTGAGTTGGCCACCGGTATTGAGAAAGCTGCCAACGGCCAAGGTCAGATCGGTGTTGGCGGTCTCGAGTACGCCATTACGGTTATCCAGCAGGCCGCCGATCTGGAAGCTGGTCTTACCGGTAGTGCCCAGAGAGCGAAGCCGGCCAGTCTGGTTATCGACACTGGCAGCTTTTACCGTCAGCGTGGTGTCGCTTTCAACGATACCGGCACGGTTGCCTAGGGCGCCGCTGAGGCTGAGGTCGATGCGGTTACCGGCAATCTGACCGTTACCGTTGTCCAGACTGGTGCCGATCACGCCGGCCAGGCCCTTGGCATAGAGCACGCCGTTGCGGTTGTCGAACGCGGCGGTGGTGATGCTTGCGTCGGTGGCTTGCGCCGAGATCCGCCCGCCGTTGTTGTCCAGGCCGGCCAGTGCCGACAGCGTCAGGCCCTGGGCTTGAATGATCCCGCCCTGACGGTTGTTGTTAAGGTCGTAGCCGTTGCGCAACACGCCGACGGCTCGCGCCTCGAGGGCACCTTTGATACTCGACAGCACCCCACCGCGGTTGTCGATGTTGGCGGCTTTGACCATCACCAAGCCGTTCTCGGCAATAACTTTGCCGCTCTGGTTATCGAGGTCGCCGCTGATGTCGAGGGTCAGGCCCTTCTTGGTCTGAATCGTACCTTTGCCGTTGGCCAGGCTGGCGGCTTGCAAGTTCAGGCCGGCGTTCTGGCTGTAGATCAAACCGTTGACGTCGTTGCGTACCGCGCCGCTGGCGGTGATCTGCAAGGCGTCCTTGGCGGCGAGGGTGCCGTTGTTGCTGTTGTCCAGCGAACCGGTCAAGAGGGTCAGGGTGCTTTGACTGGCGAGTTGGCCGTTCTGGTTGGCGAGGTCGGTAACGCCCTTGATCAGCACCGGTCCGGCGCCGACCAGTTTGCCGCTGGTGTTGGTCAATGCACCGAGCAGATCCAGCGTCACAGCGCCATTGCCGGCGATGCTCCCGCCCGTGTTGTCCAGGCCGGTGGCCGTGGCATTGATTGCCTTTTGCGCGTTGATCGTACCGCCCGCATTGGTCAATGCGCCGGCGGTGATGTCCAGTGCGGCGCCGCTGTCGATCAGCCCGCCCTGGTTGTTGTTGAGGGACTCGCCCAGGGTCAGGGTCTGCCCTGCCGCACTGCTGAGGATGCCTTTGTTACTGTTTTCCAGGCTCTTCGCTTCAACGCTCAGGCTGCCCTTACTGACCAATGCCCCGGCATTGCTGTTGAGCAAGGCGTCCTTGAGGTCCACGGCAACATTACCATCGCGACTCGAGAGAGTGCCGTTGTCGCGGTTATCAAGGCTGTCGCCGTTGACGGTCAGGCCCTGCCAGCCGGAAATCAGACCCTTCTGGTTGACCAGGCTGGTGCCGTTGACCGTCAGTAGCTGGCTGCTGATCAGCTTGCCGGCGCTGTTATCCAGGGCACGGGTAATCACATCGAAACCGAGGTTGCTGGAGATTTCGCCGTTCCGGTTGTTGAGATCGCGCAGGTGCTTGAGGGTCAGTGGCCCCTTGGCCGTGAGCAGGCCGTTGCGATTGTCGAAGTCGCCGTTGGCCAGTTCCACGGAGACGGCTTTTTCGCCGAGCAGGCGGCCGCCATTCTGGGTCAGGGAAGTCAGGGTCAGGCCGATATCGCCCTTGGCCGAGACTTCACCATCGTTGCTGGAGTCCAGGCTGGTGGCGGTCAGGGTCAGGTTGCCCTGGCTGTTGATCAACCCGCTATCGCGGTTGTTCAGCGCCATGGCATCGAGAATGACAGCACTGGCGCCAAGCACCGTGCCGCTCTGGTTATTGAATTCGGCGCTACCGATTTTGAGTAGCTGAGCGGCGTTGATCAGGCCCTTGGCATCGTTGCGCAACAAACCGTCGACGGTCAGTTCGAGATCGCCACGGCTGGTCAGGCTGCCGCCGCTGTTGTTCAGGCTGGCGGCGTGCACGTCAAGGGACGCTGCACCGATCAGGCCTTTGACGTTGTCCAGCGCGTTGGCGATGCGCAGGGTCAGGCCCTGATTACTCAGCAGTTTGCCGTTGCTGTTGACCAGGCTTTGCGCAGTCAGCGTGAAGGCTTCGGCGCTAGAGATTTCACCGCCCTGATTGTTGACGCCCTTGAGTTGTTTGAGCAGCAAGGTACCGGGAGCATTGATCAGGCCGTTCTGGTTATTCAGTTGGCCGTTGTTCAGGTCCAAGGTGAGGCTGCTGTTGCTGAACAGTTTGCCGCCCTGCTGATCCAGCCCGGTGACCGAAGCGGTCAAGGCGCCCTGGCTGCCGATACGGCCGTCGTCCTGATTGGTGATCTGGCCCGCGACAAGTTTCAGGGTGCTGGCGCTGTTGAGTCGGCCACCCTGACTGTTATCGAACGCGCCAGTGGTGACCGTCACTGCGCCTTTGCCGCTGATGTTGCCTTGCTGGCTATTGTCGAGGCTGGCACTGGTGAGTGTGAGCACACCATCGGTGACCACTGCACCGCCCTGGTTGCTGACGCTGCCGTCGCTGGTAAGCTTCAGACCGGCGGCGCTGGAAAGACTGCCCTCGGTATTGGTCAGTTGCGTGGTTTTGACGGTCAACGCACCTTCGCTGCTGACCTGGCCCAGGCTGTTGTCGAACGCGCCGGTCAGGTTCAAGTGCATGTTTTGCACGCTGAGCAAATTACCGCCGCTGTTATCCAGCAAACGCCCTTGCAGGTTCAGCGCGGTGGTGGCGCTGAGCAGGCCTTTGTTGCGGTTGAGCAACTGGTCCACGGTGAGGGTCAGCGCCTGACCGGTGAAAACCTGGCCGCCATCGCTGTTGTCGAGTTTTGTACCGGTGACCGACAAATCGGCGTTGGTGCTGACTTCACCGCCACGGTTATCGAGAGTATCGACTGTCAGGGTCATGGCTTTGGTGGACCCCAACAGACCTTTTTGGCGGTTGTCGAGGGTATCGGCGGAAAGCTTGAGCACACCGGTGGTGATCACCTTGCCTTTCTGGTTATTCAGGGTTTTGACCTGAACCGTGGCGTCGGCCTTGCTGGCAATGTCGCCGCCAAGGTTGTCCAGGCTGTCGGCGGTGAGCAGTAGTTCACCGTCAGCGATGACCGCACCTTTCTGGTTATCCAGCGTGTTGTCGGTGGTGAGTTCCAGCCGGCCACGGCTGCTGATCAAGCCTTCGCTGTTGTTGAGGCTGTCGCTGTGGCTATCGAGGGAGGCGGCGGAAATCACGCCTTTGAGGTTGTTCAGGGTTTGTGCGATGCGCAGGGTCAGCCCCTGATTACTCAGCAACTTGCCATTGCTGTTGTCCAGGTTCTGAGCGGTCAGTGTGAAGGCTTGAGCGCTGGAGATTTCACCGTGCTGGTTGTTAACGCCCTTGAGGTTTTTCAACACTAGCAACGGCGCGTTGATCAGGCCGCTCTGGTTGTTCAGTTGACCGTTGTTCAGGTCCAGGTTCAGGCTGGTCTGGCTGAACAGTTCACCGCCCTGCTGGTCGAGCCCGGTGACCGAGGCAGTCAACGCTTGCTGGCTGGCAATCCGTCCAGTGGCATTGTTAACCTGCTTGGCGGTGAGCGCCAGGGTGGCGCCGCTGATGAGGCGACCGCCCTGACTGTTATCAACGTTGCCGGTGGTGATGTGGGTGGCGTTTTTGCCGGATATCAGGCCTTTCTGGCTGTTATCCAGGCTGACGCTGTCAAGGGTCAAGGTGTTGTCGGTGCTGATCGAGCCGCCCAGATTGAGCAAGGCGCCACGACTGGTGACAGACAACGCACCGCCACTGCCCAGGCTGCCGGCGCTGTTGTCGAGGCTGGCCGCGTCGACGGTCAACGTCCCTTCGCTGCTGATCAGCCCTTGGCTGTTGAGCAAGGCATCGTCGAGGGTGATCACCAAACTTTTGAGGCTGTCGAAGGTGCCGCCGGTATTATCCAGCGTGGTACCGGTCAATGTCGTTGCGCCCTTGGCGACGATCAGGCCTTTGTTCTGATTGATCAGTTTGGCTACGATCATTTGCAGATCGGTAGCGGCGAGCACTTTCCCGCCGTCGCTGTTGTCCAGGCGCTGACCTTTGATGGTCAGCAACAGGCTGCTGGAGAGCTCGCCGGCACGGTTGTTGATGTCGTCGACCTTCAGGGTCAGCGCTTTGGTGGTGCCGACCAGACCGCCATTTTGATTATCGAGGGTTGTGCCGGTCAGACTCAGGTTGCCTTGGGCGACCAGCGCCCCACCTTGTTGTTGCAGCAGGCCAATGGTAGCGGTGAGGTCATTTTGGCTGGAGATCCGCCCCGCCGCATTTTGCACTTCATCGGCGTTGAGGGTGACCGGGCCGACGGCACTGAGCAAGCCGCCACTGTTGTCCAGGCGAATACCGTCATAGGCGATACCGGCCTTGCCACTGATCAAACCTTTATCGCGGTTATCCAGTTGGCCAATTTGCAGTTTCAGCTGTTTGTCGGCCTGGATCACCCCGCCACGGTTATCGGCAGAATCGCCGGTTACAGTCAGCGTGTCTTTACCGCTGACTGTGCCACCGCGGTTGTCGAGTTTGCCCGTGCGCACATCGATGGCGCCCTTGGCGCTGATTTCACCCGTGTTCTGGTTATCCAGCAAACCGTTGATACGTATGGTGAGGCCACCGTCGCTGACCACCACGCCAGCGTCGCGGTTGTCGAGACTCGCGGCTTTGAGATCGACGCTCTTGGCCGAACCCAATACACCGTCGCGGTTATCCAGTGCACCGCTGAGGTCGATGTTCAAACCCAGATCGCCCAGGACCTGGCCACTGCGGTTGTTCAATGTGATCGCGTTGAGCCGGGTGATGCCGGCGCTGGAAATCTCGCCATTGCTGTTGTTCAACTGACCAACCGTGCCCGTCAAATTACCGGTGCTGTTGATCACCCCTTTGGTGTTGAAAACCTGATTGGCCGTCACGCTCAGCGCGCCACTGCTCAACACACGACCATTGTTCTGGTTATCCAACGTCCCGGCGGTGATGTTGGCGGTTTGCGCGGCGCTCAACGTGCCGTTCTGGTTGCTCAGGGTCTGGCTGGTATTGACCGTCAGGGTGCGGCTGGCGATAACGCTCTTGCCGGTGTTGTTGAGGTTCTGCGCGCTGAGGCTCACATCCCCCGTGGCGTTGCGGCTGGTGTCGGCGTTGACCCCGGCTTCGATGATGCCGTTGTTGGTCAGCACTCCGCCGGCGCTCAGGGTGATGCTGTCCCGGGCGGCAAAGGTTTGCTGATTGGTCAGGTTGCCTTGGGTCTGCACGTTCAGCGCCGTGCCGGCGTAGACCGGGCCGCGCGCATCGAGGCTCGCAGCTTTGACGTTGACTGCGCCGTTCGTGGCCGATGTCTGCGCCAGGCTGAGATGCCCATTGGCATCGAGCTGGATGTCGCCACCGCTGGCGATCAGTTTGCCATCGAGTTTCACCCCGACGCCGGCTTCGGTGCCCACCAATTTGATCGCCCCGGCGTACATGCCGCCGAGGGCCGAGGAATCGATGGCCAACCCTGGTTTGCCCCTGCCGTCATCGGCGCGGGCGGTGGCGTTGAGGCTGTCGGCATTGACGTCGTTGCGACCGGCGACAATGGTCAGGTTTTTCGCCTGAATCTCGGCGTTGATCTTGGCGCTACGGGTGATGATTTCGAAGCGGTCGACGTTGCTGGCATTCAGCCCGGCACCGTCGATGGCAACGCTGCCTTGATCGACCTGGAAGCGATCCAGTCGACCGTTGTCCAGCACCGGTTTACCGGTGGTCAAGGTCACGCGCGGGGTGTTGATGAATCCGCAGCCGTTACAGCTGATACCGTAAGGGTTGGCGACGATGACCCGGGCCGACTGCCCCGCCACTTCGGTGTAACCGCGCAACTGACTGGGGCTGCCGCCGACCACTTCGTTGAGGATGGTTTGCGCCGCAATCCGATTGGTGAGATTCGGGTTACCGACAATGATCCCGCCCAATTGCGTCGCGCCGGTCTGGTTGGCGACGTTGTTGAGGATCACGCCCTGGGTGCCGACGTTGTAATCGTGAAACTGGTTGTGCGACAGGCCGCTGCCGTTGGGCGTGGCAATTTGGATAATCGGTACACCGTTGCCCGCCTGACCGAGACTGGTACCCGGCGTAGCCACCACAATCCCGTCCGCCTGCGCCCACATCGGTTGCCAGAACATGACGTTGGCCAACAGGAACGCCAACCCGCGTTTGGGCATGCCCCAGAAGTGCTCACGATCTTTGACCGCAGCCGAGGGCTGGCCAGCGAGGAAGGCGTAGTGGCGAACGTCCATATCAGTGTTCTCGAAGAAGCGTAATTAAAGGAAGAAATCCACGCGGAAATAGATCGGCGCTTCACGCTCGGTCAGGGTGTCCGGGCGTTCCAGGGAATGGGCAAAGGTCACGCTGGCGGCCACATGTTGACCCCGGGCAAACAGCTCCACGGAGTTGCTGGACATGCGGCCGTGCTGATCGCCGTTGTAGCGGTCGCCACGGATCACGCCCTGGTCGTAGCCGAGGCTGCTGCCGTATTCGGCGAACACCGGACGCAGCCATTCCAGGGTCACCGGGCGACTCCAGCGCAGGTCGTTGCGCCAGTAGCCGCCGCTGTCGCCGGACAAGGATTGATCCTTGTAGCCACGGATCGACGACTGCCCGCCGAGGCTGGTGCGTTGCGGGCTGAACAGCACGTCTTCGCTACGCTGGCCGGTCATCAGGCTGCTGAAACTGAAGGACTCGCCCCACAGCTTGAACGGCTGCAAATAACTCGCGGTGGCGGTGTATTTGCGGTAACGCGCATTCGGCTCGCCGGAGCCCGGGTGATCGTTGCCCTGAGCGTCGAACGCGCCGATGCCTTCCTGCATCCCCAAGTCGAGGTTGACGAACGCGCTGCCGACCCGTCGACCGTGGTTGATGCCGAACTGCGCTTCGCTGATGCGGTTGCTGCTCAGCTTGAGCTTGCTGTCTTCGATGAAGTTATTGGTGCGCAGGTACGAGACACCGGTGCTGAGGGACGTCTTGCTCAGGGCATCACGATGGATCACCCGCTCGGCACGTAGCTGATGGTTTTCGCTGTCGCCGGTCTGCTTGAAATTCAAACCGTTGGCCTGAGCTTGTGAGCGGTATTCGCTCTGGCTGTAGGTGTAACTGAAATTCCACCAGCCCCACGGCACGCTGTAATTGAGCATCGCGTTGTTGGAGGTGTGCTGGTGATCGGTCATCGCATCGTGACCGCCGCGTAGCATCAACTGATCGGCCAGGCCGAGCGGGCTGTCCCAATCAAACGTCGTGCCCCACTGCTGCTCGCCGGTGCTGCGCTGGCCGTCGTTGCTGCGGGACAACCCGGCACGCCACGGCTTTTGCGGGGTGTTCTTGACCAGCACTTCGCTACCGCCGACGTTCTTGCCCGGCGCCAGCTCCATCTGCGCCTGATTCGATGGCAAACGGTTGAGTTGATCGACCAGTTGCTCGATTTCCCGCAGGTTGACCAACTCGCCAGTCTTGCCGGGAAAAGCCATGCCCAACTCGCGGTCCGACAGCTTGCTGCCCTCCGCGCCTTTCAAGCCTTCGAGCTTGCCTTCGACCACCAGCACCTTCAAATGCCCGCCGGACAAATCCTGCTGCGGCAAATAGGCTCGGCTGGTGACCAGGCCTTTTTCGATGTAGTGGTCGGTGATGACTTTCAGCAGTTCGTTGAGCTGGGTCACGCCCAGGCACTGGCCGATGTATGGCTTGAGCAGACGACTTTTTTCGCTCTCGGAGAGACTGTCGGCGCCTTTGAGCTCGATGTCCTTGATCGGGAAACAACGGGTATCGGCGGGCGCGGTCGGGGCGGCGGGTTTGACTGCCTTGCCGGGTAATTCCTTGAGCTCTTCGAGACGCCGACGTTGCTCTTCGAGCAAGCGATCCTGGCGTTCGCGGATCAGATCGGTTTCACCGGGGGTGGGGGCGGCGTGAGCAAGATTCAGCGGAGAAAGGCACAGCAAAGCCAGGCACAACCTCGCCACGAGGGCGGGTGGGTACATGTTCGATCCCTCGAAACGGAGAGCAGTGGCACAATAGTGGCGAGATATTAGTTGGCCAGTATTCTGGCGTCAATCGAATGAATTGCCGTTTGCCTGGATATTGGGCTTGGAATGGCCTGAGTAGGCTCTGATTATTTCGGACTGCTAGAGCGGGGTAATCGAGTGTTTAGTAGCGAGCCTTAGGGGAAACAACCCAGCACCACACTCTTCGGATCAGCTCAAGACCTGTCGCATTTGTTTCGGAATCCTACACCAAGATCATCGAACAATTAGTGGGGACGCATTCATGAAACCCGTTACATTGGAATTACAGGAGGAGCTCAGTTGGTGGAAATGCTTCACATCGACCGTTCATAATCTGCTCCCAACCCCACTCGCGCAGTCGTGCTGCGCGCCAGTAATTTTTGAGGATATCCTCTGGGTGTCGTGTGCCGACTACCGATACCTTTGAGTCAAGGCGACAGATAGTGACAGCAGAATCTTTGTTACAGAGCAGGGCGATTCCTTGGCACTCGTAGGAAATTTCTCAGAAGCCAAACTCTTCCGGGCGTTTGCCAATACGCGGATCAGTCAGCAACGTGGTTGGAGCAGTTGCTGAACCATATGGGCGGCAGTAGATTGGTTTGCGGTGGCTAGAAACTCATACAACTGGGTAATGTCGGA
This sequence comes from Pseudomonas sp. ACM7, assembly GCF_004136015.1. NCBI lineage: Bacteria > Pseudomonadati > Pseudomonadota > Gammaproteobacteria > Pseudomonadales > Pseudomonadaceae > Pseudomonas > Pseudomonas sp. ACM7. The sequence continues at coordinate 2,663,258 of NZ_CP024866.1, read as the reverse complement.
GAGCGCCTAGCGCGTCCACTTCAACTCCATCAGTGCGATACCGGCAGCGGGGTATTAGTGCTGAGACTATCAGCCTAGGCCTGGACAGCTTGATGGTCTATTACCCGACAGGCATCAACATTAGCAAGCGCTTCACGGGGCAGGCGACTGCGTTCTCAACCACTGGTCAAGTCAAAGGTAATTGAGTGGTCAGTGCAAATGCAAACTGACTGACGGCAGATGCACCTACTAGTTTTTCTGGGCTTTGCGGATTGCAGTGGATCGAATCTCCTCTTTGCTCATCAGTCGGCCACTGGCTCTGGATCGAGACATCATTTCTGCGTGGGATAGCTAGTATGTTGGCGCTGATGCGGAACTGCCCCGCCTGCTGGGGCAAGACTGCCCCAACATAAATAGGTAGATACCCAGCACAGACGGCCATAGCCTTGAAGACTGCTTGGGTCAGCGATTTCTCGGCAGCTGGGGCAATTCCTCATCAGCGCCTACAGGCTGGGTTTGCAAGGCCTATGCCGATGAGGACGAGTCGGCCTACGCGTACTGCAAATTCTGCGGCGATGACTATGTCTATCGGTCCTCAGAAATCAACCATCGCGGAGAGTGCACAGAGCATGACGGCGAGTCGGTGTACGACGATGAAGAGCTAGAGGATATGGCGTCTCTGGGAGAGTATTTTCAGAATCATTGATCCCCTGACCTTACCCAAGTGTCGGAAGGGCCCCGCTTAGCTTCGGTCAGGCGGGGCTTTTTGCTGTGAAAACGGCAACCATCGGCCATGGCGAAAGCTCAAAGAGCAGAATGTGAAATCGACGAGCTAAAGATCGGGCCTAAAACCCCTATAGGGAGCGTCTGCGACTGCTCCTCAATTTGACCTGCCAGAAGTACATCCCGCTCGGCTGGAAAATGACGTAAAAGAAAACGAGCATCGCGACGAACACGCTCAGGAAGGGAGTCTTCACGAGATAGCTCGACCAAAAATTCCCTCGTTTGTATTACTGCACGGGTACGTTCATGAGGCATTGTCATTTTCATTTCCTCGCAGCTTAAGGCTACAACATTCCCGATCGACACCACTTAAGGGAAACATGATCAAATATGGTGGCTCAAAGCCCTCTCGTTATAGGTCAACAGGTTAGCTCCGGTGATTACCATCAGCGTTCAGCAGAAATTGAAACAGCGTAACCAGATTTTAGAATAGCTTTCGAACTGGTCGGCTGGAGCCATGAAGTAGAACTGATGTAAGCATCCGGCGAAGTCACCTACCCGATCCCAGCTATAACGGCGATGGTGTCCACTTAACCAACGTTGCCACCCATTTCCTGCACAGGAGTATCGAAGTGTACTCTGCATCAGATGGCGCTAAGATGACATCAAAAATCGCCTGCGGAGCGCACGCTATGGCTTCCCCCAAAACACGTACCGGCAAGACGACACCCGCTGCTGGCAGACCAACGGAATACCTCCTCCGTATTGACTCTGGGCAGCTCAGCCCGGTCGCGGTCTACAAGCTCACAGCCAAAGGCTTTGAGCTGAAAAACGTGCAAGCGATGCTTTCGATTTGTAATCTCTATTCAAAGAAAAATATCCTGAGCCGCATCGTGGGCAAGTCACTCAGGAACGTCCACCGTCAGGGCAGCAATAAGCAACCTGTTCGCCTCAACTCTCAGCAGAGCGCTGTAGCCTTTCAGTACGCGTGTGTGCTGGAGCACGCGATCAATGTTTTCGGCGCTCAGACGTTGGCTGAAGAATGGCTTGGACGGCCTTGTAAATATCTGGAAGGCGACGTGCCGCTGGATGTTATCGACAACGCTGTGGGATTCCAGGCAGTGCGGGATTATCTGAAACGCATTGAGTACGGGCTCTATCATTGATCCCCATTACCCTGGTTTGGTCTAGGCAAGGTACGGCGCCTACACCCCGTGGTGTGAAAGGACACTGGAACAGTGGCACTGGAGCCCACAAGCTAAGCCGCTGGAATGCTCTAGGTCCAATGCTTACGCATCGGCATCGCCCTTAATGCTGAAGTTCGGAAGGTGGCTTTGCCGGACACTTACGAACTGATTCTCGTGCGGCCGAACTATTCTGGAGACGTACTCAGATGAAGCTCTTTGATTAAAGCCTTGCGATACCTCAACGGCGTCCCATTGAGTTCGATATATAACAATCGATTTGCCGCGCTTACCAGCATAGGCATCTGATTGCTGGGAAAACATACATAGCCCGTAAACTGTTTATCATTGATATGGACCGAGCCGATGGCCGCTGGTTGTTCTACCAAGGTATCCAGCCATGGATCAGCTACTAGACGAATGAGCGCTTCTGGATATTTGAATCCCTCTGGCTCAATAACACGGCCCCTCAAAATTAAGGTCGCCATTTCCTTGGCATGGTTCTTCCCTTGCCATCGATCTCTAGGGTCAGATAGGTAGAACGACCAGCTGAAATCCCAGCTCGTGATATGTATCTCGTATCGAGCAAATAGCGCCTCTAACCGAGGTCGCCCTCGTTTTTTTAAACACCCAGTCTGAGGGATTTTCGCCATATCCTTCCGTTTCGATCTCTGGAATCAGGGTTTACTCCTACCACTCAGAGTAGTTCGAGATACTCAGCTTGGCTTCGGGATATATCCTGGATACGGGCACTGCCGCCACAGGAGTGCAGGCGAGCCGAACGCGCTGACCGAGCCAACAGCCAGCCAGCTTAAAGAGCCGAACGTGTAATCGACGAACTAAACACCGTTCCCAAAGCGCCTACTGGTAACACCTCCGCTTGATCTTCAATCTGCTGACACCTTCTCCGGGCACAATCAGGGTGGGTGATTGCAATTTCGGTAGTGTGTTTCTCGAACCGGCTTTGTAGCAAGCAAAATCGGCGCACACCAGCTTGCCCATTCCACGGGCCGAGAAAGTTGCGCGCATGACCGCATGACGAGGTTACATGGTCGCTGATTAGCAGCTTGGGAAGTCAGGTCCGAACAGTACTGGGGGCAGACCCAAGTATTGCCTATTCAGGGCACGCTCGAGCAGCTGCGGCTCGCCATCGATAAATTTTGCGCGAGTGCAATCGAGATATCGACGTACTAGCCAGATCAGTTTTACCCGGCTAAAGGCGCTGATCTGGCTCCTTTCTAGCGTAGAGAAAGACCTAAATTCGCCACTCGACCATAGATGGCTCGCTGCTCAGCGAGGTAAACATCAAAAGCATGTCGCTCTGCTTGAGCGTAGCGGGCGGCTTGGTGGTCAAGATCCGAACCGTCGGTAAGCAAGCGCGCCACGGCGGCCCCCTTGACCAAGGCTAATGGCACCCCGCGGCCTAGCAAGGGGTCATAGCTTGCGGCTGCGTCACCGATAACAACCCAGCCTGGCCCGCATAACTGGGAGCGCAAAGAACTGCTCGCCGGGTAGCCGCGGACTGCAGGTAGTTCCCTCCCGTCTATAGAGCTATGTGTCACTTGGGGTAGCAGCTTGGTCCGTCGATGCTCCGCCCAGAACCATGTACTTCGCGAGGATCTATCCTGATTAGCAAGGACGTCGCGCTCGAGGCATAACGCCACGACAAGCTTACGTCCCGGCAGCAGAGCGGAATACCACCAGCCGAACTCAACGGCTTCGATGTGCAGCCTACAATCATGGAACCCCGATGGAGCATCTGGATAGGCTAGCAAACAGACTTTTTGGTCAGTATAGCGTCGTGAGGCCGGCGCAATCTGTCCGGCAGCGCGTCCAGTAGCCTCGATGACGAAGCCAGTCTGAATGATGAATCCGGCGCCGCGCACCTCCCACCCCCCACCCCGACGCTCAGTGTGAAGATCCGTTGCGCCCAAACGGATTTCGGCGCCGCTCGCAATCACTTCGTCCAGCAACCAGCGCTCAAACGCTACACGATCAACCAAGACACCATGACCGAAGGCGTTAAGTACAGCAGGATTCTCATGCACCCCGTTCCCGCCCCATAAAGCGACATTACCTGAGAGCATCGGGAACTGAAGTTGTTTGAAGGAATCCCCTATGCCCAGCCCAGCCAAGGCGCCATGCAGTGTAGGGTCCATGATCTCGCCCGGCTTAAACCCGGGGATGGGCGCCCTTTCCAACAAAGCCACCCGCGCTCCAGATCGCGCCAAAGCGAGGGCGGCACCGCATCCTGCGGGGCCGCCGCCGATCACCACGAAGTCGAAAACTCTATGCATGGACGATCAATCTACTTCAGGGTAACAAGTCAAGCTGCGGGTCGCGTCCCACTTCGACGGACGTTCCATTTTGATCTGTTATGACCACCCCTAATTGGCCGAAGTAATTCACCATGTTCAGCATGCTCTGGGGAGCCTCGGGGTTTTTCCCCACAACAAGCTTGCGCGCCCAGAGCGGTCCTTTGTCCACGTCAGTTCGTCCAGCAATATCCGGGCGTTGTGAGGGCCACCATGCGCCCTGACATTGCATAAAGTCGGCTTGCCAGGGACACGCCATCCGTCCTGAAAGTAGCCCAGGAAGCAGATTCTTCCTTGTCCCGTCCCAATCTGTAAACTGCTCACGGGTCAGTCGGCAGAGGCCAGAAAAGACATCTGGCAGGCGTAGCGAATGCCCGGCCTCTATGCCTGGCAAGAAACCACCGCCGACACATCGCTCTAAGGCTGCCCGGTCCAACTCCTCGGGTAGAGTCAGAGGTTGCCGTCCCGTATCAGCGGCAGGCTGGAAGTCGCCGCTGCGATATCGATTAAGTATGGTTTTCTGACGACTGGTCAGGCTGTACTTCTCCATGCCGTCACATGCCGCTTTTACCGCGTCGTAAATGTCTCCGCGCCTCTTGCGAGCAGCATCACTGTTTCCATTATCGGAAATATCACCAGGCATCAAAAGCAGCGTGTGGACGCGCCACCACCGATCCTGGTTCTCATTGGTCTGGGCCAAGTCGGCGGCTCTATCAATCAGCGGTTTAATGTCCTGCGTAAAAGTGAGGGGACTCGGCAATTGTATATTTATGGCTTGTAAGGCGATGTCATAAAGCGTAGAAACAGCCAGTGTATTAGGCGCAAAGTCGGGCGGCGCGGTGATGACCCATGCTCCTTCCGCCGTGACCGGAGCCGCGGCACCGATCTGAACAGTCGCGTCGACTGCCCCGTCAGCTATATCGTCATACCAGCCAGGGTTGTCGTAGTAATCGACCAAGGCGCGTTCTTGGCCGATAGGGTCCGGCCAACTAAATGCATCGCCAAAGCCGGGAAGGATGATCAGGCGCCCCTCTGCATCGGTGCGCGCCTCGCCAAGATAAATGGGTTTGTTACAAATTGCTCCCTGTGGCTCAGCCCCTTTTGTATACCGAAAATTTGCTCCAGAAACTGCGAGCGCGACTTCGGTACGCAATGAGTCAATTGGTACGTCCTCATTACGTGGGGTACTGCCCTGAATCAGGGTTACCTCGCCCTCGAAATCGATCTCATCCTTTTGAAACTGTGCTGCCTTCGTCGCCGCAAGTCGTACCGACCAGTTGATCTGTGCGTCCGCCGCCGTGATCTCGCGGAGAAGGACTTCTTGGCCGGTCGTCTCGTCGCGTTCGTATTCGAACACGCGGAAACGCACGGCTTGACGACGCATCAGCATGCTCGCGTCCTTGTAGCCGGCGAACGGAACTTCGTTGCCGGCACCATCAATCTCGATGTTGTCAGCCCCCATCGTTTCGCCGGCTATGTAAAAACCTGATCGACTAGGGCCGACCCGAGCAATGCCGATACCGGGATGAATCTTGTAAACGGTCTGCATACCTTACCCCTCCCTTGGAACAGATGAAGCAGAAGAAAACTGTCAGACGAGCGCACCTGCGGCGGCGACATCAGGCCATACGTAATCGGCCATGGCCTTAGCCACAGCTGCTGCTTCGTCGATGAAAAGTTGAGAAGTGTCACTCAGCATGGCGACCTGCCCCGCTATCTGAATCACCTCTGTCTTTAGCACCTCAATGCGGGTAAATACGGCCGATGCGCTATCACTTATCAGCAATGGCCCTCGCATATACGGCATTCCGCATTTCTTTGGCACTCCGGGTGCACCCAGCGTTGCGGGGAGCTCGCCCAGATTGCGAGTCGCGGTCGCCAAGCATTGTTTCATGCACTCAATGGACGCATTAGCCAGTCGGCGACGCACACTATCCGGCGCACCAGTTGGTAGCAGCAGATAGAGCGCGATTGTCAGAACCACAACCTCATACGATCTATCTCCGAGCCGCGCGAAAGCCACGGCAAGGGGATTAGTGATTTCGTCCCCGTCATGCGTGACAGATGCAGCACCGGGCTCCCTATACCAAGGATTCTGGGTAAATGATGAAGTGACCGGATCGGTGAGCTTGGCCGACCGCCATGCCTTAACGAATTTGTCAAAATGGCCGTTCGGACTGCTGCTGAAACCTTCACCCTGCGCCGAGACCTCGACAATTGCTTGAAGGGCTTCAGCCCGACTGCGCACTGGAAATATCTTCAGTGCGCGACCGGGCCTTTCCCAATGTTCCAGAAGGCCGTTGTGTACGGCGCGGTCGGCCTGCAGAAGGTTATCGCTAACGTGCACGCCAGGGACTATGGCCGCCACTTGATCAACAGGGAAGGAATCCCAGGGCTCAACCTGCCCCTCTGGCATCGGTTCATCGGAGTCACGAAGCAGCCAGTAGATCTTCATGTAGAGCAAGCCGACCCGATGAGCTTCCACACTAGCGCCGCCGGTGGAGTTGGTGGCATCCACTAGAATTTGGGGCAGATCTTGACGCTGCTGCTCGTCGAAGTGCGGAGAATTGAGGTCTGGCATCTCGGAAGCACAGTACTTTGCTAGAGAGAATTTAGATGCCGCCTCAAGCTTAAAGTCGAACGGCTTGAAAAAGTGCGTATCGACCCAGTCCAAGCTTCTAAGATGTGGTGAGGAGCCAAAGGAGACGAGTAGGTTCTGCACCGTAAGAAAGTGGCCCATCTCTTCTATTGCGATACGACGCAAGTAGCCCGCTATGTCTGATTCGCCCGCAGTGGCCGCAGCATACATGTACTGGACCATTAGACCGTGCTCGATCTCGGCTGCGTTGAGGAGCAGATCGATCAGTTCTTTATCGGGGGGGAGATTGGATACTGGCAAACCGAGAGTGTTCAGAGCCTCGAACATCGACATCGGTCCAATGGGAAACATGCGCTTCCCGCTGGTCAACTCCAACTCTGACCATTGGTCACGGGCTATCCCGAGATCGCTCTCCGCTTGGAACTCAAAAGATCTGGCGGGTCTGCCAGCAATGGTAGTAGCTGGTTGTGCAATGTCCCCACTCCAGCGGTAGGTCGCCCGATCATTAAGCCTCTGCATATGGAATTCCCTTTGCCGAGCACAATTCGTATGACGCACAACGCTTAGAAAGCAACACCCCAAGTGGAGAACTAACTTCACATGCCGACTCAATTCGTGAGCCAGCTACACAGCCGTAGGGGAGAGTTTTGCTTCGAGGCCGTAGCGATCATTGGATAATAGCTCACTAATTAGGGTGCAACTGTGTATCCGTCCGACAAGTCATCTACCCGGCCCCGCAAAGCGCCATGTCCGTGGCAAATGGGTCTGTGATGACTGCGAAACGCTGGTCCAGGCACCCGTTCCGGCGCAGGTCATCGACAAGGGTATGCCGACCGCCGGGCTACTTGCCCATGCCATGATCGCGAAGTTTGCTGCCCATCTGCCTGTTTACCGTCAGGATCGATTTTTGGTCAAGCCGGCTTGGCGATCCCACGCTCAACTTTGGCTCAATGGGTTCACCAGACGCTTACGGTGATTGTTCCAACAGCGCTACCGAATAAGTAGGGCTGCTTGCAGCGTGGATTGTCCCAATTCATGCTATACGGGAAGTGTCACTGGGCATCTTCTTAGGTGGACCGATAGATAACTCTACGTTCGACCGTTTCAAGGGATTTTACTTCTGATTTGGCAGAGCGATTAAGGGAGGCCGGATGACCGGTGAGAACAAGGACCGCGAGCTAATCGCTGAAGCGGCAGCGGAGTTTGGCGTCGACCCAGACCTACTTGAAGAGCTACTCGGGTTGGCCGAAAAATTTACCACTTTTGCAAATTATGGCGCGAAGGCTGAATTTTCTCGCAATGTTGGTCAAATCCTTGACCAGGCGGCCCTTAGGCAGAGCAAATCGTGAGCGATCCTATTGAGTTCACTTCACTGGAAGTCGAAAACATTTTCGCATATGTAGGACTCAGCCGAATTGATCTAAGCGGTTGTACCGCCGCGCGAAATATGATTGTCATCGCGGGGCGAAACGGCGCTGGTAAAACAAGCCTGCTGAATGCGATCAAGCTTCTGTTTCTTGGATCTGAAAACGAGGAAATGCGCCGGGTTGGCTTTGGCGGAACCGCACTGACCTCAAAGCAATTTGTGATGGGGCAGCCAGGACTTTGGTTTACTTTTGGCATACCTATCAGCTTTGAGGTGTGCTTACTGTTGAAAAAATAGTGAATGATGATTCTGCCAGTAATCACGTAAGATGGCCGCGAATTCATTCACCGTACTATTTTACAAGTCTCTAAACACGGAAATAACACATGAAGATCTTCACTCCATTGCCAGGAGAGTATGTCGCATCGGCATTAAAAAGAGGTAACGAATTGCTCGGCATTAATTCGCTTAAACTCGAGGACTTCTTGATAAAGCCAATACCCAGAGAAGGATTCGGGTTCAGTTTTGGGCATAAGGCGGAATTTAGAGATTATGCAAAATTTGAGTTTCCTCCTTTTTTTATCGAGCAAAATATTTCTGAAGAGATTCTAAATAAACATACTTTATACCCCCTCACCGCGGCCCTAGGAAGGTCTCGCTCTAATACCATAGTCACCCCTACAAGATGGAAAAAAATTTGTACTGATTGCGTGTTCGAAGATTTTGACACTCATGGAACCGCATACATACATCGTAGAAATGTACAATTCTCTGTGCGGCTTTGCAGCGTTCATGGATCAGAGCTGATCGATATATGTCCAACCTGCTCAGTATCTATCGCCAAGCATGATATAACTAAATTTGGACTATGCAGTAGGAAATATAAAAAACCGATATATCAGCCAAACTCTGCAAACCGTCTTTATTCAAAATTTATCGCTGAACTTTTGAACTACAATGGTATCACTCTCAAACGGCATATCGTTGACGGACTCGTACAGGGCAGTTTAATGGTTAAATATAGAAACGCATACATACAAGAAGAAAACTTAATTGAGATCATAAGACGTGAACTGGGAATACGAGCAAAAAGCGCATCTTATCAAACTTTATCCGATGATACGTTCGCCATACTTGCCTTCTTAGCCTGCGAGAGTGCGGAAAAATATCTTGATCTAATAACGAATAAAAAATCCATCGATTTTTTAAGTACGGAAATAAACTCATTACGCAGTTATCAAGTACAGCGATACACTCCTATTAACTAGCTTAGACTGTGGACAAAATGCTGAGTATTTCAGCTTCAGTCATATGAGCCTTTCTGATTCCGGCATACTTAAATACCACACTTGTAGCGCATCGTTCAGATAGCAAAAAATTCTTAACCGCCCACCTAACTTTGCGAATCTGATAATCATGATCAGATTCGAGTAGGCCGTTCATCAAGAGAATACTTTTGGGGAATTTAGAGGGTCTTCTCAGGAAATCATGGCTTTGACCTATCTGCCTGACTAACGAAGATCGCGTGATCTTTTGAGGCTTACCACTTATGGACATTATCTGCTCATTTGCAATTAGCAAGTCGCGAGCAAGAGCAGTGTCTCTAGCTTCCCAGTCGATCTGGCTTTCGCGCTCCCTCAAAAAAGGGTGGGAAGTGACATATTCTTTTAACCATTCTCTATCATGACGGTACAGCCACTGATAACCAGGCTTATCGTGGCACTTGGAGTTCGAACAGCTTAAAAATACTGATCGGTGCGCCTCAAGCTCAGCATCATCGAGAGTCTTGTTCGTATTGTTGCGCCTTGGCACATATTCGTTGCCAGCTTTAGCCAGTGGACAGAAGGACTGGAGCTCGCCTAATCCCAACTCAAGCAGCCAACAAAGGAGGTAAAATTTCAACGGTTGCACGATTGATCTGCGCGGATGCAACATCCGCAACACCCAATCGCATGAGTAAGTGATCTCCTGAAACTCATTGGTGCTTGGGCAGTGTTTGAGCCTCTCCATCAAAAAGGGCCTGAATATTTTCTCTCTGATTCTACCTGATTGAAAAAAACCTAGTTCCACCAGACGGTGTTTCAAGAAGCCCCCGTTTAAAAGCGCCCTTACGCTCGAAGGGTGTTCGAGTCCCCAGAGCTGCATTTCTGCGACGGTACCAGCAGCCGTTGCACCATAAGAATCCATCACAGGAGTTCCAACCGACTCACCCGGTAGCAACATACAGCGCCAGTCTGAACTATGCGGGAAGGTCAGAGACCAAAGAACCTCTCCGTGGTATGGACAGACGCAAGTGCCTGGTGACAGATGAATACGATGCCAGTAAGCGACTCCATACCTCTGGGTATCGTCTTGAACACAGCTCTCGCAGTACCTGAAAGACGCGTGTTTGAGGAACCGCGAGGCAGTAATTCCCAAGCTCATCTTTAAGCCCGTGCCACGATTGCCAGCCATGGCAGCTTTGGCCCCTTCATACGCCGCATCATCGAGAAAGGGCTGATAGAGGGGCAAAAGCGTGAAGCAGTCGATCAGCTCTGCTACCGAATAAAACCCTGCTAATCGCTTGGAAAGTCCGTGTAAACAGCAGGGTAAGATCGAGCCACAAGTTCTCGAATACGTGCCAAAAAGCTCCTGGCTTGTCTGGCGATAACTGTCGTTCGCAGTCAGCCTGTGGTAACGGACGGCCAAACTGTATAGCGATTCATCGGGAAATGACCGGGGAAAAACAAGCAAGCGCTCCATTGACTTGGGCTCCCGCGAACCATGTCACCAGGCAGAGTCCTTATCAACCCAACCACGCTGCTCAAGTTGAGTCTGCACGTCCTCGCCCTTGGAAAAATGGACACTAGGTGCAGACTCGCCGGCGACCGGAATCACCGGCCTACTAACAGCCTTCGTGGCTGGCTTATCGGTAGGTACAGCGGATGCGATCGCAGCCTGAGCAATCAGTGAAAGGTGTGTCCGATCGGCTCGACGCGCCAAATCGTAATTCATCATCTGAGCGATCTGATCCTTTGTAGGCATCATGTCCTCAAAGTCGGCTATCTGCAGCGGATCACCACTTCGTAGAGCCTCAATGGGCTTGTGCAGAAGCCTCATCTGATTGTCATACACCTGCTGCAGAACCTCAGGCGTGACCGAGTCCATGCCTTCCCAAATCGCGTGTCTTTGAGCAAGCATTAGAAGCTTGGCCAGGAAATCTGTGTTGCCTTGGGTGAGATCGTAGATTTTGGAAAGGAGTTCGTCCGTTAACGGAGCACGGGACCTTGTCCAGTCATAGGCCCAAAGCTGTGACACCAGATGCGCCCAAAACGGATCATCCTCGGTGAACCTGTCAAAGGATATCGGTCCCATTCCCGCCGCTCGCCGGGCATTTCGCAAAACACCAGAAAACAGCGGAAGCATTGCGTTTGTGCCGACATGGACCAGTGGGACGCCGGCGTCATTTGATAGCGTCACGAAAAAGTTGAGTAGTTTTTCGCGGTCTTGCCCACCTCGGGACGAGCAAAGATGTTGCATCTCATCAATGATGAGGGCGCCAATGAAGTAGGTTTTGCACAACTGACTGATGTGTTGAAGCATGACACTGATGCTGCGGCCCGTAGCGCCTCTGCCCGAATACTTCTCGATACCTAACGCAGCATCCAATGCCGAGAAGAACGCCGCGCAAAACCCTCGTAGGGAACCGTCGTGCGGGCACTCGATCTTGAGCCAGACCACCTGCGTCTCGATGAAGATCTGCTGCTTGTACTTACTATGGCTGATGACCTGCGGATAAAGCTTGGCGATGGAGTTAAGTGCGGTTGTTTTGCCCATACCACTTAACCCTATCAACGTCATCGTCTCAGCTGTGGACATGAACCCCAGGCCCTTAATCTCAGCAGAGGAAGGTAGGCGGTGCCTGACGGATGACGCAAGCAACGGATTGCGTCCGGTATATCCATATCGGACCAGCTGGCTGAACACATCCTCAAGCCGCAGGTGGATTTCAAAGGGCACAACGACGTCTTTCAGCCTGTTGATACCATGTCCACGAAGCTTAGGATCCAAGGCCCGCTCTGCCTCGTCGGGCCTTGTTGGAAGATTTCCAATGCGCCTGACAACATCAACGTCCGACAGAATTTTGGGGAGGCACTCGATCAGGGGGTTGCCATCGTATTGAGGCATCCCGGTCGGGATGTAATCAGCAGGAGCAAAGCTGAAGTCACTCATGGATTGGTCTCGTTACCCGCGTTGACTACCAGTTTCAGGAACGCAGAGCTTCTTGCAGAACCGGATTTCTGGGTGGTTGGTTTTTGAGTTTCCACCGCAACTGGCCGGTTATCCACAACGCGGAGCTGATTTAGATCAGCGGTATGCTGGTCGCGCTCATTCTGAGCTTCTGTAGCACGCTTTGAGCGCTTGTCCCGTTTGAATTCAGCGTTCGATTTCGGGTCACCTTGGTTCGCGCGTTTGGTTTTTGCCCGATCAAGAATGTCCTCTTGGCGGCCTTTGAGTAGCGCTGCAGTGTTGTCATTTTCATACCGAGCGGCAGGCGAAACTTGATTCAAGATCTTGATCATATCGAGGACCTCCTCCATGCGAAGTCCACCATATTTATGCCGTTGTTGCGGCACTATGGTAAGAGGCTCGAATCCCGCATTAGATTTTATCCAGCAATTCTCTATAGAGTTCGGATCGTAGAAGACTCTAACATACTTTGTTTGAAGACTATGAGAACGCTCCAACCACTCCCCGCGGACTGCTGTTTGACAGGTATACTGTACACCTTGAAAGTTTATTCCACCTCGGCTGATACGGCATTCCTGCGAGGGCAGCAAGGCAATTTTTAGTTCTGCGGGAGATACAATCTTGGTATTCAGAAGGTTGTTCTCCATAGACCAGTTCCAAATGCCTAGCGGAGTTGGTTCTACTGCTGCGGCAATCATCTCCCGATTCAGAAGATGAGGTACTCGGAGGCTTTTGTTGTGAGCCAGCACTCCCACAATCACCATTTCGGTAAATTCATCGATATCGAGGATCGCGTCAAGCTGATAGTCACGATCCCCACGTTCCATTTTTCGAGCGTCCACCCCGCCTGGAACAAATTTCAAATCCAGGTTTTCATTGATCAGACGAAAGCGGCTCTCAATGATGCTTTTCCAGTCTGGCCGAAAAGGTGGCAAAATCTTCACGGCGGTACCCAGAGTGTTTGTCATCGTCTCACCAGCGTAGCTGAGAAGTTCGGCGCGATCTGCAACTAGCTCGACCGGGAGATGAGAGCATGGCCAGTCAGCCTCATCAATATCAATGTTATAGCGCTTGCAGAAATCTTTTTTGGGTGTGTAGGCATTATAGATAGCGTGCCTAGCACCATTCCAACTTGGCCCTTCAAGGCCAACATGTATGCCCACAATCATTCTGGTGAACGTGTCCACCACAACGTACAGTACTGGTCGCCCGATCAACCATAGCCTGTTAACACGATGTACCAGATAGACATCCGCAATAGTCGAATCTATTTCGTACCTATGGCCTGCGCCGACTAACCCTTGAGATGCAGACCCGACTAGCGCCCGATGGTCTTTGTTGTAGCGAATAGCACCGCCACGCTTCTTTAGCTTATAAAGGTCGTCGAAAAATAATTTCCCATTGTATCTCAGCTGGTAAATAGACGGGTAACTGCCTCGTACAACGTTCCCCTTTGAACCATCAGGCTTGGTTTCCCTGTAGAATTTATTCAGCATCCATTTATGAGCGTCCTTTAGCTTGCCGCACTTGCCGCTGGCAACACGCCCGTAAGCCAAGCGAATATGGGCCATGTGACGCTTTTCGAGCATAATTGCGCCATCGTCGCTAACAATGACACCAAGATATTTAGCTGGCCGACCAGGAATAACTCCAGAGCCACGGCTTTTTTCCTTTCCTCGGCCGCCACATGCGATGGTATTCCACAAAAACGCGTTACGAGTCTGCCCCATGCTCCAATATCGGTAAAGAAGTCGATAAATTTGCTTCCGTTCAACTCCCTTCTCCATCGCGTGATTCGCAACTAGAGCGCCGAAATTTGAAGTCAATATGTCTAGGGCATCCTGATTCTCTACCAAACTGCGTACAAGGTGCCAATTTTTGTCTCGGCTATTTTTTTCATTATCGCTCAACTCATCGTCACTTCGAAGCAGGTGAACGGGCACCATCTCTGGACTGATCACCGCCGCACCGGAATCGATTTCTTCGGCCAATAAAGACTTCTCTAGCCTCCATGGCTTAGTCGGATTTGTGCCAAGTTCAATGACTAGGACAAAATCATCTCTTACGCCCAAAATCCTGACAGGTTTCTCCAATAGTTCAGAGCCTTCAACTGGAGAAACGATACAGTTAACTCTTAGGCTAAGCATGATGAGGTACCTCAACTGGTGCTGTAACGACCAAGGATGATTCACTAATCCACACATGCAAAGGTTCAGATAATCTAATCACCCTAGAGGTGAGGTCCGTCTCCAACCGGCCTATCCATAGAAGATGGTGAAAAAGACGTTTAACGCCCATATAATCAATAAAGATGACTCTGGACGCTTTCTCTAATAGTGCCTTGAGTGGGATTTGATCAGTTTTACATCCCGCTATAAAATCGAGCAATTTATCTATGTTTTTGTCTGTAGGCAAAGAGGGATGGATAATCGCATAAGTTCTAAGGATGACAAGATTTGCTATCTTGTTTAGTGGCAGATTTTCGTGAAGAACTAGCTTCCACTCTACCTTCCTCATTGCCCAATATTTTTCTTCGATAGCGAGCTTCTCCATAATCCGATTTTTCTCATCGAAGTCAGCTTCTTCAAACTCTTTCCGATATTTAACAGATCGCGCAGCCAGCCGCTCTTCGCCTTTCGGGTCTACGAAAGTTATTAAAAAGTCAGTTGTCATAACGACTGGAATTTGAGTGCCCGGGTACACAGGGTGAAGAATGTTCAGGCTCGAAGCTATAGCCTGGGTCTCCGCTTGTGTGAAAAGTGGAAACTGCTCCCGAATATCAATAATGGAAGGATCCTGCTCAAGGATCATGTGGTAGTCGCGCTCAGCATTGGACAACAGATGATGGGTACGTAGGAATTTCATTCCTGGCACGAGGTGAGACACACCCTTAGATTTGATATCCCAAACCTTAATCCAGGGCTCATAGGATTCTCTCACCCCTTTTCCGCGGCCCGATTTTATTTTTCTATCAATTTTCTGCTGGGTCATCAGCTTGGAGGAGGCAGGCTTAGCCAATGCAGCGGGGACAGATGTCATTTTACCAGTCGCTCATCATGGGGCGACCCACTCGATCGGAACGGCACAGAAGGTACGTGGCGTGATGAAATGTCAGGAGCGGGTTCTGCCTGGACAACAGTCACAGCGGAGCATAAGGGATTGTGATCCTTAATTTCAGGACCCGCTTCCGCCCCGATATGCGGTCGGGGCAGAGGCTTGTGACAACCTTTATTAACTTGTGACAACCTTTATTGTTTTGTGACAACCTTTATTATTCGTAAACAGTTTCCATCACCTGTGGATAACTTATTCCACCGTCACCGACTTCGCCAGGTTACGCGGCTGATCAACGTCGGTGCCCTTCAACACGGCAACGTAATACGAGAGCAACTGCAGCGGAATCGTGTAGAGGATCGGCGACAGGATGTCGTGGATGTGCGGCATTTGCACAACATGAGTGCCTTCGCCATTGGTCATGCCAGCTTGTTCGTCTGCGAAGACGATCAGCTCGCCACCCCGGGCGCGGACTTCCTGGAGGTTGGATTTCAACTTCTCCAGCAGTTCGTTGTTCGGTGCCACGGTGACCACCGGCATGTCGTTATCCACAAGCGCCAACGGGCCGTGTTTCAGCTCGCCGGCCGGATAGGCTTCAGCGTGGATGTAGGAGATTTCCTTAAGCTTGAGCGCCCCTTCCATTGCCACCGGGAATTGCGCGCCACGACCGAGGAACAGGGTGTGGTTTTTCTCGGCGAACAGCTCGGCGATTTTTTCGACGGTGCCGTCCATGGCCAGGGCTTCGCCGAGGCGGGTTGGCAGGCGACGCAGTTCTTCAACCAATGTGGCTTCGACGCCTTTGGCCAACGTGCCGTGAACCTGACCCAAGGACAGGGTCAGCAACAGCAGACCGACCAACTGAGTGGTAAAGGCTTTGGTCGAGGCCACGCCAATTTCGCGACCGGCCTGGGTCAGCAGAGTCAGATCGGATTCACGCACCAGCGAGCTTATGCCGACGTTGCAAATCGCCAGGCTCGCCAGGTAACCCAACACTTTGGCGTTACGCAGTGCGGCCAGGGTGTCGGCGGTTTCACCGGACTGGGAGATGGTCACGAACAGGGTGTCGGGCTGCACCACCACCTTGCGGTAGCGGAATTCGCTGGCGACTTCGACTTGGCACGGGATGCCGGCCAGTTCTTCGAGCCAGTAACGGGCAACCATGCCGGCGTGGTAACTGGTGCCGCACGCGACGATCTGCACGTTACGCACTTTGGCGAACAGCTCGGCAGCCTGTGGACCGAACGCTTGCACCAGCACTTGATTGTGGCTGATGCGACCTTCCAGGGTGCGCTGCACCACGGCCGGTTGCTCGTGAATTTCCTTGAGCATGAAGTGGCGGAATTCGCCCTTGTCGGCGGCTTCGGCGCCATCGCGGTACTGCACCGACTCACGTTCGACCACTTGGCCGCTCAAGTCCCAGATCTGCACGCTGTCGCGGCTAATTTCGGCGATATCGCCTTCTTCCAGGTACATGAAGCGGTCAGTGACCTGACGCAGGGCCAACTGATCGGAAGCCAGGAAGTTTTCACCCATGCCCAGACCGATGACCAGCGGGCTGCCGCTGCGGGCGGCGACCAGACGATCCGGTTGCTGAGCGCTGATGACAGCCAGACCGTAAGCACCGTGCAGCTCTTTGACAGTAGCTTTCAGGGCCACGGTCAGATCCGGCAGATCCTTGAGTTTGTGGTTCAACAGGTGAGCGATGACTTCGGTATCGGTGTCCGAGGTGAACACGTAACCCAAGGCTTTCAGTTGCTCGCGCAGGGCTTCGTGGTTCTCGATGATGCCGTTGTGCACCACCGCCAGATCACCGGAGAAATGCGGGTGAGCGTTGCGCTCGCACGGCGCTCCATGGGTGGCCCAGCGGGTGTGGGCGATACCCAGGCGGCCGACCAGCGGTTCTTCGGCCAGCGCCTGTTCCAATTCACTGACCTTGCCCGGGCGACGCAGGCGCTCAAGCTTTTGGTCATGGGTGTAGACCGCTACACCGGCACTGTCATAGCCACGGTATTCCAGGCGTTTCAGGCCTTCGAGCAGGATGGCGGTGATATTACGTTCTGCAACTGCGCCGACAATTCCACACATGCTATGTCTCCTGACTGACAGCCGCGAGGATCAAGTTGATTCCGCGAGCCTGAATCTGATCCCGTGCCTCAAGCGGCAGGCGATCATCGGTAATAAGGGTATGGACGCTGCTCCAGGGCAGTTCCAGGTTGGGAATCTTGCGGCCGATCTTGTCGGCCTCCACCATGACAACCACTTCCCGGGCGACTTCAGCCATGACCCGGCTCAGTCCCAGCAGTTCGTTGAAGGTGGTGGTACCGCGAACTAGGTCGATGCCGTCGGCACCGATGAACAACTGGTCGAAATCGTAAGAGCGTAGTACCTGCTCGGCCACCTGCCCCTGAAAGGATTCGGAATGCGGGTCCCAGGTGCCGCCGGTCATCAACAGTACCGGCTCATGCTCAAGCTCGCTCAAGGCATTGGCAACATGCAGGGAGTTGGTCATCACGACCAGGCCCGGCTGCTGGCCGAGCTCCGGAATCATCGCCGCCGTGGTGCTGCCGCTGTCGATGATGATTCGCGCATGCTCACGAATCCGTGTGACGGCAGCGCAGGCGATGGCCTGCTTGTATTTGGACACCGGTTGACCAAGGTCGGCCACCAGCTCTTGAGGCAGGGTAATCGCTCCGCCATAACGGCGCAGCAGCAAACCATTGGTCTCAAGCGCCGCGAGATCCTTGCGGATAGTAACTTCCGACGTTTCGAAGCGCTTGGCCAGCCCATCTACACTGACTTCGCCCTGCTCATTGAGCAAGGCAAGGATGTTGTGACGGCGCTGAGGTGTATTGCGTTTCGACATGATTTGGTAAGTTTCGATTCGAAAGATAACGAAAGCAATCAAAACCTATTGGTGAAACTTCGTCAAGCGTGGGGCGATAAAAAGACCTGTGGATAACCCATAAAAATATCGCTGCCTTCGGCAGCTCCTACAGGGAATTCGTGTTCACTCTGTAGGAGCTGCCGAAGGCTGCGATCTTTTGATCTTTCAATCTGTGGATAACTCAACCCTTCTTGATTTTCTCAGGCCGCTTCCAGCCATCGATATTCTTCTGCCGCGCACGACCCACGGCCAACTGCGCGTTATCCACATTCTGCGTAATGGTCGAACCCGCCGCCGTGGTCGCACCCGAAGAGATATCCACAGGCGCAACCAACGAGTTGTTGGAACCGATGAACACATCTTCACCCAGCACGGTTTTCCACTTATTGGCACCGTCGTAGTTGCAGGTGATGGTGCCCGCGCCGATGTTGGTACGCGCGCCGATCTCGGCATCACCCAGATAGGTCAGATGACCGGCCTTGGCGCCTTCGCCCAAGTGAGCGTTTTTCAACTCAACAAAGTTACCCACATGGGCGCGTGCTTCCAGCACAGTACCTGGACGCAAACGAGCGAACGGGCCGGCATCGCTGCCTTCGCCGAGAATCGCGCCTTCGATGTGGCTGTTGGCCTTGATCACCACACCTTTGCGCAGGGTGCTGTCCTTGATCACGCAGTTCGGGCCGATCACCACGTCGTCCTCGATAATGACCTTGCCTTCGAGGATCACGTTGATGTCGATCAGCACATCGCGGCCGACGGTGATTTCACCGCGTACATCAAAACGAGCCGGATCACGCAGGGTCACGCCCTGAGCCATCAACCGACGACCAGCGCGCAGCTGATAGTGACGCTCAAGCTCGGAAAGCTGCTTGCGGTCGTTGGCGCCCTGCACTTCCATGGCGTCGTGGGGTTGCTCGGTTGCCACCACCAGACCGTCGCTGACTGCCATGGCGATCACGTCGGTCAGGTAGTACTCGCCCTGGGCGTTATTGTTCGATAGACGGCTCATCCAGCCAGCCAATTGCGCGAACGGCAGCGCCAGAATGCCGGTGTTGCCTTCAGTGATCGCTCGTTCGGCTTCGTTGGCGTCCTTCTGCTCGACGATGGCTGTCACTTTGCCGTCGGCGTCGCGGACGATGCGGCCATAGCCGGTCGGGTCGTCCAGTTCTACTGTCAACAAGCCCAGTTGCTGCGGCGCTACTTGCTTGAGCAGACGCTGCAGGGTCTCGACTTCGATCAATGGCACGTCACCATAAAGAATCAGGACGGTGTCGGACTCAATAAAAGGCACCGCTTGAGCTACCGCGTGGCCAGTCCCAAGCTGTTTGTCCTGCAGGACGAAATTAAGATCATCAGCCGCCAGGCGCTCGCGCACTGCATCGGCGCCATGGCCGATGACGACGTGGATGCGCTGTGGATCAAGTTGCCGGGCGCTGTGGATAACATGGCCGAGCATCGAGTTGCCGGCAATCGGATGCAGAACCTTCGGCAGTGCCGAACGCATGCGAGTGCCCTGACCAGCAGCGAGGATAACGATTTCTAAAGACATGACTGGCTACCAATCCTGGGAGGTCAGCGGCTGCGACCAGGTTATGAATATCTAAAAAGAAAAAAGGGTAGCCGAAGCTACCCTTTTTAATCAATCGCACAACAAGCGGTGGCCTATTAGTGGCCGAACTTCTTGCGGATCTGCTGGACGGTGCGCAGCTGAGCTGTAGCCTCGGCCAGACGTGCAGCAGCAGAACCGTAATCGAATTCTGCACCACGGTCATGCAAGGCCTTCTCGGCAGCCTTAACGGCTTCCTGAGCGGAGGCTTCGTCCAGGTCGGCAGCACGTTGCACAGTGTCGGCAAGTACCTTGACCATGTTCGGCTGAACCTCGAGGAAACCGCCGGAGATGTAATACACCTCCTCTTCCCCGCCCTGCTTGATCAGGCGGATCGGGCCCGGCTTGAGATTAGTGATCAGCGGCGCGTGACCCAGGGCGATACCAAGATCACCCAGTGCACCGTGCGCAACCACCATCTCGACCAGGCCGGAGAAGATTTCCCCTTCCGCGCTGACGATATCGCAATGGACTGTCATAGCCATCTGATTGCCTCAACCTAAATTAGCGCCCGTTGCCGGGCGCCGGGATTACAGTTTCTTGGCTTTCTCGATCGCTTCTTCGATGCCGCCGACCATGTAGAACGCTTGTTCTGGCAGGTGGTCGTAGTCACCGTTGAGGATGCCTTTGAAGCCAGCAATGGTGTCTTTCAGGGAAACGTATTTACCCGAAGCACCGGTGAAGACTTCAGCCACGAAGAACGGCTGCGACAAGAAACGCTGGATCTTACGAGCACGGTTTACCAACTGCTTGTCGGCTTCCGACAGCTCGTCCATACCCAGGATCGCAATGATGTCCTTCAGTTCTTTGTAACGTTGCAGAACATACTGTACGCCGCGAGCGGTGTCGTAGTGGTCCTGGCCGATTACGTTCGGGTCCAGCTGGCGCGAAGTCGAGTCGAGTGGATCGACCGCTGGGTAGATACCCAGGGAAGCGATGTCACGGGACAGAACGACGGTGGCGTCCAAGTGGGCGAAAGTGGTCGCTGGCGACGGGTCAGTCAAGTCATCCGCAGGTACGTATACCGCTTGGATCGAAGTGATCGAACCGTTTTTGGTCGAAGTGATACGCTCTTGCAGAGTACCCATCTCTTCGGCCAGGGTCGGCTGGTAACCTACTGCGGAAGGCATACGGCCCAGCAGTGCGGATACTTCAGTACCGGCCAGGGTGTAACGATAGATGTTGTCGACGAACAGCAGAACGTCGTTACCTTCGTCACGGAACTTCTCGGCCATGGTCAGGCCGGTCAGTGCTACGCGCAGACGGTTACCCGGCGGCTCGTTCATCTGACCGTAAACTAGTGCCACTTTGTCCAGAACGTTGGAATCCTTCATCTCGTGGTAGAAGTCGTTACCCTCACGAGTACGCTCACCCACACCGGCGAACACGGAATAACCGCTGTGCTCGATGGCGATGTTACGGATCAGTTCCATCATGTTTACGGTTTTGCCTACACCGGCACCACCGAACAGACCGACTTTACCACCCTTGGCGAACGGGCAAACCAGGTCGATAACCTTGATGCCGGTTTCCAGCAGGTCGTTGCCGCCAGCTTGTTCAGCGAAGGTTGGCGCAGGACGGTGAATGCCCCAGCGCTCTTCGGTGTCGATCGGGCCAGCTTCGTCGATCGGGTTGCCCAGTACGTCCATGATCCGGCCCAGGGTCGCTTTACCGACCGGTACGGAGATGGCTGCGCCGGAGTCTTTGACTTCCAGACCGCGCTTCAAGCCTTCGGTGGAACCCATCGCAATGGTACGAACCACGCCGTCGCCCAGCTGTTGCTGAACTTCCAGAGTGGTCCCTGCCGCGCTTTGTACCAACAGCGCGTTATAGATGCTCGGTACGCTGTCGCGTGGAAATTCCACGTCGATAACGGCGCCGATGATTTGAACGATACGTCCGCTACTCATAGCTGGATCCTCTGAATATTTGAACCGTTAAACCGCGGCAGCGCCGCCGACGATTTCCGAGATCTCTTGGGTGATCGCAGCCTGACGCGCCTTGTTGTAGACCAGCTGCAAATCGCTGATCAAATCACCGGCGTTGTCGGTAGCGTTCTTCATCGCGATCATCCGCGCAGCTTGTTCAGCCGCGTTGTTCTCGACCACCGCCTGGTAGACCTGCGACTCGACGTAACGGACCATCAAGCCGTCAAGCAGCTCTTTGGCATCCGGTTCGTAGAGATAGTCCCAGTGGTGCTTGAGCGATTGATCCGGGGTCGCCTCCAGTGGAATCAACTGCTCCACAGTAGGCTGTTGCGTCATGGTGTTGATGAACTTGTTGGACACCACGGACAGGCGATCAATACGGCCGTCCAGGTAGGCATCCAGCATCACCTTGACGCTGCCAATCAGATCATTGATCGACGGCTCTTCACCCAGGTGGCTGATAGCTGCAACGACGTTACCGCCGAAGTTGCGGAAGAAAGCCGCACCCTTGCTACCAACAACACACAGATCGATCTCGACGCCGTTTTCGCGGTTTACCGCCATGTCCTTGACCAGGGCCTTGAACAGGTTGGTGTTCAAGCCACCACACAGACCACGGTCACTGCTCACTACGACATAACCGACGCGCTTGATTTCACGCTCGATCATGAAGGGGTGGCGATATTCCGGGTTAGCGTTGGCCAAATGACCAATAACCTGGCGGATGCGCTCCGCGTAAGGACGGCTAGCAGACATACGCATTTGTGCCTTGCGCATTTTGCTGACCGCCACTTTTTCCATGGCGCTGGTAATCTTTTGCGTGCTTTTGATGCTCGCAATCTTACTGCGAATCTCTTTTGCGCCTGCCATGTAACACCTATCAGGTTAGCAAGCGGGAGCCTTGCGGCTCCCGCTGCGGCTTACCAGGTTTGGGTGGCCTTGAACTTCTCGATACCGGCTTTCATGCCAGCGTCGATTTCGTCATTGAAGTCACCCTTCACGTTGATCTTCGCCATCAATTCGGCGTGATCGCGGTTGAAGAAAGCAATCAGCGCTTGTTCGAAGCTGCCGATCTTGGCGATTTCAACGTCAGTCAGGAACCCACGCTCAGCGGCATACAGCGACAGCGCCATGTCAGCGATCGACATTGGTGCGTATTGCTTCTGCTTCATCAGCTCGGTAACGCGCTGACCATGCTCAAGTTGCTTCCGGGTCGCTTCGTCCAGGTCAGAAGCGAACTGGGCGAATGCCGCCAGTTCACGGTACTGAGCCAGAGCGGTACGGATACCACCGGAGAGCTTCTTGATGATCTTGGTCTGAGCGGCACCACCCACACGGGATACCGAAACACCGGCGTTCACAGCAGGACGGATCCCGGAGTTGAACATGGCCGATTCCAGGAAGATCTGACCGTCGGTGATGGAAATCACGTTGGTCGGAACGAACGCGGAAACGTCGCCAGCCTGGGTTTCGATGATCGGCAGTGCGGTCAGGGAACCGGTTTTGCCGGTCACTGCGCCATTGGTGAACTTCTCTACGTACTCTTCCGAAACGCGGGATGCGCGCTCCAGCAGACGGGAGTGGAGATAGAACACGTCGCCTGGGTAAGCTTCACGGCCTGGTGGACGGCGCAGCAGCAGGGAAATCTGGCGGTAAGCCACTGCTTGCTTGGACAGATCGTCATAAACGATCAGCGCGTCTTCACCGCGGTCGCGGAAGAATTCACCCATGGTGCAACCGGAGTACGGTGCCAGGAACTGCAGTGCTGCAGATTCCGAAGCGCTCGCGGCAACGACGATGGTGTTAGCCAGTGCGCCGTTTTCTTCCAGCTTGCGAACCACGTTAGCGATGGTCGATTGTTTCTGACCGATAGCTACGTAGACGCAGAAAATACCGCTGTTTTTCTGGTTGATGATCGCGTCGATCGCCAGAGCGGTTTTACCGATCTGACGGTCACCGATGATCAGCTCACGCTGGCCACGGCCGACAGGAATCATGGCATCGACAGCCTTGTAGCCAGTCTGTACAGGCTGGTCTACCGACTTACGCCAGATCACGCCTGGAGCAACTTTCTCGACCGCATCGGTCTCGGTGTTGTTCAGCGGACCTTTGCCGTCAACTGGGTTACCCAGTGCGTCGACTACGCGACCCAGCAGTTCCTTACCAACCGGAACTTCGAGGATGCGGCCAGTGCACTTGGCGCTCATGCCTTCAGCCAGAGACTGGTAAGAGCCCAATACAACGGCACCTACAGAGTCTTGCTCCAGGTTGAGAGCCATACCGAAGACGCCGCCCGGAAACTCGATCATCTCGCCGTACATTACGTCGGCCAGACCGTGAATCCGCACGATACCGTCAGATACGCTGACGACAGTGCCTTCGTTACGGGCTTGGGAGGTCACATCGAGCTTGTCGATGCGGCCCTTGATAATTTCACTTATTTCGGAAGGATTGAGTTGCTGCATTGCTCTGCTGCCCCTTCAAACTCAAGATTTCAATGCTTCGGCAAGGTTCGCGAGTTTGCCGCGAATCGAGCCATCGATTACCAAGTCGCCGGCGCGGATGATGACACCACCAATAAGGGTGGCATCCTCCGCAGCGTGCAGTCGCACTTCCCGGCCGAGCCGTGCACTGAGAACCTTGGCGAGTTTGTCTTGCTGTTCTTGGTTCAATGCAAAAGCACTGGTTACGTCCACGTCTACCGATTTCTCTTGTTCGGCCTTGTACAGGTCAAACAGAGCGGCGATCTCCGGCAAAAGCGGGAGACGGTCGTTTTCGGCAACGACGTGAATGAAATTCTGTGCCTTGGCATCGAACTTGTCGCCACACACGTCAATAAACGTGGTGGCCTTGTTTGCGCTCGTCAGTCGCGGGGCCTTGAGCACGCGCTGCATGGTGTCGTCTTGCGACACTGCCGCAGCCAGGCCGAGCATGGCTGACCAAGAGGCCAGTTGCTGGTGGGCCTGGGCGTGCTCGAAGGCTGCCTTAGCGTAAGGTCGGGCCAACGTGGTCAATTCTGCCATGATCGCCCTCGCTTAAATTTCAGCAGCCAGTTTGTTTACCAGCTCCGCGTGCGCGTTTTGATCGATTGTGGCACCCAGGATCTTCTCGGCGCCGCCAACGGCCAGAGCACCCAATTGGGCACGCAGCGCGTCTTTGACACTGTTCAGTTCCTGCTCGATCTCGGCCTGAGCCTGAACCTTCACACGGTCAGCGTCGATACGGGCTTTTTCAACGGCCTCATCAACGATCTGGTTACCGCGTTTCTTGGCTTGCTCAATGATTTCAGCTGCCTGAGCTTTTGCTTCGCGCAGTTGATGACCCGCTTTCTCTTGGGCCAACTCCAGGTCGCGAGCTGCTCGGCTGGCAGCATCCAGTCCATCCGCGATCTTCTTCTGACGTTCGTGCAAAGCCGCGATGACCGGAGGCCACACGAACTTCATGCAAAACAGTACAAAAATGAAGAACGCAACGGACTGGCCAATCAGGGTTGCATTAATGTTCACGCCAACACCTCGCTCGTTCGTTGCACATCACACCAATTACTCGAAGGTTCGAGTAATTAGCCAGCGAGTTGACCAACGAATGGGTTCGCGAAGGTGAAGAACAGAGCGATACCAACACCGATCATGGTTACGGCGTCGAGCAGACCGGCAACGATGAACATTTTGACTTGCAGCATTGGAACCATCTCTGGCTGACGCGCTGCGCCTTCCAGGAACTTGCCACCCAACAGGCCGAAACCAATTGCGGTACCCAGTGCGCCCAGGCCGATCAACAGTGCAACAGCGATAGCGGTTAGACCAACTACAGTTTCCATCTTTCCTCCCGACTTTTACGTCGTATGGTTTAGGTTTTTTAGATTTTAAAGCGGTAAAACAAATCGTTTCATAGCCCTGTTCGGGCACCCACTCGTTTGACCGAGTGGGACATCAGACTAGTCTGAGACTGGTCTTAATGGTTCTCTTCGTGCGCCATCGACAGGTAAACGATGGACAGCATCATGAAGATAAACGCCTGCAGGGTGATGATCAGGATGTGGAACACAGCCCACGCCCACTGCAGAACTACGCCCAGGCCACTAAGCCAGAGCAGACCGCTGCCGAACATCACAGCAATCAGAATGAAGACCAGCTCGCCGGCGTACATGTTGCCGAACAGACGCAGTGCCAGGGAGATTGGCTTGGCAACCAGCGTCACGAACTCCAGCAGGAAGTTCACCGGAATCAGCAGGGCTTGAACGAAGATGTTCTTGCTGCCGAACGGGTGCAGGGTCAGTTCGCCGATGAAGCCGCCGATGCCCTTGACCTTGATGCTGTAGAAAATGATCAACGCGAATACCGACAGGGACATGCCCAGGGTCGCATTCGGGTCAGTGGTAGAAACAGCACGGAAGACCAGGTGCGGGTCGCCAGTAATGAAGGCAGCCAGCTTAGGAATCCAGTCAACCGGTACCAGGTCGACGGCGTTCATCAGGAACACCCAGACAAAAATCGTCAGAGCCAATGGCGCGATCAATGGATTACGGCCGTGAAAGGTATCTTTCACGCTGGTGTCGACGAACTCGATCAGAACCTCTACGAAGTTCTGCAGGCCGCCAGGCTGACCGGAAGTCGCCTTCTTTGCCGCCATGCGGAAAAGAAGAACGAAGATCAGACCCAACGCGACCGACCAGCCGAGGGTATCGACGTGGAAAGCCCAGAAGCCCATTTCTTTGGCTTCTGCTGCGGTGTGGGCAAAACCCCACTCGCCAGTTGGGTGCTGACCGAAGGTCAGGTTCTGTAAGTGGTGCTGGATATAGCCCGAAGCGGTTGTCTCTGCCATGGTTGCCTCAAACGCCCTAAGGTCTCGAAAGTCTTGTTCTCATCAGCAGGGGCGCGAACCAGCTGACCAGTTGGGTCAACACGAAGACGCCGAATACAGCTAGCGGCGCCAATGGCTTCACACCTGCAAACGTCAATGCGAAGAGCACTGCCGTCAAAATTAGTTTGCCCGCCTCGCCGGCATAAAAAGACCGGACGATGGCTTGAGCTGCTCGGGCGCCGGAAAACCGAAATGCCCTGTGAGCGAAATAAACATTGGGCAGCAAGGCTATCAGGCCTCCGCAAAGTCCTGAGTACCCGGCAACGACTCCATGCCAGTACCAGAGCGCCAAAGCGGCCAGTACCAAAACGACAAATTGAGCCAGTAAGACCGGAAAAACTGCCAGGCGATGGAACGGCAAGCGGTTTGGCGTGCGGCTTTCCATCGTTTTTGCTCCCCAATGATCGGCTGCCATAATTCAATAACTTGGCATAATTTGTGCCGACAAAATGCGCGCAGAGTATAGGGGCGGTTCTGCCCCTATTCAACTGTCAGGTAGTGATTTCCGACTCCACGCTACATGAGGAAATGTTTCAGCGGATGTGTGCAAGTACACCTTGAAGCTCATCCAGGGAGTTGTAACCGATCACCAACTGCCCCTTCCCCTTTTTCCCGTGGCGAATCTGCACCGCAGAGCCTAGGCGCTCAGCCAGACGCTGTTCGAGTCGTGCAATATCCGGGTCCTGCTTTACCGGTTCAGCAGGTTCGTGTTTACCACTCAACCACTGGCGAACCAGTGCTTCAGTCTGGCGCACAGTCAGCCCCCGTGCGACAACGTGTCGCGCCCCTTCAACCTGTTGATTTTCCGGTAAACCGAGCAAAGCACGGGCATGACCCATTTCCAGGTCGCCGTGTGACAGCATGGTTTTGATGACTTCCGGCAACGCGATCAAGCGTAGCAGGTTGGCCACGGTCACGCGGGATTTGCCCACGGCTTCGGCCACTTGTTGCTGCGTCAGCTGGAATTCCTGCTGCAAACGCTGCAAAGCCACCGCTTCTTCGATCGGATTGAGGTCTTCGCGCTGGATGTTCTCGATTAGCGCCATGGCGATTGCGGTTTCATCCGGCACATCGCGAACCATCGCCGGGATGGTTTCCTGGCCAGCCTGCTGGCTGGCGCGCCAGCGGCGTTCACCGGCGATGATTTCGAAGCGACCGCTGCCAATCGGACGAACCACGATCGGCTGCATCACGCCCTGAGCCTTGATCGACTGCGCCAGCTCTTCCAGCGCCTGAGGATCCATGTCCCGCCGCGGCTGGTACTTGCCGCGCTGGATCAGGTCCAGGGGCAGGTGCTGCAGCTCACGCTGATCAGCCTGCACCGCTTGTTCTTCCAGCGAGCTGACAGTCGGACCACTCAGCAGTGCATCCAGTCCACGTCCGAGACCTCGTTTCTTGACGGCCATGGGGATTCCTTAAGTTGCCTGAGCAGCGGCAGTGCGTGAGTTTTTGCGTTGACGACGAACCATCTCGCCCGCCAATGCCAGATAGGCAATGGCGCCCCGCGATGATTTGTCGTACGCCAGCGCCGGCATGCCATAGCTTGGTGCTTCAGCCAGGCGGATGTTGCGCGGAATCACCGTGTCGTAGAGCTGCTCGCCGAAGTGTTCCTTGAGCTGCGCCGAAACATCGTTCATCAGGCTCAGGCGCGGGTCATACATCGTCCGCAACAGGCCTTCGACTTTCAGGTTCGGGTTCAGCAACTCAGCGATGCGCTTGATGTTATCCACAAGGTCGCTCAAGCCTTCGAGCGCGAAGTACTCGCACTGCATGGGGATAATCACCCCGTCAGCCGCAACCAGTGCGTTAAGCGTGAGCATCGACAACGACGGCGGACAGTCGATCAAAATGTAATCGTAGTTTTCACGGATCGGCGCCAACGCGCTGCGCAGGCGGCTTTCCTTCATCTGCATTTCCAGCAGAACCACTTCGGCCGCGGTCAGGTCGCGGTTGGCCGGCAGCAGTTGGTAACCACCGTGCTCGGAATAGTGCATGGCCTGGGCCAGATCGCATTCGCCGATCAGCAGGTCGTAGACCGAGTTCTCCAGGCCGTGTTTATCCACACCGCTACCCATGGTGGCGTTGCCTTGTGGATCGAGATCGATCAACAGCACCCGGCGCTTGGTAGCGACCAGGGAAGCTGCGAGGTTGATACAGGTGGTGGTCTTGCCCACACCACCCTTTTGGTTCGCTATCGCGAATACCTTAGCCATTCTTGCTTGTGTTCCCAATCATGCCGTGCGGCGCAGTATCAGCAGATGGCGTTGGCCTTGGCAACCGGGTACGGCCAGGGCGTGTTCGCTATCGAGGTGGAAGTCTGCCGGCAATGCTACCAGCTCATCGGCGGGATGAACGCCCTTCATTGCCAGCCAACGCGTATCGGTGTCGCCGAGGTGGCGAGTCCAGTTGCTGAAGTTCTCCATGCTGCTGAACGCCCGGGAGATGATCCCGTTGAATGGCTGATCAGGCTGAAAAGCTTCGACGCGGCTGTGGATAACTTGCAGGTTATCCAGTTTGAGTTCGAGTTTGACCTGGGTCAGGAAGCGGGTTTTCTTGCCGTTGCTGTCCAGGCAGGTCACTTGGGACTCTGGAAACAGGATGGCCAACGGAATACCCGGCATGCCACCACCGCTGCCGACGTCCAGCCATCGACCGTTTTCGACGAACGACATCACGCTCAAACTATCGAGCAAGTGACGGGAAACCATTTCATCCGGATCGCGTACGGCAGTCAGGTTGTAAGCCTTGTTCCATTTTATCAATAGGGCCAGATAACCCAGCAGCTGCGCGTGCTGGGTTTCTGTCAGCGTGACACCGAGCTGGCGAGCACCTGTGGATAACTCTTCTGCGTGTTGCGAGGTGACCAACGAACTCAAGCGCTTTGCTCCAACTGACGGCCCGCGCCGCGTTTTTTCAAATGAATCATCAACAGCGAAATCGCTGCCGGCGTCACACCCGGGATACGCGACGCCTGGCCCAAAGTCTCTGGACGGGTCGCACCGAGTTTGCTCTGGATCTCTTTGGAGAGACCGGAAATATTCGTGTAATCGATATCCACAGGCAGTTTTGTGTCTTCGCTGGCCCGCAGACGAGCGATTTCATCCTGCTGACGATCGATGTAACCGGCGTATTTGGTCTTGATTTCGACCTGCTCGGCGACTTGTGGATCTTCTGCGCCGCCGCCGGTCACGGCAATCAGACCAGCGTAGTCGATTTCCGGACGGCTCAGCAGGTTGAGCAAGTTGTATTCGTGGGTCAGCGGCGTGCCGAACTTCTCGGAAATCGCATCGCCTTGCTCGGTGCCCGGGCGAACCCAGGTACTTTTCAGGCGTTGCTCTTCCAGCGTGATGCTCTCGCGTTTGATGCAGAACGCAGCCCAACGCGCGTCATCCACCAGACCCAGTTCGCGACCTTTTTCGGTCAAGCGCAGGTCGGCGTTGTCTTCGCGCAGGATCAGGCGGTATTCGGCGCGGGACGTGAACATCCGATACGGTTCCTGGGTACCCAGGGTAATCAGGTCGTCGACCAACACTCCGATGTACGCCTCGTCGCGACGCGGACACCAGGCATCTTTGCCCTGAGCACGTAGTGCGGCGTTGGCCCCGGCCAGCAAACCCTGGGCGCCGGCTTCTTCGTACCCGGTAGTGCCGTTGATTTGCCCGGCGAAGAACAGACCGCCGATGACTTTTGTTTCCAGGTTGTACTTCAGGTCACGCGGGTCGAAGTAGTCGTATTCGATGGCGTAGCCCGGGCGAACGATGTGCGCGTTTTCCATACCGCGGATCGATTGCACGATCTGCAGTTGCACGTCGAATGGCAGGGATGTGGATATCCCGTTCGGGTACAGCTCGTTGGTCGTCAGGCCTTCCGGTTCGATGAAAACCTGATGGCTTTCCTTGTCGGCAAAGCGATGGATCTTGTCTTCGATCGACGGGCAGTAACGCGGGCCGATACCTTCGATCAACCCGGCATCGGAATACATCGGCGATCGATCCAGGTTGGCGGCAATGATTTCGTGGGTGCGGGTGTTGGTGTGGGTAATCCAGCAACTGACCTGTTTCGGGTGCTGCTCTTTGGAACCCATGAACGACATCACCGGGATCGGTGTATCGCCGGCTTGCTCCGTCATCACCGAGAAATCCACAGAACGACCGTCGATACGCGGCGGTGTACCGGTTTTCAGGCGACCAACGCGCAGCGGCAATTCACGCAAGCGATGCGCCAGGGCGATCGACGGCGGATCACCGGCACGGCCGCCGGAAAAATTCTGCAAGCCGATGTGGATAAGTCCACCGAGGAAGGTGCCAGTGGTCAGCACCACGGAGTCCGCGAAGAAACGCAGGCCCATTTGGGTGACAACACCGCGCACTTGTTCTTGCTCGACGATCAGGTCGTCGGCGGCCTGTTGAAATATCCACAGGTTCGGCTGGTTTTCAAGGATTTCGCGGACAGCGGCCTTGTACAGAACCCGATCAGCCTGAGCGCGGGTTGCACGCACGGCCGGGCCTTTGCGGCTGTTCAATACGCGAAATTGAATACCACCTTTATCGGTAGCCATGGCCATCGCGCCGCCCAGGGCATCGATTTCCTTGACCAGATGGCTTTTGCCGATCCCACCGATAGCGGGGTTGCAACTCATGGCACCGAGGGTTTCCACGTTATGCGTCAGCAACAGGGTTTTTGCACCCATGCGTGCTGAGGCCAGTGCTGCCTCGGTACCGGCATGACCGCCGCCGAT
The DNA here is from genome assembly GCF_004136015.1 of Pseudomonas sp. ACM7. Taxonomy (NCBI): domain Bacteria; kingdom Pseudomonadati; phylum Pseudomonadota; class Gammaproteobacteria; order Pseudomonadales; family Pseudomonadaceae; genus Pseudomonas; species Pseudomonas sp. ACM7. The sequence goes on along the minus strand of NZ_CP024866.1, from coordinate 2,631,789 downwards.
GACGATCACTTCAAAACGGGAAGGGAAATCCACCACGCACCTCGTGCCTGCTTCAGTTAGGTAATCAGGAATAGTTTGAGCTCAGGTTTTTGGACCTGGGCGGCAAGTATAGGGACTTCGCCCTTCCTAAAGAACCCTTTGCACAAAATTTAACCAGCTGTGGAGAAGTCGCGGTTATAGAAATTAAAAAGAAAGAAATTTATTAAATCTTTGTTTTTATGTTTATTTCTACTGAGGCACATTTCTGTGGATAGATCTCTACAGGCCTTTATATTAAATGTGTACAGAGATTCAAAACCCTGTGGTCATGTGCCAAGGAGGCCCTTGGATAACCGGTTTAAGCCTGTGGATTAAAGGGGTGCTTATCCACAGGGGCGGTTATCTTCAGTTTTGGGGCACTGTTATCAACTGCCCTTAGAGGCAGTTATTCACAGGGCTTAATCCACAGAAAACTGCTGAATAAGCAAATCCAGGGCACGGGAAATCCGCTCAAGCAGAAAGAATCTGCTCAGCACTGGAAGAGAATTCAAGAAAAGGAGGGAACAGACAGGCACGAATGGCCTGTCTGTGGACAACGGGGAAGATTATTTACCGATACAGAAGCTGGAAAAGATCCGTCCCAGCAGGTCATCAGAGCTGAATGCACCAGTGATTTCACCCAAAGCGTGTTGGGCTTGTCGCAAATCCTCGGCTAGCAGTTCGCCGGCACCCGCCAGGGTCAGCTGTGCACGGCCGTGCTCAAGGGAAGCACTGGCGTGACGCAACGCTTCAAGGTGACGCCTGCGAGCACTGAAGCTGCTTTCCGAGGTCTGTTCGTAGCCCATGCAGGCCTTGAGGTGGTCGCGCAGCAATTCCAGCCCTTCACCTGCAGATTTGGCGCTCAGGCTGATGGTGACGTGGCCATCCTCGCTGACTTCCAGGGCAATGGCTTCGCCAGTGAGGTCAGCCTTGTTTCGGATCAGCGTGACTTTCGCCGGATCGGGACGGATCTCCAGAAATTCAGGCCATAACGCGAACGGATCAAGTGCCTCAGGAGCCGTAGCATCGACCACCAACAGCACGCGATCAGCCTCGCCGATTGCTTTCAGCGCCCGTTCGACACCGATTTTTTCTACCTGGTCGTCGGTATCTCGCAGACCTGCGGTGTCGACCACGTGCAGCGGCATACCATCGATGTGGATATGTTCACGAAGAATGTCCCGGGTGGTACCGGCGATCTCGGTGACGATCGCGGCTTCACGACCGGCCAGTGCATTCAACAGGCTGGATTTACCGGCATTCGGCCGGCCGGCGATCACCACGGTCATCCCGTCACGCAGCAAGGCACCCTGCCCGGCTTCCCGAAGTACGGTGGATAACTCGTCACGCACTTTGTCGAGCATGCTCAGTACGTGACCATCGGCGAGGAAGTCGATTTCTTCTTCAGGGAAGTCGATCGCCGCTTCGACATAGATGCGCAGGCCAATCAGTTGCTCGGTGAGGTTATGCACACGCTCGGAGAATGCGCCCTGCAAGGAACGCAGCGCATTTCGTGCAGCCTGTGCAGAACTCGCCTCGATCAAGTCAGCGATGGCCTCGGCCTGAGCCAGGTCGAGTTTGTCATTGAGGAACGCGCGCTCGCTGAATTCACCCGGCCGGGCCAACCGACAGCCCAGTTCCAGGCAACGCTTGAGCAGCATATCCAGAACTATCGGACCGCCGTGGCCCTGGAGTTCCAGCACATCTTCGCCGGTAAATGAGTTCGGGCCGGGAAAATACAGGGCGATGCCTTGATCCAGCACCTCATCGTTTTCACTGAGGAACGGGCCGTAGTGGGCAAACCTTGGCTTGAGTTCACGACCGCTGAAGGCCTTGGCCGCAACACTCGCCAGCGGCCCGGAAATACGGACGATGCCCACACCCCCGCGACCTTGAGCGGTGGCGACGGCGGCGATGGTTTCACGAGGAACGCTCATAAACCGTTATCCAGACAAAAGTGACAGATAGCAAAACGCCCCACTAGGGGGCGTTTTGAGTGGTTATCCACAGTGTAAATCAGGCAGCTGCTTTGGTAGCCGCTTCGATCTTACGAGTGATGTACCACTGTTGGGCGATCGACAGGCAGTTGTTCACTACCCAGTACAGCACCAGACCAGCCGGGAACCACAGGAAGAAGAAGGTGAAGATGATTGGCATCAGCTTCATCACCTTGGCCTGCATCGGATCCGGAGGAGTCGGGTTCAGCTGCTGCTGGATGAACATGGTTGCACCCATGATGATCGGCAGAATGAAGAACGGATCCTTGATCGACAGGTCAGTAATCCACAGCATGAACGGCGCTTGGCGCATTTCAACGCTTTCCAGCAGAACCCAGTACAACGAAAGGAAAACCGGCATCTGCACGAGGATTGGCAAGCAACCACCCAGCGGATTGATCTTCTCTTTCTTGTACAGCTCCATCATGGATTGCGACATCTTCTGCCGGTCGTCGCCATGTTGCTCTTTCAGCGCCGCCAGTTTCGGTGCCACTGCACGCATGCGCGCCATGGATTTGTAGCTGGCAGCCGACAGCGGGAAGAAGATCCCTTTGATCAGCATGGTCAGGAAGATGATCGACCAGCCCCAGTTGCCGACCAGCGCGTGGATGTGTTGCAGCAGCCAGAAAATTGGCTGGGCAATGAACCACAGGATGCCGTAGTCGACGGTCAGTTCCAGACCTGGGGACAACTCTTTCAGTACGGCCTGGCTTTTCGGACCGGCATACAGAACGGCACTGGTCTCGGCTTTTGCACCTGGCGCGACAGTCATTGCCGGAGCGGTGTAGCCGATGATGTAGTTGCCTTTGCTGTCTTTACGGGTCTGGACGAGGTTGTTCTCGCCTTTCGCCGGAATCCACGCGGTCACGAAGTAGTGCTGCAACCATGCAACCCAACCACCGTTAACGGTTTCTTTCAGCTGAGCCTTGTCCATGTCCTTCATGGACACTTTCTTGTACGGCTCGTTACTTGTCCACAGGGCGGCGCCCAGGTAAGTCGCGGTGCCGGTGGCGGTGCTGGAAGAAGGATCGGAGCTGGCGTCACGCTTCAATTGCGCGAACATTGCACCGGACCAGGGCTGGGCACTCTGGTTATCGATCAGGTAGGAAACGGTTACGTCGTACAGGCCACGTTTCAGGGTGAAACGCTTGATGTAGTTGACGCCGTCCTTGCTGAACTTCAGGTCTGCGACCAATTGGTCCTGACCGTCAGCCAGTTGGTAAATCTTCTTCTCCGAGGAGTAAACCGGACGACCGGCAGGACTGGCGTCCGGACCGTTGGTGCCGATCAGACCGCTCTGGGCCAGATAAGTCCGCTCGTTGCCGTTATCGAACAACTGGAATGGAATTTCCGGATGGTCCTGGCGACGTGGATACAGCGGCAGCGTCAACTGCGCGACATCACCACCTTGTGGATCGATTGCCAGGTTGAGCACATCCGTTTTGATCTGGATGAGGTCTTTGCTTGCAGCTACTGGAGTTTCAGCAGGTGCAGTTGCACTGGTATCGCTTGCGGCGCGTGGAATGTCGTCACTGACAGAAGCATTATTGCCAGTCGCCGTATCCGGTAGGCCCGGTGCGGTAGTACTGGAAGCAACATTCTGAGTCGGCAGGGCAGCCTGGCCATAGTCCTGGTTCCATTTAAGAACCATAACGTAGGACACGATTGCCAGGGCGACGATCAGGATCGTGCGTTTGATATCCATGATTACTCGGCCATCGAAGAAGAACGGGAGGTAGGGATAGATGGAACCGGGTCATAACCACCGGGATTCCACGGATGACAGCGACCTAAACGACGAAAGGCCAGCCAGCCACCGCGCAGAAGGCCATGATTTTCTATGGCTTCATACGCGTAGCAGGAACAACTGGGGTAGAAACGACAGTGACTGGCCATCAGAGGACTAATGGCATAGCGATAAAACTGGATCGGAACGAGTGCCAGTTTACGCATCGGGACTGTCTACCCCTACAGTTTCGGTTTTGACTGCTGGTACCGGCGTGCTGCGTGCCAGACGCTTCCAGAGTTTGCCGAAATGCTGAATCAATTCGGGGTTTTCTACGTCACCCAAACCTTTGCGCGCGACGATAACGATGTCCCAGCCGGCCAGTGAGTCCTGGTTCAGACGGAACGATTCGCGCATCAGACGTTTGAGGCGATTGCGCTCGACGGAGAGCTTTACGCTCTTTTTCCCGATAACCAGCCCGAGACGGGGGTGATCAAGATCGTTGTTGCGCGCAAGGAGCAGGAGATTTTTCCCCGGAACCTTGCCGGTAGGGGAGTCAAAGACTGCCTTGAAATGCCGGGGAGTAAGCAGACGCTTTTCCCGACTGAAGTCCTGACTCACCTCCAGTGCCGGATTATCAAACTGCCAGACGCGCACGACCTTTGGCGCGACGACGCGACAGGACGGCACGACCGTTTTTGGTAGCCATGCGAGCACGGAAACCGTGGGTACGAGCGCGTTTGATAGTGCTTGGTTGGAAAGTACGTTTCATTGTCGTGTTACCTGGTTCGTCCACAACGGGCCGGAATGGCCCCCGTTTTAAGAGACCGGGGATTCTAGAGAAAGCAAGCCTCTAGGTCAATTTCCAACCAGCGATTCCTTATAAATAGATCTCCAGACGTTTTTCCTGCCGAGCTCCTTGGCTAGATATAGAAATTAAGAAGGAAAGTATTTAAAGCTTTTCTGTAAAGCTTATAAAAGCTAGGGACACGATCATCTGTGGATAACTGCCATCAGCCCTTTAAAGTCGTGATGTACAGAGAATGACAACTACGGTGGAAAACGGTGGTAACCCTGTGCTGCGCTGTCGGATAAGCTGTGTGTGAAAGAGGTACTTATCCACAGCGTGGTTATCCACCGGGTTTCGCCCCCACTTGTACAACGACCTTAGGCCCGGTTATCCACAGAGCTTATGCACAGACCGCTGGTCGTCTTTTTTTCGTATAAATCACTGATTCTTCATGGGAGTTGCACAACCTTCGTGTGGATAAGTCGGGGCTTGGTCGGCTACAATGGCGGCTTGTTTTTGCCTCACCGGCTTTCAACTTAGGGGATATCCGTGTCAGTGGAACTTTGGCAGCAGTGCGTGGAGCTTTTGCGCGATGAGCTGCCTGCCCAACAATTCAACACTTGGATCCGTCCACTACAGGTCGAAGCCGAAGGCGACGAGTTGCGTGTCTACGCACCGAATCGTTTTGTTCTCGACTGGGTCAACGAAAAGTACCTGGGCCGCGTCCTTGAACTGCTGGATGAGCATGGCAATGGCATGGCGCCGGCGCTGTCCTTATTAATAGGCAGCAAACGCAGTTCGGCACCGCGTGCCGCCCCGAATGCTCCGTTGGCCGCCGCTGCTTCACAGGCTCAGGCCGCTCAAGCACCTGTCAGCGCCCCGGCGCCAGCCCAGTTAGCCGCTCCGACCAAGCGTGCGACGCAAAAAGTTGCCGAGGTTAATGAAGAGCCATCGCGCGACAGCTTCGACCCGATGGCCGGGGCCAGTTCGCAACAAGCTCCGATTCGCGCCGAACAGCGTACGGTGCAGGTCGAAGGCGCGCTCAAGCACACCAGCTACCTGAACCGCACCTTCACCTTCGAAAACTTCGTCGAGGGCAAGTCCAACCAACTGGCCCGGGCTGCGGCCTGGCAAGTGGCGGACAATCCCAAGCACGGTTACAACCCGCTCTTCCTTTATGGTGGTGTCGGTTTGGGTAAAACCCACTTGATGCACGCTGTGGGTAACCACCTGTTAAAGAAGAATCCGAATGCCAAGGTTGTGTACCTGCATTCCGAGCGGTTCGTGGCCGACATGGTCAAGGCCCTGCAGCTGAACGCCATCAACGAGTTCAAGCGCTTCTACCGTTCGGTGGATGCATTGTTGATCGATGACATTCAGTTCTTCGCTCGCAAAGAACGTTCCCAGGAAGAGTTTTTCCACACCTTCAACGCCCTGCTTGAAGGTGGCCAGCAGGTCATTCTCACCAGTGACCGCTACCCGAAAGAAATTGAAGGCCTTGAAGAGCGCCTAAAATCCCGCTTCGGCTGGGGCCTGACGGTAGCCGTCGAGCCGCCGGAACTGGAAACCCGTGTGGCGATCCTAATGAAAAAGGCCGATCAGGCCAAAGTCGATCTGCCCCATGACGCGGCGTTCTTCATTGCCCAGCGTATTCGTTCCAACGTCCGTGAGCTGGAAGGCGCGCTCAAACGCGTGATCGCCCACTCGCACTTCATGGGCCGCGATATCACCATCGAGTTGATTCGCGAATCCCTGAAAGATCTGTTGGCACTGCAAGACAAACTGGTCTCTGTGGATAACATTCAGCGCACGGTCGCCGAGTACTACAAGATCAAGATCTCCGACTTGTTGTCCAAACGTCGTTCGCGTTCGGTAGCTCGTCCGCGTCAGGTCGCCATGGCGTTGTCCAAAGAACTGACCAACCACAGCTTGCCGGAAATCGGCGACGTGTTTGGCGGCCGGGACCACACGACTGTTTTGCACGCCTGCCGCAAGATCAACGAACTTAAGGAATCCGACGCGGACATCCGCGAGGACTACAAGAACCTGCTGCGTACACTGACCACTTGATGAACACCAGCGCAGCTTATTAAGGCAAGGGACTAGACCATGCATTTCACCATTCAACGCGAAGCCCTGTTGAAACCCCTGCAACTGGTCGCAGGCGTCGTCGAGCGCCGACAGACCTTGCCGGTGCTCTCCAACGTGCTGCTGGTTGTCGAAGGCCAGCAATTGTCGCTGACCGGTACCGACCTGGAAGTCGAGTTGGTCGGTCGTGTACAACTCGAAGAGCCTGCCGATCCAGGTTCCATCACTGTGCCTGCGCGCAAGCTGATGGATATCTGCAAAAGCTTGCCGAACGATGCGCTGATCGACATCAAGGTCGACGAGCAGAAGCTTGTGGTGAAGGCCGGCCGTAGCCGCTTCACCCTGTCGACCCTGCCGGCCAATGACTTCCCGACTGTGGAAGAAGGCCCCGGCTCGCTGACGTGCAGCCTTGAGCAAAGCAAACTGCGTCGTCTGATCGAGCGCACCAGCTTCGCGATGGCCCAGCAGGACGTGCGTTACTACCTCAACGGCATGCTGCTGGAAGTCTCGGCTGGCATCATCCGCGCCGTGGCCACCGACGGTCACCGTCTGGCCATGTGCTCGATGCAGGCTGATATCGGTCAGCCGGATCGCCATCAGGTCATCGTGCCACGTAAAGGTATCCTTGAGCTGGCGCGCCTGCTGACTGAGCCGGACGGCATCGTCAGTATCGTACTGGGTCAGCACCACATTCGTGCGACCACTGGCGAGTTCACCTTCACGTCGAAACTGGTCGACGGCAAATTCCCGGACTACGAGCGTGTTCTGCCTAAGGGCGGCGACAAGCTGGTACTCGGCGATCGTCAGGCCCTGCGTGAAGCGTTCAGCCGTACCGCGATTCTGTCCAACGAGAAGTACCGCGGCATCCGTCTGCAACTGGCCAATGGTCAACTGAAGATCCAGGCGAACAACCCGGAACAGGAAGAAGCGGAAGAAGAAGTGGGCGTCGAGTACAACGGCGGAAATCTGGAAATCGGCTTCAACGTGAGCTACCTGCTCGACGTGTTGGGCGTCATGACCACTGAGCAGGTTCGTCTGATCCTGTCCGACTCCAACAGCAGTGCGCTGGTGCAAGAGTCCGACAACGACGACTCGGCCTACGTTGTCATGCCGATGCGTCTGTAATCATGCTCAGCAGAAGCTAGATGTCCTTAAGTCGTGTCTCTGTCACCGCGGTGCGCAATCTGCACCCGGTGACCTTCTCCCCCTCCCCCCGAATCAACATTCTTTACGGCGCCAACGGCAGCGGCAAAACCAGTGTTCTGGAAGCCATTCATCTGCTGGGGCTTGCCCGTTCGTTTCGTAGCACCCGCCTGTTACCGGTCATCCAGTACGAGCAGCTCGCCTGTACGGTGTTTGGTCAGGTGGAGATGGCCGAGGGTGGGCACAGCGCCTTGGGGATCTCCCGAGACCGTCAAGGGGAGTTCCAGATTCGCATCGACGGGCAGAATGCTCGCAGCGCGGCGCAACTGGCGGAAATCCTGCCGCTGCAGTTGATCAACCCTGACAGTTTTCGATTGCTGGAAGGCGCACCGAAGATTCGTCGGCAGTTTCTCGACTGGGGCGTGTTCCACGTGGAACCACGATTCATGTCCACCTGGCAGCGCTTGCAGAAGGCCCTGCGCCAGAGAAACTCTTGGCTGCGGCATGGTACACTTGACGCCGTTTCGCAAGCGGTTTGGGACAGGGAGCTGTGCCAGGCCAGCGCTGAAATTGATGAATACCGCCGCGCTTATATCAAAGCCTTGAAACCAGTCTTTGAACAGACCTTGAGCGAACTGGTTGAGCTCGAGGGCTTAACGCTCAGCTATTACCGAGGTTGGGACAAAGACCGCGAGTTGAGTGCAGTGCTCGCCGGGTCCCTTCAGCGGGATCAGCAAATGGGTCATACCCAAGCCGGACCACAGCGTGCTGATTTGCGTCTTAGATTGGGCGCACATAACGCCGCGGACATCTTGTCTCGCGGTCAGCAGAAGCTGGTGGTCTGTGCATTGCGGATTGCCCAAGGGCACTTGGTCAGCCAGGCCCGACGAGGCCAGTGTATTTATCTGGTGGATGACCTGCCGTCCGAACTGGACGAGCACCACCGCCGCGCGCTTTGCCGCTTGCTGGAAGACTTACGCTGCCAGGTGTTTATCACCTGTGTAGATCACGAATTATTGAGGGAAGGCTGGCAGACGGATACGCCAGTCGCTCTGTTCCACGTGGAACAGGGCCGTATCACCCAGACCCACGACCATCGGGAGTGAAGGCATTGAGCGAAGAAAATACGAATACCTACGACTCAACGAGCATTAAAGTGCTGAAAGGCCTGGATGCCGTACGCAAACGTCCCGGTATGTACATTGGTGACACCGACGATGGTAGCGGTCTGCACCACATGGTCTTCGAGGTAGTCGACAACTCCATCGATGAAGCGCTCGCTGGCCACTGCGACGACATTAGCATCATCATCCACCCGGACGAATCCATCACCGTTCGCGACAACGGTCGTGGTATCCCGGTAGACGTGCATAAAGAAGAAGGCGTCTCGGCAGCCGAGGTCATCATGACCGTGCTGCACGCTGGTGGTAAATTCGACGACAACTCCTACAAAGTATCCGGCGGCCTGCACGGTGTAGGTGTGTCGGTGGTGAACGCCCTGTCCGAAGAGCTGGTCTTGACCGTTCGCCGCAGCGGCAAAATCTGGGAACAGACCTACATTCACGGTGTTCCAAAAGAACCGATGAAAATCGTCGGTGAGAGTGAAAGCACCGGCACCCAGATTCACTTCAAGCCGTCCGACCTGACGTTCAAGAACATCCACTTCAGCTGGGACATCCTGGCCAAGCGGATTCGTGAACTGTCCTTCCTCAACTCCGGTGTCGGCATCGTCCTCAAGGATGAGCGCAGCGGCAAGGAAGAGCTGTTCAAGTACGAGGGTGGCCTGCGTGCGTTCGTTGAATACCTGAACACCAACAAGACCCCGGTCAACCAGGTGTTCCACTTCAACATCCAGCGCGAAGACGGCATCGGCGTGGAAATCGCCTTGCAGTGGAACGATAGCTTCAACGAGAACCTGTTGTGCTTCACCAACAACATTCCACAGCGCGATGGCGGTACTCACCTGGTGGGTTTCCGTTCCGCTCTGACGCGTAACCTGAACACCTACATCGAAGCCGAAGGTCTGGCGAAGAAGCACAAAGTCGCGACCACCGGTGACGATGCCCGTGAAGGCCTGACCGCGATCATTTCGGTTAAAGTGCCGGATCCGAAGTTCAGCTCCCAGACCAAAGACAAGCTGGTTTCTTCCGAAGTGAAGACCGCAGTCGAACAGGAAATGGGCAAGTACTTCTCCGACTTCCTGCTGGAAAACCCGAACGAAGCCAAACTGGTCGTCGGCAAGATGATCGATGCGGCTCGCGCTCGTGAAGCGGCGCGTAAAGCCCGTGAGATGACCCGCCGTAAAGGCGCGCTGGATATCGCCGGCCTGCCGGGCAAACTGGCTGACTGCCAGGAAAAAGACCCTGCTCTTTCCGAACTGTACCTCGTGGAAGGTGACTCTGCTGGCGGCTCCGCCAAGCAGGGACGTAACCGCCGGACCCAAGCCATCCTGCCTCTCAAGGGAAAGATCCTGAACGTCGAGAAGGCGCGCTTCGACAAGATGATCTCTTCGCAAGAAGTGGGCACCTTGATCACCGCGCTGGGCTGTGGCATTGGACGCGATGAGTACAACATCGCGAAGCTGCGTTACCACAACATCATCATCATGACCGATGCTGACGTCGACGGTTCGCACATCCGTACCCTGCTGCTGACCTTCTTCTTCCGTCAGTTGCCGGAGCTGATCGAGCGCGGCTACATCTACATCGCCCAGCCACCGCTGTACAAGGTCAAGAAAGGCAAGCAAGAGCAATACATCAAAGACGACGACGCCATGGAAGAGTACATGACGCAGTCGGCCCTGGAAGATGCGAGCCTGCACCTGAACGAGGAAGCCCCGGGTATTTCCGGACCAGCCCTCGAGCGTCTGGTGAATGACTTCCGTCTGGTGATGAAGACCCTCAAGCGTCTGTCGCGCCTGTACCCACAGGAGCTGACCGAGCACTTCATCTACCTGCCTGCTGTTAGCCTGGAGCAATTGTCCGATCACGCTGCGATGCAGGATTGGATGGCCCAGTACGAAGTTCGCCTGCGCACCGTCGAGAAGTCCGGCCTGGTCTACAAAGCCAGCCTGCGTGAAGACCGTGAACGTAACGTCTGGCTGCCAGAGGTCGAACTGATCTCCCACGGCTTGTCGAACTACGTCACCTTCAACCGCGACTTCTTCGGCAGTAACGACTACAAGACCGTTGTATCGCTGGGCGCTCAATTGAGCACCTTGCTGGACGACGGCGCGTATATCCAGCGTGGCGAGCGCAAGAAGCCGGTCACCGAGTTCAAGGAAGCCCTTGAATGGCTGATGGCCGAAAGCACCAAGCGTCACACCATCCAGCGATACAAAGGTCTGGGTGAGATGAACCCGGATCAGCTGTGGGAAACCACCATGGACCCAGCACAGCGCCGGATGCTCAAAGTGACCATCGAAGACGCCATTGGCGCGGACCAGATCTTCAACACCCTGATGGGTGATGCGGTCGAGCCTCGTCGTGACTTCATCGAAAGCAACGCCCTGGCGGTTTCCAACCTGGACTTCTGATCCAGCGAACCTGCCAAACGAAAAAGGCCAACACTCAGCGTTGGCCTTTTTTATTTCTGCGATTCCGTGAAAGCAGGCCCCACGTGCCGTTTGTTCGAAGCCTGAAATCCAGCAAATCGCAGGCATAAAAAAACCGGCTATATCAGCCGGTTTTTTTGCGCCCGAAAAAAACTTATGCACCATTTCCGGCGTTTTATGTGTTTAGGAAATATGTATATAAATCATAAGCTTAAAAACAAAAAACGCTACTTTTCGACAAAACGGTACACAGGTTATCCACAGAATCTCAGACAGCAACCTGATCGTTGGCGGAGGGGGCCGCAGGGGCTGCTGGCAGCGAGCCCATTTCCCGTTGCATCTGCTCATTCCAGCTCTGCACCCGGTCATTCAGATCGGCAATGGCGCGCGGCCCACTGCCCACGGCGTACATCGGCTCACCGATGATCACGGTGATGACGCCCTGCTTCTTCGCCCAACCGGTTTTCGGCCAGAACTTGCCAGCATTGTGCGCAATCGGCAGCACTGGAAGTGCGGCGTTGACGGCTAAAGCGGTACCACCGCGAGAGAATTTTCCGATGGTGCCGTAAGGAACGCGCGTTCCCTCTGGGAAGATCAGGACCCAGACGCCGTCTTTCAGCAGTTCATCGCCCTTCTTCGCCACATGCTTGAGCGCGGCTTTCGGATTGTCGCGGTCGATGGCGATTGGTCGCAGCATGGCCATGGCCCAGCCGAAGAACGGCACAAACAGTAATGAGCGCTTGAGCACTTGGCTCAATGGCTCAAAGTAGGCGGATAGAAAGAACGTCTCCCACGTGCTCTGGTGGTTCGACTGAATCACGCAGGGCTGGTCAGGTACGTTCTCGGCGCCCTTCACTTCGTAGCTGATGCCCAGGAAAACCTTGCTCAGCCACAAGGCGCAGCGGCACCAGTAAACATTGATGAAGCGATACCGCGCCTTGAACGGCAGAAAAGGCGCGATAAAAAAGCTCAGGCTGCACCAGAGCAAGGAGCTGGTGCCCAGCAGCAGGTAAAAGAGGAAGGATCTGATGGCCTGCAGTATCGACATGGCGACATTTACCGTTGCGGGCACTGCCCGCCTATTCAAGCGCACTCCCGATCAGTCCTTGGCCAGGATGTCAGAAGAGCCTTAGTTGTGGATAAGTTCTGCGGCAATCGCCGCCAGATCGTCAAAAATCAAGGTGCCTACCGGTAGGGTCTTGCCCAAAGTCTTTTCGCCTTTCCCGGTCTTTACCAAAACTGGCTGAGAATCGACGGCTTTGGCGGCCTCCAGGTCACCAAGGGTATCGCCGACGAACCAAAGATTGGTCAGCGATACGTTGTAATGCGCGGCAATGGTTTTCAACATCCCGGGTTTTGGTTTGCGGCAATCGCAGCCATCGTCCGGCCCGTGCGGGCAATATACGATCAGCCCGACTTCACCGCCCTGCTCCGCCACCCGCTCGCGCAAGCGCTCGTGCATGGCGTCCAGGGTGGCGATGTCGTAATAGCCGCGAGCGATGCCCGACTGGTTGGTAGCCACCGCTACCGTCCAGCCAGCCTTGCTCAACTGCGCGATGGCTTCGATCGAACCCGGGAGCGGAATCCACTCCTCCACCGACTTGATGTAAGCGTCGGAGTCGTAATTGATCACCCCGTCCCGATCGAGAATCAGCAGTTTCAACAGCAGCCCCTCAGCCCAGCAGCGAAATGTCGGCGACGCCGAGGAACAGCCCTCGCAGGCGCGACAGCAACGCATAACGGTTGGCTCGGACCTTGGCATCTTCAGCGTTGACCATTACGGCTTCGAAGAACGCATCCACTGGCTCGCGCAAGGCAGCCAGACGTGCCAGCGATTCGCTGTACTGACGCGCCGCCGCCATCGGCTGGACAGCCTGGTCAGCCTGCTGGATCGCCGAGTACAGCGAGAACTCGTTGGCGTTGTCGAAGTACTTGGCTTCCACGACCGAAGGAACAGAGCCTTCGACCTTGCTCAGCAAGTTCGAAACGCGCTTGTTCACCGCGGCCAGGGCAGCGGCTTCCGGCAATTTGCGGAAGGCTTCTACCGCTTGTACGCGTTGATCGAAGTCCAGCGCCGAACCTGGTTTCAGGGCACGCACCGACAGGTAAGTCCCGACATCAACGCCTTCGTCTTCATAACGGGCACGCAGACGGTCGAAGATGAACTCCAGCACCGAATCATTGAGGCCGGCAGCCTTGACCTTGGTACCGAACGCATTCACGGCGAAAGCCACGGCGTCGTTCAGGTCGAGGTCGAGCTTCTTGTCGATCAGGATGCGCAACACACCCAGTGCGGCACGACGCAGGGCATACGGGTCTTTGCTGCCGGTTGGCAGCATGCCGATGCCGAAAATGCCCACCAGCGTGTCGAGCTTGTCCGCGATGGCCACGGCCGCACCGGTCAGGGTGGTCGGCAGTTCCGCACCGGCACCGCGCGGCATGTATTGCTCGTTCAGTGCCAGTGCAACTTCTTCCGGCTCGCCGTCGTTGAGGGCGTAGTAGTAACCGGCGACACCTTGCATCTCCGGGAACTCACCGACCATCTCGGTCGCCAGGTCGCACTTGGACAGCAGGCCGGCCCGGGAAGCCCATGCGGCGTTACCGCCAATGCGTTGAGCAATAAACGCAGCGAGTTTGGAAACGCGCTCGGCCTTGTCGTAGACGCTGCCGAGTTTTTCCTGGAACACCACGTTCTGCAGACGCAGATTGAAATCTTCGAGTTTTTGCTTCTTGTCTTGCTTGAAGAAGAACTCGGCGTCGGTCAGGCGTGGGCGAACCACTTTCTCGTTACCGGCGATGATCTGCTGCGGGTCTTTGCTTTCGATGTTGGCCACGGTAATGAAACGTGGCAGCAACTTGCCGTCGGCATCCAGCAGGCAGAAGTACTTCTGGTTGTCCTGCATGGTGGTGATCAGGGCTTCTTGCGGCACGTCGAGGAAACGCTCTTCGAACGAGCACACCAGCGGCACCGGCCATTCAACCAGCGCGGTCACTTCGTCGAGCAACGCTGGCGGGACGATCGCCGTCCCTTCCTGCATCGTCGCCAGCTCTTCGACGCGCTTGCTGATCAGCTCGCGACGCTCGTTGGCATCGGCCAATACATAAGCGGCACGCAGGTCGGTCAGGTAGTTGGCCGGCGAGGTGATGCGCACGCTTTCCGGGTGATGGAAGCGGTGACCACGGGAATCGCGGCCGGACTTCTGGGCAAGGATCGTGCAATCGATGACCTGGTCACCGAGCAGCATCACCAGCCACTGAGTCGGACGAACGAATTCTTCCTTGCGAGCACCCCAGCGCATGCGCTTGGGAATAGGCAGGTCGTTCAGGGAATCTTCGACGATGGTCGGCAGCAGGCTCGCGGTTGGCTTGCCGGCAATGCTTTGGCTGTAGCGCAGTTTCGGGCCGCTCTGATCGATTTCGCTCAGGTCGACGCCGCACTTCTTGGCGAAGCCCAAGGCTGCTTGAGTCGGGTTGCCTTCGGCATCGAACGCGGCCTGACGTGGCGGGCCGTCGAGGTTGATGCTGCGATCCGGCTGATGGGTAGCCAGCGAGGTGATCAGCACAGCCAGACGACGTGGCGCGGCGTAGACGGTTTTGGTCTCGTAGTTCAGGCCAGCGGCTTGCAGGCCCTTGTCGATACCGGCCAGGAACGCGTCGGCCAGGGTGTTCAGGGCTTTGGGTGGCAGTTCTTCGGTGCCCAGTTCAACCAGAAAATCTTGAGCACTCATTGTGCAGCCTCCAGCTTAGCCAACACTTCGTCACGCAGATCCGGGGTCGCCATCGGGAAGCCCAGCTTGGCGCGAGCCAGCAGGTAGGCTTGCGCAACGGAACGCGCCAGGGTGCGGACACGCAGAATGTATTGCTGACGCGCGGTCACCGAGATTGCCCGGCGCGCATCCAGCAGATTGAAGGTGTGGGAGGCCTTCAACACCATTTCGTAGCTCGGCAACGGCAGCGGCTGGTCGAGTTCGATCAGGCGCTTGGCTTCGCTTTCGTAGAAGTCGAACAGCTCGAACAGCTTCTCGACGTTGGCGTGTTCGAAGTTGTAGGTCGACTGCTCCACTTCGTTCTGGTGGAACACGTCGCCGTAGGTCACCTTGCCGAACGGACCGTCAGCCCAGACCAGGTCGTAGACCGAATCCACGCCTTGCAGGTACATGGCCAGACGCTCGAGACCGTAAGTGATCTCGCCGGTCACCGGGTAGCACTCGATACCGCCCGCTTGCTGGAAGTAAGTGAACTGCGTCACTTCCATTCCGTTGAGCCAGACTTCCCAACCCAGGCCCCAGGCGCCGAGGGTCGGCGATTCCCAGTTGTCTTCAACAAAGCGAATGTCGTGGACCAGTGGGTCCAGGCCGACATGCTTGAGGGAGCCCAGGTACAGTTCCTGGAAGTTGTCCGGGTTCGGCTTCAGCACGACTTGGAACTGGTAGTAGTGCTGCAGACGGTTCGGGTTTTCGCCGTAGCGGCCGTCAGTCGGGCGACGACTGGGCTGCACATAAGCGGCGTTCCAGGTTTCCGGGCCAATGGCGCGCAGGAACGTGGCAGTGTGGAAAGTCCCGGCGCCTACTTCCATATCGTAGGGCTGAAGTACCACACAACCTTGCTCGGCCCAGTATTGCTGGAGGGCGAGGATCAAGTCTTGGAAGGTACGCACGGCTGGCGTAGGCTGGCTCACGAAATTCACCTGTTTCTTGGGCTGCGATTTAAAGAGCGGGAGTATACCCGATTCGGTCCTGCGCACGCCCCCTGGAGCCTTATGCCACGCTGCTTTTGGTGTTCCGAAGATCCGCTGTACATGGCTTATCACGATCAGGAGTGGGGTACGCCGCTACGCGATGCGCAGGGATTGTTCGAGTTGCTTTTGCTCGAAGGGTTCCAGGCCGGCCTTTCCTGGATCACCGTGCTGCGTAAACGTGAGCACTATCGTCAGGTAATGTTCGGCTTCGACGTACAGCGCGTGGCGCAGATGAGCGACGCCGAAATCGATGAATTGATGCTCGATCCGGGCATCATTCGCAATCGCCTCAAACTCAATGCGGCCCGGCGCAATGCCCAGGCCTGGCTGGCGCTGGAGGATCCGGTGGCGTTTCTCTGGTCCTTCGTCGACGGCAAGCCTGTGATCAACCATTTCAAGGACCGCAGCGAAGTGCCGGCCGTGACGCCGACCGCCGTGGAGATGAGCAAAGGCCTGAAAAAGGCCGGTTTCACGTTCGTCGGCCCGACTATTTGTTACGCACTGATGCAGGCCTCGGGCATGGTCATGGACCACACTCAGGATTGCGATCGCTACGCGGTGCTGGCGAACGGCGGTTAGAATAGCCGCCTCGCGCACAGCACAAGATCAGGAGTGACCTGTGGATAAGTTTAAAGGCGCCTTGCTGGTAGGCGCTCTGCGGCTGTTTGCCCTGCTCCCGTGGCGGGCAGTGCAGGCCGTGGGCTCGGCCATCGGCTGGGTCATGTGGAAAACCCCCAACCGTTCCCGCGATGTGGTGCGGATCAATCTCGCCAAGTGTTTCCCGGACATGGACGCGGCTGAACGGGAGCGACTGGTAGGCCAAAGCCTGAAAGACATCGGCAAATCCCTGACCGAAAGCGCCTGCGCCTGGATCTGGCCGGCCCAGCGCTCCATCGACCTGGTGCGTGAAGTCGAAGGTCTCGACGTATTGAAGGACGCCCTCGCCTCCGGCAAAGGGGTCGTTGGCATCACCAGCCACCTGGGCAACTGGGAAGTGTTGAACCACTTCTATTGCAGCCAGTGCAAACCGATCATTTTCTATCGCCCGCCGAAGTTGAAGGCGGTGGATGATTTGCTGCGCAAGCAGCGGGTGCAATTGGGCAACCGGGTGGCCGCTTCCACCAAGGAAGGCATCCTCAGTGTTATCAAGGAAGTGCGCAAAGGTGGTGCAGTGGGCATTCCCGCTGACCCGGAACCGTCCGAATCCGCCGGGATTTTCGTGCCGTTCTTCGCCACACAGGCCCTGACCAGCAAGTTCGTACCGAACATGCTCGCCGGCGGCAAAGCGGTCGGCGTGTTCCTGCATGCGCTACGTCTGCCGGATGGTTCGGGTTACAAAGTGATCCTCGAAGCCGCGCCAGAGGCCATGTACAGCACCGATACCGAGACGTCCTGCGCGGCCATGAGCCAGGTGGTCGAGCGCTATGTGCGGGCGTATCCGAGCCAGTACATGTGGAGCATGAAGCGCTTCAAGAAGCGTCCACCCGGCGAAGAACGCTGGTACTGATAAGGCTGGCACGATCTGTGGATAACCCGTAGGAACTGCCGCAGGCTGCGATCTTTTGATCTTTTGATCTTTTGATCTTTTGATCTTTTGATCTTTTGATCTTTTGATCTTTTGATCTTGCTCATCGGCTTATCCACAACACGTTCAATAAGGGCGCAACAGATGTCCGAACACCGCAAATCCTTTCGCATCAAGATCAGTCACCACAGCTTCGGCGAATGCCTGGGCCAGACGCGTAACCTTTCGACGACAGGCGTCTACGTCAAGCATCCGGGCCTGTCGACATTGCCCAAGGGCGCGGTGGTGTACGGTCAGGTGCAGGACTTATCCACAGGCGCGCCGCGCGTGCGCATGGAAGTGGTGCTGGTGGATGCAGAGGGCATTGGCCTGCGATACCTCTGATCAGTGAGCCTGACGCTCAAGCTTCTTCAGAAACACCGTCATTTCCTTTTCGGCCTGCTTGTCGCCATGGGCGCGAGCGGCTTCCAGGCCCTGTTCCCACGCCTGACGTGCCGCCGCGAAATCCTTCAGCCCCAGATGGGCCTTGCCCAAAAGCTTCCAGGCTGCTGAATACTTCGGATCGAATTCGACGCAACGCTGGAAATGCTCAGCGGCCTTGGCGTTTTCCCCAAGATCCAGATAACCCTTGCCCAGCCCGAAGCGCAGCAATGAGTTATCCACACCCTTGGCGAGCATTTTTTCCAGGGATTCGAGCATGGTGGAGTCCTTTGAAGCGAAGATCAAAAGATCGCAGCCTTCGGCAGCTCCTACAGAGATCGGCGTAGGAGCTGCCGAAGGCTGCGATCTTGGCGATTTTGAATTAGAAAAGCTCAACCCCACATGGAACAGCTTTTCCACATCCCGAATATGCTTCTTATCCACAAGGAACAGAATCACATGGTCACCCGCCGCAATCACCGTGTCGTCGTGGGCAATGATCACTTCTTCGTCGCGGATGATCGCGCCGATGGTGGTTCCCGGCGGCAGACCAATGTTCTCAATGGACTTGCCAATGACCTTACTCGACTTCTCATCACCGTGGGCAATCGCCTCGATGGCTTCCGCCGCGCCCCGGCGCAATGAGTGCACGCTGACGATATCGCCACGGCGCACGTGGGCCAGTAAGGTGCCGATGGTCGCCAATTGCGGGCTGATGGCGATGTCGATGTCGCCGCCCTGGATCAGGTCGACGTAGGCCGGGTTGTTGATGATGGTCATCACCTTCTTCGCACCCAGGCGCTTGGCCAGCAGCGAGGACATGATGTTGGCTTCGTCGTCGTTGGTCAGGGCCAGGAAAAGGTCAGCGTCGGCGATGTTCTCTTCCAGCAGTAGATCCCGATCCGAAGCGCTGCCCTGCAGTACCACGGTGCTGTCGAGGGTGTCCGAGAGATGACGGCAGCGGGCCGGGTTCATCTCGATGATCTTCACTTGGTAACGGCTTTCGATAGCCTCGGCCAGACGCTCACCGATCTGCCCGCCGCCCGCGATGACGATGCGTTTGTAGCTCTCATCGAGGCGGCGCATTTCGCTCATCACGGCGCGAATATTCGCCTTGGCGGCGATGAAAAAGACTTCGTCGTCCGCCTCGATCACCGTATCGCCCTGCGGCAGGATCGGCCGATCACGACGAAAAATCGCCGCCACCCGGGTTTCGACATTCGGCATGTGCTCACGCAACTGTCGCAGTTGCTGGCCCACCAGCGGGCCGCCGTAGTACGCCTTGACCGCCACCAATTGGGCTTTGCCTTCGGCGAAGTCGATCACCTGCAAGGCGCCCGGATGCTGGATCAGGCGCTTGATGTAATGGGTGACCACTTGCTCCGGGCTGATCATCACGTCCACCGGAATCGCTTCGTTGTCGAACAACTCGGAGCGAGTCAGGTAGGCAGCTTCGCGAACCCGGGCAATTTTGGTCGGGGTGTGAAACAGGGAGTGGGCAACCTGGCAGGCAATCATGTTGGTTTCGTCGCTGTTGGTCACCGCCACCAGCATGTCGGCGTCGTCGGCGCCGGCCTGACGCAGCACGGTCGGCAGCGAGCCGCGGCCTTGCACAGTGCGGATGTCCAACCGATCACCGAGGTCGCGCAGACGTTCGCCATCAGTGTCGACCACGGTGATGTCATTGGCCTCGCTGGCCAAGTGTTCCGCCAGCGAACCGCCGACCTGCCCTGCGCCGAGGATGATGATTTTCATCCAGTCACTCCCTTAAAACCCATTAACCGCGCGCGGCGGCGATCTTGATCAGCTTGGCGTAGTAGAACCCGTCGTGGCCGCCTTCCTGAGCCAGCAATTGGCGGCCGTGAGGTTGCTTGATACCGGCTTGAGTCGCGAGGTCCAGTTCACGGGCACCCGGCGTGCGAGCGAGGAAGGCTTCGATGACTTCGGTGTTCTCGGTCGGCAGCGTGGAGCAGGTGGCGTAAAGCAGGATGCCGCCGACCTCCAAAGTTATCCACATGGCATCGAGCAGTTCGCTCTGGAGAACCGCGAGTGCGGCGATGTCGTCGGGTTGGCGAGTCAGCTTGATGTCCGGGTGACGACGAATCACGCCGGTGGCCGAGCACGGCGCGTCCAGCAGAATGCGCTGGAACGGCTTGCCGTCCCACCAGGTGGCGGTGTCGCGGCCGTCGGCGGCGATCAGTTCGGCGCTCAGGCCCAGGCGTGCGAGGTTTTCCCGCACTCGCACCAGACGCTTGGCTTCCAGGTCCACCGCTACCACGCCGGCAAGTGCCGGCTCGGCTTCAAGGATGTGGCAGGTCTTGCCGCCCGGTGCGCAGCAGGCGTCCAGCACCCGTTGGCCCGGAGCCAGGTCGAGCAGATCGGCGGCCAGTTGCGCGGCTTCGTCCTGCACGCTGATCCAGCCTTCTGCGAAACCCGGCAAGCTGCGCACGTCGGCAGCGGCGTCGAGAATGATGCCGTCCTGACTGTAAACACACGGCGTGGCGGCGATGCCGGCGTCGGTCAGCAACCCGAGATAAGCATCGCGACTGTGATGACGACGGTTGACCCGCAAGATCATCGGCGGATGCGCGTTGTTCGCCGCACAAATGGCTTCCCACTGCTCGGGCCAGAAAGCCTTCAGGGATTTTTGCAGCCAGCGCGGGTGGGCAGTGCGCACCACAGGATCGTGTTCCAGCTCGGCCAGCAGCGCTTCGCTTTCACGCTGGGCGCGGCGCAACACGGCGTTGAGCAAGGCCTTGGCCCAGGGCTTTTTCAGCTTGTCGGCGCAACCCACGGTTTCGCCGATGGCGGCATGGGCCGGAACCCGGGTGTAGAGCAACTGGTAGAGCCCAACCAGCAACAGCGCTTCGACATCGGCGTCGGCTGCCTTGAATGGCTTCTGCAGCAACTTGGCCGCCAGCGCCGACAAACGTGGCTGCCAGCGAGCGGTGCCGAACGCCAGGTCTTGGGTGAAGCCGCGGTCGCGGTCTTCAACCTTGTCCATTTGTGTTGGCAGAGAACTGTTGAGTGAGGCTTTTCCGTTAAGAACAGCAGCAAGTGCCTTGGCGGCGGCCAGACGTGGATTCATTGAGCGTCCGCCGCTTGACCGAGGACGGTGCCGACGGCGAATTTCTCACGACGGCTGTTGAACAAGTCGCTGAAGTTTAGCGCCTTGCCGCCGGGCAATTGCAGACGAGTCAGACACAGGGCTTGCTCACCGCAGGCGACGATCAAACCCTCCTTGCTGGCGCTGAGGATTTCACCGGGAGCGCCCTGCCCTTCGGCGAGGCTCGCAGCCAGCACCTTCAATGCTTCGCCATTCAGCGTGCTGTGGCAGATCGGCCATGGATTGAAGGCGCGAACCAGACGTTCCAGCTCAACCGCCGGACGGGTCCAGTCGACGCGTGCTTCATCCTTGTTCAATTTGTGAGCATAAGTGGCGAGGCTGTCGTCCTGCACTTCGCCATCCAGCGTGCCGGCAGCGAGGCCGGCAATCGCCTGAATCACCGCTGGGGGACCCATTTCAGCCAGACGGTCGTGGAGGCTGCCGCCCGTGTCTTCGGGGGTGATCGGCGTGGTGACTTTCAGCAGCATCGGCCCGGTGTCGAGGCCCAGTTCCATGCGCATCACGGTCACACCGCTTTCGCTGTCGCCCGCTTCAACGGCGCGCTGGATCGGCGCCGCACCGCGCCAGCGTGGCAGCAAGGAGGCGTGGCTGTTGATGCAGCCCAGGCGTGGAATATCCAGCACCACTTGCGGCAGGATCAGGCCGTAGGCGACCACCACCAGCAAGTCAGGCTTGAGCGCGGCCAGTTCAGCCTGAGCGTCTTCGTTGCGCAGGGTTGGCGGTTGCAGCACCGGGATGTTGTTCTCGAGAGCCAACTGCTTGACCGGGCTTGGCATCAACTTTTGCCCACGGCCCGCCGGACGGTCCGGTTGGGTGTAGACCGCGACGATCTCGTAAGGGCTGTCGAGCAGGGCCTTGAGGTGTTCGGCGGCGAATTCCGGGGTGCCGGCAAAGACGATGCGCAGTGGCTCAGTCATTCAAAAGGTCTCGCAAAAGAAAAAGGCTTGCCGCAGCAAGCCTTTGAAAGGAGGGCATCAAGCGTTCTGGCGATGGAGCTTTTCCAGTTTCTTCTTGATTCGGTCGCGTTTGAGATTGGACAGGTAGTCAACGAACAATTTGCCGTTCAGGTGGTCGCATTCATGCTGGATGCACACTGCGAGCAAGCCTTCGGCGATCAGTTCGTAAGGCTGGCCGTCGCGGTCCAGGGCCTTGATTTTGACCTTCTGTGGGCGATCGACGTTTTCATAGAAGCCCGGCACCGAGAGGCAGCCTTCCTGATATTGCTCCATCTCGTCGGTCAGGGTTTCGAACTCGGGGTTGATGAACACCCGTGGTTCGCTGCGGTCTTCGGAGAGGTCCATCACGACGATACGTTTGTGCACGTTGACCTGGGTCGCGGCGAGGCCGATGCCTGGCGCTTCATACATTGTTTCAAACATGTCATCGACCAACTGACGCACTTCGTCGTCCACTACGGCCACAGGTTTGGCGATAGTGCGCAGGCGCGAGTCGGGGAATTCGAGGATGTCTAAAATGGCCATAAGCTTAATTGCTGCACGTTTGAGGTAATGTCGGGTCGATGGCCTGGCGGGTCCGAAGATGCAGGCTACCGTTGTAAAACGTAGCTTCCTTCTCTTTTTGGTAAAGAGTCGGGAGCGAGCCACGAGGGCTCTGGCGTTCTACGCGAATGCACATAATAAAGGGATTCACCGCATGAGGAAATCACTACTCGCCTTGCTCCTTCTGGCCTCGGCCGGTTTGGCGCACGGGCAAGTGCAACTCAAGGAAGGTTTTCCACAGCAATACACTGTGGTATCGGGTGACACACTCTGGGACATCTCGGGGAAATTCCTTCGTGAACCGTGGAAATGGCCGGAACTCTGGCAAGCCAATCCACAGATCGAAAACCCCAATCTGATTTACCCCGGCGACTCGCTGTCGCTGGTCTACGTCAACGGGCAACCACGTCTGACCCTCAATCGCGGCGCTTCCCGGGGCACCATCAAGCTGTCGCCACGCATCCGCAGCAGCCCGGTTGCCGATGCGATCCCAAGCATTCCGCTGCAGTCGATCAACAGCTTTCTGCTGAGCAACCGCATCGTCGACACGGTCGAGGACTTCGACAAGGCGCCTTATATCGTCGCCGGCGATGCCGAACGCGTGCTCAGTGGCACCGGTGATCGAATCTTCGCTCGCGGCCACTTCGATCCGGCTCAGCCGGTTTACGGCATCTTCCGTCAGGGCAAGGTCTACACCGATCCTGTCAGTAAAGAATTTTTGGGGATCAATGCCGACGACATCGGCGGTGGCGAGATTGTGGCCACCGAGGGCGATGTCGCCACCCTGGCGCTGCAACGCACGACCCAGGAAGTTCGCCTCGGCGACCGCTTGTTCAGCGGTGAAGAGCGATCGATAAACTCGACCTTCATGCCCAGTGCGCCAAAAACCGAGATCAACGGGTTGATTATCGACGTGCCGCGCGGGGTTACCCAAATTGGCGCGCTGGATGTGGTCACGCTGAACAAGGGCCATCGCGATGGCTTGGCCGAAGGCAACGTGTTGGTGGTGATGAAAACCGGCGAGACCGTGCGTGACCGGATCACCGGTCAGCCACTGAAAATCCCGGATGAACGCGCCGGTCTGCTGATGGTTTTCCGCACCTATGACAAGCTCAGCTACGGGCTGGTGCTCAACGCATCACGCTCCCTGGCGGTGCTGGACAAGGTGCGAAATCCTTAACAGGCTCTACAAGTTACCAACAGAGTTATCCACAGCTTATTCCCGTTTGAACGGGGCTCATAACGATCAAGGATGATCCATGTCGCTGTCTGCTTTTGCACCGGTTTCCCCTGCGGAACTGGAAGCTCGTTTACGTTTGCATCGCCTGCCGGAACTCGGTCCTGCGCGTTTCAAGAAATTGCTTGAGGCCTTCGGCTCGGCGTCCAAGGCTATCAGCGCGCCGGCCAGTGCCTGGCGTTCACTGGGTTTGCCACTCGCTTGCGCGGAGGCCAGGCGCTCCAGTGAAATCCGTGATGGCGCGAGCCATGCATTGGCCTGGTTAGAGCGTCCGGGCCAGCATTTACTGATGTGGGACCAATCTGACTATCCGGCACTGTTGGCGGAAATCAGTGATGCGCCGCCGCTGTTATTCGTGGCGGGCGATCCCGGCATTCTGGAAAAACCGCAGCTGGCGATGGTCGGCAGCCGTCGCGCTTCGCGGCCGGGAATGGACACCGCCGCCGCCTTTTCCCGCAGTTTGGCCGGCGCCGGTTTTGTCATTACCAGCGGTCTGGCGCTGGGTATTGATGCCGCCGCGCATCAAGCCGCTTTGGACGTGGGCGGGCGAACGGTCGGTGTACTTGGCACGGGACTTGAAAAGTTTTATCCACAGCGCAATCGACGACTGGCAGACGCCATGATCGCCTCGGGCAGCGCAGTGCTTTCGGAGTTCCCGCTGGACGCCGGACCGACCGCCAGCAACTTCCCCCGGCGCAATCGGATCATCAGCGGTTTATCCCTGGGTGTGCTGGTGGTCGAGGCGAGTGTCGCCAGCGGTTCGCTGATCACCGCGAGGCTGGCAGCGGAACAAGGGCGCGAGGTGTATGCGATTCCCGGGTCGATTCATCACCCGGGCGCAAAGGGTTGTCATCAGCTGATCCGCGACGGTGCGGTGCTGGTGGAAACCATCGAGCATATCCTCGAAGCGTTGCGCGGCTGGCAGCAGTTGCCGTTATCCACAGCGACACCAGCGGTGACACATCCGTTGCTTATGCTGCTTCACGCGGCGCCCCACACCAGTGAAGCGTTGTCCGTCACCAGCGGTTGGGCCTTGCCAAAAGTGCTGGCAGCGCTGACGGAGCTGGAAATGGACGGCCGTGCTGTCTGCGAAAGCGGGCGTTGGTTTGCGCGGGTGAGCTAGGTTTTATAAGGAAGATGGGTAAACTGCGCAGAGCCTTATTCCGGAGAGTTTTTCATGGTTAACAGTTGGCGTGTGCAGCAAGCCGCGCAAGCCATTCGCGCAGGTGCGGTGATTGCCTATCCAACCGAAGCGGTCTGGGGGCTGGGTTGCGACCCATGGGACGAAGAGGCGGTTGAGCGTCTGTTGATGCTCAAGGGCCGGTCTGTGGGTAAGGGGCTGATTCTGGTCGCCGACAACATCCGGCAGTTCGACTTCCTCTTCGAAGACTTCCCGGAGCTGTGGATGGACCGCATGGCCAGCACTTGGCCGGGACCGAACACCTGGCTGGTGCCGCATCAGAATATGTTGCCCCAGTGGATTACCGGCGTGCATGAAACGGTGGCGCTGCGGGTCAGCGATCATCCGCTGGTACGGGATTTGTGTGCGTTGGTCGGGCCGCTGGTGTCGACCTCGGCCAATCCACAGGGCCGGCCGGCGGCGCGCACACGGATTCGCGTGGAGCAGTATTTCCGTGGGCAGTTGGATTTGGTGTTGGGCGGGAATCTGGGTGGGCGCAAGAACCCGAGCGTGATCCGAGACCTGGCAACCGGGCATGTCGTGCGCCCGGATTAAGACCGCGTCATCGTTCATCGCGAGCAAGCTCGCTCCCACAGGAGATCTTCAGTGAACACAGAATTTGTGTTCGACAACGATCCACTGTGGGAGCGAGCTTGCTCGCGATGGCGTCCGTCAAGGCAACAGAACAGTCGAACCCGTCGTACGCCGCCCCGACAACTCGGTCTGCGCCTTCGCTGCTTGGGCCAATGGATACTTCTGGCTGATGTCCACCTTCAACTTGCCACTGATGATCATCTCAAACAGCTCATCCGCCATACACTGCAGGTTTGCAGCATTGTTGGCGTAAGTCGCGAGGGTAGGCCGGGTCACGTACAACGAACCCTTCGCCGACAGAATTCCCAGGTTCACCCCGTCTACCGCACCCGACGCATTGCCGAAGCTCACCACCAGACCGCGAGGCGCCGCGCTATCAAGCGAAGTCAGCCAAGTGTCCTTGCCCACGCCGTCGTACACCACTGGGACTTTTTTGCCGTCGGTCAACTCCAGTACGCGTTGTGCGACGTTTTCATGACTGTAATCGATGGTCGCCCAAGCGCCGTTGGCCTTGGCCAGTGCGGCTTTCTCCGGTGAGCTGACCGTGCCGATCAACTTCACACCCAAGGCCTTGGCCCACTGGCAGGCCAGGGAACCGACGCCACCCGCGGCAGCGTGGAACAGGATGGTTTCGCCACCCTTGAGTTCATACGTCTGACGCAACAGGTACTGCACGGTCAGGCCCTTGAGCATTACGCCGGCGGCCTGTTCGAAGCTGATCGCGTCCGGCAGATGCACCAGATTGGCCTCCGGCAACACGTGAACGTCGCTGTAGGCGCCCAATGGACCGCTGCCATACGCCACGCGATCTCCGACCTTGAACCGGGTGACTTCACTGCCCACCGCCTCGACCACGCCCGCGCCTTCCGAGCCCACGCCCGATGGCAGGGCTGGCGGTGCATAGAGACCGCTGCGGTAATAGGTGTCGATGAAATTCAGGCCGATGGCCTTGTTGGTCACGCGAACCTGCCGCGGACCGGGCTCGGCGGGTTGGTAGTCAACATACTCGAGCACTTCGGGGCCGCCGTGAGCGCGGAACTGGATACGCTTAGCCATCAGAACTCTCCTTAGGTCTTAGCTACTAGAGTTGTAGCGCGAAGCTCCCTATCGGACTCCTATGCTTGATCTTCGTCAACTGCGACGGGGCAAGGTGCAGTGTTATCCTACGCAGCAATTTGCCGCCGGCCATTAAGCGCCGCGTAGCTTTGCCCGATTCAAGGTGATGACATGACGACCCGCACCGAGGCCGTAAAAGCCTACCTGCTCGACCTGCAAGACCGCATTTGCGCGGCCCTCGAAGCTGAAGACGGCGGCACGCAGTTCGTCGAAGACGCCTGGACCCGGCCTGCCGGCGGTGGCGGTCGCACCCGGGTGATCGAAAACGGTGCTGTCATCGAAAAGGGCGGCGTCAACTTTTCCCACGTCTTCGGCAGCGGTCTCCCACCCTCCGCCAGCGCCCATCGACCAGAACTGGCCGGTCGTGGCTTTGAAGCCCTAGGCGTGTCGCTGGTGATTCACCCGCACAACCCGCACGTGCCGACGTCCCACGCCAACGTGCGCTTTTTCATCGCTGAAAAAGATGGTGAAGAACCAGTCTGGTGGTTCGGCGGTGGCTTCGACCTGACCCCTTATTACGGCAATGAAGAAGACTGCGTGCACTGGCACCGCGTTGCCGAGCAGGCCTGCGCGCCGTTTGGCCCGGACGTCTACTCGCGCTACAAGGCCTGGTGTGACAGCTACTTCCACATCAAGCATCGCCATGAGCCGCGCGGCATCGGTGGCCTGTTCTTCGATGACTTGAACGAGTGGGACTTCGACACCAGCTTCGCCTTTATGCGCGCCATCGGTGACGCGTTCATCGACGCCTACCTGCCGATCGTGCAGCGCCGCAAAAATGATGCGTTTACCGCCAAACAGCGTGAATTCCAGGAATTCCGCCGTGGGCGCTACGTTGAATTCAACCTGGTCTACGACCGCGGCACGCTGTTCGGTCTGCAATCGGGCGGGCGTACCGAGTCGATCCTGATGTCCCTGCCACCGCAAGTTCGCTGGGGCTACGACTGGAAATCCGAGCCGGGCAGCGAAGAAGCACGCCTGACCGAGTACTTCCTGCAAGACCGCGATTGGTTGGCCAAGGCCTGAACGAGGAGTTCTGATGGACCGTTATGTCGTTTTCGGTAACCCGATTGGCCACAGCAAGTCGCCGCTGATCCACCGCCTGTTCGCCGAGCAGACGGCTCAAAAACTGGACTACCGCACGTTGCTGGCGCCCCTCGACGATTTTTCCACCTGCGCCCGGACGTTTTTCCTCGAAGGTCGTGGGGCGAATGTGACGGTGCCGTTCAAGGAAGAGGCCTATCGTCTGGCGAACAGTCTGACGGCGCGAGCGCAACGCGCCGGTGCGGTGAACACCCTGAGCAAACTCGCTGATGGCAGCCTGCTGGGCGACAACACCGATGGCGCCGGACTGGTGCTGGACCTGACGGTCAACGCCGGTTTCAGCCTCAAGGGCAAACGCATCCTGCTGCTCGGTGCTGGCGGCGCAGTGCGCGGTGCACTGGAGCCGTTGCTGGCCGAGCAACCCGCCTCGGTGATCATCGCCAACCGCACGGTGGAAAAAGCCGAACTGTTGGCGGAATTGTTCGCGGACCTGGGGCCGGTGTCGGCCAGTAGTTTTGATTGGTTGAAGGAGTCGGTGGACCTGATCATCAACGCGACGTCCGCCAGTCTGTCAGGGGATGTACCGCCGATTGCCAGCAGTTTGATCGAGCCGGGCAAGACGGTGTGCTACGACATGATGTACGGCAAGGAGCCGACCTCGTTCTGCCGTTGGGCCAGTGAACATGGCGCGGCGGTGTCGATGGATGGTTTGGGGATGCTCGCTGAACAAGCGGCAGAAGCCTTCTTCCTGTGGCGCGGCGTGCGGCCGGATACGGCGCCGGTGCTGGCCGAACTTCGCCGCCAACTCGCACTTTAAGAGCTTCGCGAGCAAGCCCGCTCCCACATTTTTACCGAGTTCTCCCAGAAGAATGCGATCGAATGTGTGCGGGCTTGCTCGCGAATGGCCGCGACCCCGACTTCGGATCAGTCCTCAAACCGGATTGGGCATTTCTCCGCGCCTTCCAGCTTCCTCAATTCTTCCACCACCTGCGGCCGTGCCCGCCGCAGGGTCAGGCTGCGATCCTGGCGCAGTAGCCGTCGCGCTTCCTGGTGCAACATCTCCACGCCTGAATAGTCGATGAAGTTGATTTGCTGCGCCTCGATCACCACGCGCGCGCCGTGCATTCGTTGCAGGCGTACTTGCAGGTAATGGCTGGCGCCGAAAAAGATTGAGCCGCCAACTCGCAGGATGTCTTCATCCCCATCCCGCCAATGCTGGACTCGCGGTTGCGAGGTGCGTTTGAGGTAGAAGAACAGCGAAGCCAGCACCCCGGCGTAGATCGCGGTCTGCAATTCCAGCAGCAACGTGGCGATACAGGTCAGCGCCATGACCAGAAACTCGGCGCGGCTGACCCGCAACAACGCGCGAATACCGCGATGATCCACCAGCCCCCACGCGATCAACAGAATGCTGCCGGCCATGGCCGGGATCGGAATGTGCGCGATCAAATTCGCGCCGAAGATGGCGAACAGCGCCACCCACACCGCCGAAAAAACGCCGGCCATTGGCGAGCAGGCACCGGCTTCGTAGCTCAGGCCGGAGCGGGTGAAGGAACCGGCTGACAGCGATCCGGAAAAAAACGCACCGACCATGTTCGATAAACCCTGGGCGCGGACCTCTTGGTTGGCGTCGAGCAACTGCTGGGAGCGGGCCGACAAGGATCGGGCAATCGACAGACTGGTGACCAGCCCGAGCATGCCCACCGCCACCGCGCTGGGTAGCAAGCGCAGAATCAGATCAAGATCCAGCGGCAGCGGGCTGAAGGGCGGCAGCCGCCCGACAAACGCGCTGACCAACTTCACATGACCAAACATCGATGGCCAGAGCCAGACCAGCAATCCGCTCAGCGCCAAGGTGATCAACAGCGTCGGCCAGCGCGGCAGGAGCAATTTTAGGATCACGCCCACGACGACCGTCGCCAGGCCCAGCATTAGCGACGGTTTATCCACAGCGCCGAGATGACTCAACAGCATCATCAAGCTGTTCAGCGCCGTCGCTTGGTTGGGCAATTCCAGCCCCAACAGATTCGGCAGTTGACCAATGGCAATCACCACCGCCGCGCCGAGGGTGAAACCCAGCACTACCGAGTGCGAGACGAAATTCACCAAGGCGCCGAAGCGCAGCAAACCGAGCAGCCACTGGAAAATGCCGGCAAGCAGCGTCAGCAAAAGGATCAGGGTGACGTAGTCCTCTGACGCCGGAACGGCCAGGGGACTGACGCTGGCGTACAAGACAATAGAAATCGCCGCCGTAGGACCGCAGATCAAGTGCCACGAAGAACCCCAGAGACAGGCGATCAGCACCGGGATAATCGCAGCATATAGACCGTATTCAGGTGGGAGACCGGCGATCAGCGCGTAGGCAATGGATTGCGGCAACGCGAGAATCGCGCCGCTGAGGCCGACGATCAGATCGCGACCGACGCTGGCGCGGGTTTGCCGAGGCAACCAGCTGAGGAAAGGGAAGAGCGAATGGCGGCTTGGAAAGGCCATGGGTCCTCTCGGGTGGGATTTTGCGCAAGGGTAGCAGGACGAGACACTGTGGGAGCGGGCTTGCTCGCGAATGCGGTGGGNCATTCAACATTGATATCGACTGACCCACCGCATTCGCGAGCAAGCCCGCTCCCACATGGGGTGCTAGAGCTTGGCTTTCACCGCCCCCAACGCATCTTTCCCATCCACGGTCTTCACCCCGTCCAGCCACTTATCCAGCACCGCCGGATTAGCCTTGATCCACGCCTTGGCCGCATCAGCATTGCTGACCTTCTTGTTCACCACGTCGGCCATGATGCTGTTCTCCATTTCCTGGGTGAAACTCAGGTTGGTGAGCAGTTTGCCGATGTTCGGGCAGGCCTGTGCATAACCTTTGCGGGTCAGGGTGTGGACGCTGCCGGTGTCGCCGAAGTACTTCTCGCCGCCCTTCAGATAGTGCATTTTCAGTTGCACGTTCATCGGGTGCGGGGTCCAGCCGAGGAAGGTCACGAACTTCTGTTTTTTCACCGCACGAGACACTTCCGCCAGCATCGCCTGCTCACTGGACTCGACCAGTTTCCACTGGCCCATGTCAAAGTCGTTCTTCTTGATGATTTCCTGCAAGGAGATGTTGGCGGGAGCGCCGGAGCCGATGCCGTAAATCTTCTTGTCGAACTTGTCGGCGTATTTGTTCAGGTCGGCAAAGTTATGCACACCCGCGTCCCAGACGTAATCCGGGACCGCGAGCGTGAATTCGGTGCCGTCGAGGTTCTTCGCCAATTGAGTGACGTCACCGGTGGCCACGAACTTGTCGTAGAAGCCCTGTTGTGCCGGCATCCAGTTACCGAGAAATACGTCGACCTGGCCATCTTTCAAGCCGCCAAAGGTGATCGGCACTGCAAGCGTGTCGACCTTGGCCTTGTAGCCCATGCCGTCCAGCAGAAACCCGGTGATGGCGTTGGTGGCGGCAATGTCGCTCCAGCCAGGGTCGGCCATTTTCACCGTCTCGCAACTCTGATCGGCATACGCCGATGCACTGCCCAGAGCCAGAAGCCCGACCGTCATTGCTGTGGATAACCTACGCATGGCATTCCCCTTAACATTATTGGTTTTGGCAGGGTTGTGGATAACGTGCTTTACGCTCCAGATCGTCGAGGTCGATGTGGTTGCGCATGTACTGCTGACTGGCGTCCACCAGCGGCTGGTGATCCCAACTCTTCAGCTTGCCGATGGTTAACGCATCGGCGACAAAACGTCGGCGCCGTTGGCTGGCGAGCACTTGTTGGTGGATCGCCGGGATATCCCACTTGGCCCGGGCTTCAGCGAGAAATTCATCGAAAAGCGGCCGATGTTGCGGCGATTGGCTGAGTTCCTCCTGTTCACGCGGGTCGTTGTGTACGTCGAAGAGCAGGCAAGGATCGTCTTCGCTGTAGATGAATTTGTAGGCGCCGCGGCGAATCATCATCAGCGGGCTAATAGTGCCTTCGGCCATGTATTCACCGAAGACCTCGTCATGACCACCCTGCCCTTGCAGGTGCGAGACCAGTGAGCGACCATCCAGCGGCAGCCCTGGCTCCAGCGAACCACCGGCCAGTTCCACAAAGGTCGGCAACAGATCGGCCGTGGAGACCGCCGCGCTGACCCGGCCAGCCCTGAATTGCCCCGGCGCACTGATCAACAGCGGCACGCGGGCGGCCATTTCGTACCAGTGCATTTTGTACCAGAGACCACGCTCGCCGAGCATGTCGCCGTGGTCGCCGGAGAACACAATGATGGTGTTGTCGATCAGGCCGGTTTCTTCGAGTGTTTGCAGGAGTTTGCCGACGTTGCTGTCGATATAGCTGCACGCACCGAAGTACGCCCGTCGTGCATCGCGAATCTTATCCACAGGCAGCGGTTTGTCCCACAGGTCGTAAACCTTGAGCAAACGCTGCGAGTGTGGATCAAGTTCGGTCTGCGCCGGGGTTTCGGGCAATGGGATATCGGCATCGTCGTACATGTCCCAGAAGGCCTTGGGAATGGTGTACGGGTCGTGTGGGTGAGTCATCGAAACGGTCAGGCAGAACGGCTGATCGCCATCCTCACGAATGTGATCGAACAAATACTGTTGGGCCTTGAACACCACTTCTTCGTCGAAATCCAGTTGATTGGTGCGTACGCACGGCCCGGCTTGCAGCACCGAAGACATGTTGTGAAACCAGGTTGGACGCACGTCCGGCTCGTCCCAGTTCACCGACCAGCCGTAATCGGCCGGGTAGATGTCGCTGGTCAGGCGTTCTTCATAGCCGTGCAGTTGATCCGGGCCACAGAAATGCATCTTGCCCGACAGCGCGGTGCGGTAGCCGAGTCGACGCAGGTAGTGGGCATAAGTGGGTACGTCGGCGGGGAAATCGGCCGCGTTGTCGTAGGCGCCGATCTTGCTCGGCAACTGACCGCTGACCAGGGTAAAACGCGACGGCGCGCACAGTGGGCTGTTGCAATAGGCGGCGTCGAACACCACGCCTTGGGCGGCGAGACGGCTGAGATTGGGCAGTTTGATGGGCGAAGGGCCGTAGAACGGCAACATTGGCGCGGCCATCTGATCGGCCATGATGAAAAGAATATTCTTGCGCTTCATGTGATCGCGGCATTCCATAGTGAATATTTATGCGAGAGTGCTGCGATCGAGCATGTAGCCCAAGCAATTTGTGGTAAAGCCCATGCACGGCAATGACTAGGATAAGCACAGCTTATGTATGACGCCCTTGGTGATTTGTCTCTGGATTTGCTTCGCGCCTTTGAAGCGGCGGCCCGTCAGCGCAGTTTCACGGCTGCCGCGGTAGAGCTCGGCACCACGCAACCGGCCATCAGCCAGCAGATCAAACGGTTGGAAGAGCAACTCGGGACGCGGCTGTTCGACCGGATCTATCGTGGCATTGAATTGACCGAGGCCGGAACGATCCTGTTTGAGCAGGTTCAGCTCGGATTGCAGAACATCGACGCAGGATTGAGTGCGATCAGTGCACAGCACCAACATGAAGTGTTGCAGGTCGCCACCGATTTCGCCTTCGCCGCGTATTGGCTGATGCCGCGCCTGCACCGCTTCCATGCCGCCAATCCTCAGGTGGATGTCAGCCTGGTCACCAGCGAACGCAGCCTCAACATGCTGCGCACCGATATTGATGTGGCGGTGTTGTTTGGTGATGGCCGATTCAAGCAGGGCGAAAGCCATTGGCTGTTCAGCGAAGAAGTCTTTCCGGTGTGCAGCCCGCTGCTGTTGAAGGATCGTCCCCTGCCCTTGCCATCCCAGTCATTGCTCGAGTTCCCGCTGCTGCACCTTCGAGGCGAAAACAGTAGCAACTGGTTCGACTGGAGCGGCGTGTTTCGGGAGTTGGGGATCGCTTCGGCACCCGCGCCTGGGCAATTGCGCTTCGACAATTACACGTTGCTGATCCAGGCGGCAATTGGCGGCCAGGGCGTGGCCATCGGGTGGCGGCACCTTGTGGATAACTTGCTGGCGCAAGGTTTGTTGTGTCGACCGATTGCGGAAACTGTCATTTCCAGGCTCGGCTATTACGTGGTCCTGCCCCAGCGAAAAAGGCGTGGTGCGCTGATTCAACAGTTTGTGGACTGGCTGATGGCCGAGCAGGCCAGCAGTGCGCAATCGCTGAACGGCTTACCGTTACCGTCGATTGCCGTTTAGAAGCGAAAAGATCGCAGCCTGCGGCAGCTCCTACAGTGGGCCGCGCATGGCAAAGATCGATGCCGATACGCGGAGCCCTGTAGGAGCTGCCGCAGGCTGCGATCTTTACGGCTCTGAAGTCGCAACGAAATTCACATGCTCACCGACATGCAGGTTCAACCGCAACTCATCGGCAATCCCGACCGCCACCCGGCTCAACCGTTCAAGCGGTTCGGCGAGACCCGGCTCCAGGCTGCTGCTGACGTGGCTGAAATGTTCGATGGTCAGCCCGGGCACCCCGCGGGGCGCATTCACCAGCGTCCAGTGCAAGGTGCTACTTTGCAGGGCCTCGCGGATTTCTTCGGCGGCGTGGCGTTGCAGTCGATCTTCGATCTCCGGATCGTCCAGTACCTCGAAATCTCCGACCAGAAACAGCCGGGCAATCCCTGAGGCCTGCATGCCATCGATCAGAGCATCCACCGCCAGCACTTGCTCGACCGGGCCGGGCACGATGGATTTTTCCACGTGCTCGCTGTTCATCGGCAATCCGGGTGCATCCAGGAGACAGATCACCGCCGAACACCCGGCGACGCTCTGCTTGACTCGCTTGGCGTCGAACAAATCACCGGTCTTGGTCCGCAATCCCGGGCGCGGCGCGAGCGCCGTCAAATCATCGAGAATCGCGATCACTTCATGTTGGCGCCGCAGCATTTCAGCCATCAGCGCACTGCCCAGGCTACTCATGGCACCATAAAGCACCACTTTCACCACCGGGGTTTCGGCATTTTTCATGGCCGTGCTCCGTTCTTCCTACCTATATGGCGTGTGACCTGTGGGAACAACGCCGGTTCGACTCGGTTCAGAGGCTTTCAAATGCAGCGGATCAAGGGCTACCACGCCCATGTTTATTTCGACGCCAGCACCCTTCCTCAGGCGCGAGCCTTGTGTGAGCAGGCGGCGCAACTGTTTCCAGTGAAAATGGGTCGCGTCCATGAACGCCCGGTGGGCCCGCACCCGGATTGGAGCTGCCAGTTGGCTTTCGAGCCGCAATACATCGGCGACGTGCTGCCCTGGCTTGCGCTCAACCGCAAGGGTTTGGTGGTGTTCCTGCACCCGGACACCGGCGACGATCTGCTCGACCACTCCGAGCACGCCATCTGGATGGGCGCGATTCGGCCACTGGATCTGTCTATTTTTTGATCAGTTTACAACTGTTCCTCAGCTTCGCCGGGCAAATGTTCATCCAGATGCAGCCAGGGCAGACGGTTGTCCGTCCAGATATGCCGTTGGGCGGGTGCCTGCTCGGGATGATCGAGGGTGGCGATGGTCACGTCGATGCTGTCCGGGCTCAGGTGCGTTGACAGCGCCAGCTGCGCCCCACAGTTGCCGCAAAAATACCGCACGCAGGTTGTTGAAGAGTCGTACTGCGCGGGTATCCCCTTCACCCATTCAAAGGCTGACGCGGGCAGGGTGATCCAGGTGGTCACGATCCCGCCGCTGACCCGTCGGCAAATCGAACAATGACAGTGGGCGATGTCGTGCAAAGGCCCACTGAATTGATAGCGCAGATGTCCGCAGTGGCAGCCGCCTGTATGAATTTCGACCATGTTTTGTCCTCCTGCCCTGCTTTCAGGGACTTTTACCCCGCCCGACGACCGGTTGCACATCTGGTCAATGCTTTCATCCGCGAAAGCTGGGTGAAAGCTTCCCCGATTAGGATCGCCCCCACTACCGGCAACAGACCGGTCGGCCAATGCCAGTGTTTTATCGCTCGCACAGCCCATTTAACAACAACAATGGTGATCCTGATGTCCTCTGCTACCCGCCACTTCGCTGTCACTCCGCCCATACGCCTCGTGCTTCCCGTTCTGCGCTGACCCACCCGGTTCGCCCATTCCCTAGCCGCGCTATGCCTGGAGTATTCCCATGCTGACTTTCCTTGGCTTTGCCATGGTCATCACGTTCATGTTCCTGATCATGACCAAGCGCCTTTCCGCGCTGATCGCTCTGATCATCATCCCGATTCTGTTCGCGCTGTTCGGTGGTTTTGCGCCGAAGATCGGCCCGATGATGCTCGAAGGCATCACCAAGCTCGCACCGACCGGTGTGATGCTGATGTTCGCCATTCTGTACTTCGCCCTGATGATTGACTCCGGCCTGTTCGACCCGGCCGTGCGCAAGATCCTCAAACTGGTCAAGGGCGACCCGTTGAAAGTTTCGGTCGGCACCGCCGTACTGGCGCTCGTCGTCTCCCTCGATGGTGACGGCGCGACCACTTATATGATCTGCGTGGCCGCCATGCTGCCGCTCTACGCCCGCATCGGCATGAGCCCGCGGATCATGGCCGGCCTGATCATCCTCGCCGGTGGCGTGATGAACATGACGCCATGGGGCGGCCCGACCGCTCGCGCCGCCAGTGCGCTGCATGTGGACCCGTCCGATATTTTCGTACCCATGATTCCGGCGATGGCTTTCGGCGTTGTGGCAATCCTCTTGATTGCCTACTTCTATGGCAAGCGTGAGCGTGCGCGCCTGGGTGAGCTGCACCTGGTGGGCGAAGAAATAGACCACAGTGAAATCAGCGTTTCGCAATTCCCGGATGCCCGTCGTCCGAATTTGATCTGGTTCAACGGCGCCCTGACCCTGGCCCTGATGTGCACCCTGGTTGCCGGTCTGTTGCCGATGCCTGTGCTGTTCATGGTGGCGTTCAGCATCGCGATGATCGTCAACTATCCGTGCCTGCAACAGCAGAAGGACCGCGTCGCGGCCCACGCCGGTAGCGTGCTGGCGGTAGTCGGTTTGATCTTCGCGGCCGGTATCTTCACCGGTATCCTGTCGGGCACCGGCATGGTCGATGCGATGTCGAAAAGCCTGTTGGCGGTTATCCCGGACTTCCTCGGCCCGTACCTGGCGGTGATCACTGCACTGGTGAGCATGCCGTTCACGTTCTTCATGTCGAACGATGCATTTTATTACGGCGTGTTACCGGTACTTGCGGAAGCCGCCAGCCATTACGGTATAACCGCGGTTGAAATGGCACGTGCCTCGATCGTCGGTCAGCCCGTCCACCTGTTGAGCCCGCTGGTACCATCGACCTACCTGTTGGTGGCCCTGGCCGGTATCGACTTCGGTGATCACCAGCGTTTTACCCTGAAGTGGGCAGTGCTGGTTTGCATGTGCATACTGATCGCCGCCTTGCTGATGGGGATTTTTCCGCTGTTCAGCACTCTATAAGCCCAAGACTCACCATGACGGGTCCAGGCTTTGTTGTTTGAAGCCCGGGCCCTTCGTGGTTTAACACATCCACAAAGGAATACACATGGAATGGCTGACCAACCCTGAAATCTGGGTTGCCTTCTTCACCCTGACCGCCCTGGAAATCGTCCTGGGTATCGATAACATCATTATGATTTCGATCCTGGTCAGCCGCATGCCCAAGCACATGCAACAGCGCACCCGGATTTTCGGCCTGGCACTGGCCATGGTTACGCGGATTCTGTTGCTGCTGTCGATCACTTGGGTCATGCGCCTTACCGCCGACTTGTTCGAAGTGTTCGGCCAGGGT
Source organism: Pseudomonas sp. ACM7 (assembly GCF_004136015.1). NCBI lineage: Bacteria > Pseudomonadati > Pseudomonadota > Gammaproteobacteria > Pseudomonadales > Pseudomonadaceae > Pseudomonas > Pseudomonas sp. ACM7. The sequence continues at coordinate 2,594,296 of NZ_CP024866.1, read as the reverse complement.
ATTTCCGGGCGAGACCTGATCCTGTTCTTCGGTGGTCTGTTCCTGCTGTGGAAGAGCTCGCAAGAGATGTACCACGCGCTGGAAGGTGAAGACGAAACCAATGAGGAGCCGGGCGGCAAGGGCGGCAACTTCCTCTACACCATCATCCAGATCGCAATCATCGACATCGTGTTCTCGCTGGACTCGGTTATCACCGCCGTGGGCATGGTGTCCTACGTTCCGGTCATGGTCGCGGCCATCATCGTTGCCGTACTGGTGATGATGTGGGCTTCCGGCACCATCAGCGAGTTCATCGACAAGCACCCGTCGCTGAAGATGCTGGCGCTGTCGTTCCTGTTGATCGTCGGTACTGTGCTGATTGCTGAATCCCTCGACGTTCACGTGCCAAAAGGCTACGTCTACTTCGCCATGGCGTTCTCGCTGGCGGTGGAAGCGATCAACATCAAGATGCGCACCGCGATGGCGAAAAAGCGCAAGCAGCAGGATCCGGTGAAACTGCGCAAGGACATTCCGGGTCAGTAACCCTGATGTCTTTCAGTTAGTACACAAAACCTGTGGGAGCGAGCTTGCTCGCGATGAGGCCATCACATTCAACATTGATGTTGACTGAGAGGCCGCTATCGCGAGCAAGCTTGCTCCCACATTTTTTTGCTCAATCAACAGGTATTTGGGACAAGCCCTCTGACTTCAGAGCTGAGTGATTACCCTGGCGGATCGAGGTTATCCAGCACTCGATTCACCGCCAATTCCCCCAACATGATGATTTGCTGAATTCCCAGCAGGGTGTTGCGCTGAGAACCTTCCAGAAAGCCGGCAAAATCACTGGCCATGACGCTGGCCGACGCTAACGATTCGCAGGCGTGAGCGAGCAGGGTTTCATTATCGACCTTGGGGTCGATGAGGAAGATGGTGCTGGGTTTGCGCGGAGGGTTGGGTGTGACTTTGAACATAGGGACTTTCTCCAGTATGGCCGCAACCCGTTCGCTACTAATACGAAAGGGTGGCAGCTGTGCACAGGTTAGTAGACCGGCAAAGTCACCTAAAACACCCGGCGCGCCCGAGGGCGCCCTATGCACAGCCACCATCAAGCGCAGGCGGATACCTGACTGGATGACGCTTGTACAACCGAGATGACTGGCCGGGCTACTAAACCCGATCACTGATGGTCAGCGACGGGAACCAAGTTATCGACAGGCCTCTAGGCGCACAAGCCGGCGGATTCTGGCGTAACCGTAGGCAACGGCGCAAGGCGTTGTAGCCTCCGAGAAGTAACTCTGGGTGTCATTAAACATGTGTCGTAGAGCGCGTGAATCACATCAACGCAGTTGAAGAATTAGCCGACAGCTCTTTCCAAAGGTTGACGCACAGAGTTCTGGTGTTTAGCGTCCCCCGCTCGCTTCAAACGACAATGACAAGGAATGCATATGTCTGGAAAACCGGCCTCACGGACCCCACCACCTGCCCGCTTCCAGGGCACGGCACCAACCCCATCGCCAGCGGCTCACCCGATGTCTTTTTCAACGGTCTCGCCGCCGCTCGGGTCAGCGACAAATGCACGTGTGGCCAGGCTCTCAGTGGCGCATTCTCGTCGACGGTGTTCATCAATGGTTAGAACGCCATGACCGTCGATGGCACTGCCAGTCATGGCGGTGTAGTGGTTGGCGGCTCCGGAAACGTCATCATCGGCAGCACTCACACCCCCACGCCATTCGTCCCACCCCTGCCGATCATTGGCCAGCCCTTGGTCGAATTCAAAGCGGTCAGCGCCGGCAATGGCGAACCGATTGCCGCACAAGACTACGAAATCGAAACCGCCGAAGGCCGCATCGTCAAAGGCCAGACCAACGCCCTGGGCATGACCCAAAGCGTCGCCACCTTACAGCCCGACCTCGCCGTAGTCCGCTGGACTGTCTGACGCCTCAAGGAAGAATGAAATGACCGGCCAATGCATCGCTCCAGACGACCTGGACATGAAAAAACTCTGGGACAGCACCTGCGAACTGCCCGCCTGCAAACGCGAAACCACCAAGGGCGGTCCCAACCCGAAAACCCGTGTCGAAGTGCCGTTGCTGACCTGTAACTGCCTCTGGCGCAGGTTTCAGAAAGAAGCCGAAGAATGGGTCGCACCGGGTGGCGTGTTGATTGGCCGACCCGCAAGTGCGCAACCGCAAGATCAACGCGGCCTATGCGCAGTTGTGGCTGGCGGATAACCGGTTTCAGTGGGCGGGGTTGGCGGCGTTTGCTTCCAAGCAAGTGGGATGTGGGTTGATTCATGCCACCAAATTGCAAACGTCTATTGCCGCGCAAAAAGCTGCGCAGGAGAAGCTGCGGACCGGTAAATCGGAAACTATTTTCGAAGGGTTTGGGTTCAAGCTCAGCAAGACAGATCCAGAAATCGAGAAAGAATTAGCGAACGCCAAAGCGGCCAATCCTCTTCCTACTGATGATATTAGCTTCGGCGACAACTCTCGTTCCGTTGTTCAGCAGCAGTTGGACTATGTGTATGAAATGCTTGCCCTCGGTAACACCTCACTGTTTCTGGATGTTTATCCGCTGCATCGGTTTTTTATGGTGCGGGGATTCAAAGAAATGGAAGCCTGTCTTTCCAAACGCAAGCAACTAAAAAAATGAAGTTCTGTGGCCCATCGCTGAAAAAGTAGAGTTCGGTGCGGTGCGTGCAGAAGTGACCGATACTTTCAAAGCCATAGATGAAGGAAGAATTACCAAAAGCGTCGAATTTATGGCCCGTCACGAACAGCTGAACATTTTGCAACCTGCGATGTATGACGATTCCCACTTCGCTTACCTAATGCGCGGCACCCATGCTGGAGATGTCGTATCCGTGGTCACGGGGATGCTGTCCGGAGCTGCAGAAGAAATCCAGTTGACTCTGGCAAGTCAATGCAAGGCGGCAGACGGACGAAAGGTTGCCTTTGGCAGTAATCCATTGTCCAATCTGGCAAACAAGGATCAACGAATGGAATTCGTACTTCGTGCTGCAACACAGTTCGATGACTTATTAAATAATCCCGCGTCAAAAGCCCAACTAAAGCAATCCATTACAGAAATATCTCAAGGTGGAGGAATCCGTTGATGAAATCCCTCACCAGGTTATCTCTGATAAGTCCTTTCACCACCCGGTTGATTTTTTGAACGTTCATATCGGGAAGCCATACAGAGAAGTCGTACGAGACTCGACATTCCCTGTTCAAGGCAACACGGCAATTTATCCTGGGGATCCCAACGACGCTAAAGATCCACCTCATCCGAGCTCTACCTGGATCAGCAATCCAGTTGTCATCCGATTTGATGATCCCGACTATGGCTTTACGCTGCCCGCCACCACGTTCGGTGCGATCGGGTGGTCCGAATTCAAAACGGTAACCCTGACTACGTCACCGATGCTGGAAACCTTGCCGTTCGAGCAAGCGGTAGCACTCCTCGAAGAGTTACACCAAAAGTTCAAACAAGTCGGCTGGACTCCAGAGCCTGTGGAAGGTAACGACTGGCTAAAAATAGAAACCAAGGAGGATAAGGTGCGGCTTCAGGCCAAACTCTTTGATCAAGCGGACGGCGTCATCTTATTGATTCCGCACAAGTACAGCTTGATCCTTCACATCAAATGTTATGCCCGCTGCGCCGAACGAAACCCCGAGACAGCCAAGTATCTGATCGACGTAGGGCTGGGCGACGATAACTTCAGCGATTGAACGCTGCTGCGCAGCCCCGCGGGAGCAAGCTCCTTCGCCGCAGGGTTTGTGTCCGTGCACCCTTCCAACTGAGTGGCAGAAGCTTTCAGGCCCCTTTCTCACCTCGGCATCAACCTGTTTTCATGACAGTTTTGTTTCAATCGCTTCTTTAGCTGTGCGATGCTGGCGCGCAGACCGTTAGCCAACTACAGCTTAAGTACAGAACGTAGAAGAACGCGCGGCACCGTCAACTTGCCCCTTTGGGGCGCTACCACCACAGGGGGCCTGCATGCTCACCCTGCTCAATTTGTTATCTGCCGTGGCCTTGTTGATTTGGGGCACACACATCGTCCGAACCGGCATCCTGCGGGTCTACGGTTCAAACTTGCGCCACGTGATTGGCCGGAACATGTCCAAGCGCTTGCTGGCGTTCATCTCGGGGATCGTCGTGACGGCGATGGTCCAGAGCAGCAACGCCACCGCCATGCTCGTCACCTCCTTTGTCGGTCAGGGCCTGATGGCGCTGACCCCGGCCCTGGCGACGATGCTCGGGGCCGATGTCGGTACCGCGCTGATGGCGCGGGTGCTGACCTTCGATCTGTCGTGGCTGTCGCCGCTGCTGATCTTTCTTGGGGTGATTTTCTTCCTGTCGCGCAAACAGACCCGGGTCGGACAGATGGGCCGGGTCAGTCTCGGCCTGGGGCTGATCATCCTGGCGCTGCAACTGATCGTCGAGGCTGCCGCGCCGATTACCCAAGCCCAAGGCGTGAAAGTGATTTTCGCCTCGCTCACCGGCGACATCTTGCTGGATGCCCTGGTCGGCGCCCTGTTTGCGATGGTTTCCTACTCCAGCCTGGCCGCCGTCCTGCTGACCGCGACCCTGGCCGGTGCCGCAGTGATCAGCCTGCCTGTGGCCATCGGCCTGGTGATCGGCGCCAACATCGGCAGCGGCATCCTTGCCTTCCTCAGCACCAGCATGCAGAACGCCGCTGGCCGTCAGGTGGCGTTGGGTAGCCTGCTCTACAAACTGATCGGCCTGTTGCTGATCATCCCGGTACTCGACCCGTTAGTGCACTGGATCGACAGCCTGGATTTCAGCCCTCAGGAAATGGTCATCGGCTTTCACCTACTCTATAACACCGCGCGCTGCCTGATCTTGCTGCCCAGTGTCGGGGCGATGGCCAGGCTCTGCGCGTGGCTGCTGCCGGAGCGGCCGGAAATCAACGGCACTGCCAAACCGCGGCATCTTGATCCAACAGCGCTGGTCACGCCCAGCCTGGCGCTCGCGAATGCCGCCCGGGAAACCCTGCGCATCGGCGACCTGATCGACAACATGCTCGAGGCCATGCTCGACGTGCTGAACGGCAAGCAAACCGCCGTTACCCAGGAAATGCGGCGCCTGACCGATGATGTTGAATCGCTTTACAGTGCGATCAAGCTCTATCTGGCGCAAATGCCCCGTGAAGACCTCAGCGAGCAGGACAGCCGGCGTTGGGCAGAAATCATCGAGTTGGCGATCAACCTTAAACTCGCCAGCGACGTCATCGAACGCATGCTGCGCAAGGTTCAGCAGCAGAAAACCTCGCAGCGCCGGTCTTTTTCCGAGGTCGGCCTGGAAGAGTTGGCGGGGCTGCACAGTCAGTTGATTTCCAACCTGCGCCTGGGGTTGTCGGTGTTCCTCAGTGCCGATAAGGAAAGTGCCCGCCAGTTATTGCGTGAGAAACGTCGCTTTCGCGCACAGGAACGGCGCCTGGCCCATGCTCACGTCAGCCGATTGCAACGTAAGATCGTGCAGAGTATCGAGACCAGTTCGTTGCATCTTGAGTTGATTGCCGACATGAAGCGTCTGAATTCGCTGTTTTGCAGCAGCGCGTATGTGGTGCTGGAAACTTCCGACACCGGCGCCCTGGCTGTCGACGATTTCGCTGACATCACGCATTCGCCTTGAACGTCTGGCAGAGTGGTCAGTCAGTAACATTGATTCAGCATGAAGGCCGCCTTCGCGAGCAAGCTCGCTCCCACAGTGGATCCTCGGTGTACTCGGAAATTGTGTCCGACTCAGATCACCTGTGGGAGCGAGCCTGCTCGCGAAGGCGGCCTGGCTGACGACACGGATCTCCGATTGGTTGCCTGGAAGCTTGCTATGCGTTGTCTGTTGTTCGCCTGTCTGTTGCTTGGCTCATTCCCTTCATTTGCCCTGGATCGCTTTCAGGTCGAGGGCTATACGCTGCCCAACGGCCTGCAATTGCTGCTCAAACCCGGCACCGAGCGTGGGCATGTGGCGATTCGTCTGGTGGTCGGCGTCGGCATCGATGATTTCAGTTGCGCTGACAAGGAGTTGCCGCACCTGCTTGAGCACTTGCTGTTCAGCGGCATCGACGCCACGGGCGAAGGCGGGCTGGAAGAACGCATGCAGGCCTTGGGCGGCGAGTGGAACGCCTACACCAGCAACGCCGACACGACGTTCGTCATTGAAGCCCCGGCGAAAAACCAGCGCAAGGTCCTCGACCTGCTGCTGGCGCTGCTGACCCAGACCCGAATCGACGACAACGCCATCAACGCCGCCAAACAAGTGGTCGAGCGCGAGGACGGCGGCCATTACTCGCACCTGCAACGCTGGCTGGATCGCCAGGATCTTGGCCACACGGCGAGTAATCAGCTGGCGGTGGAACTGGGCCTCAAATGCCCCGAGCGGCCTGAGGTCGATCACCTGACCCGCGAACAAGTGGAGACGGTACGAAAGGCCTGGTACGCGCCCAACAACATGACCCTGATCGTCGTCGGCGACCTTGAGCGCTTGCTGCCGGCCTATCTGGAACGGACTTATGGCGCGCTTGAAGCGGTCGACCCGACTGATCACCCGCCCCTGCCGGCCATCCAGGCCAGTGCTGCACATGAGCGGACCCTGAGTCACGGTTTTGTCGGCGGCAGTGCCAAGTTGCATTGGCTGGTGCCAGAGCCGGTGCTGGAAGACCAGCACGACGAAACCTTCGACTTGCTCAAGGACTATCTGGACTGGGCGCTCTACCGCCAGCTGCGCCTGACTCATAGCTTGTCCTACGGGCCTTCGGCCGAGCGCGAGGTGTTTGGCGGTGTGGGCTTCATGAGCCTGAACGCAGACCTTGAGCGCGATGACGTCTCCAAGGCCGAAAAGGTGCTGGATGATCTGAAGGCGGGGTTGCTCAGGGACGGTCTCAATGCCAACACCTTCAACCGCCTCAAGCAGGCCGCCATCGCCCGCCAGGCCTGGGCCGTGCAAGGCAACAGCGCGTTGGCCGATTATTACTGGAGTGCCCTTGGGGACTACGAGGACGGCCGTTTCGCCAACCCGGCCAAGGAACTGCAAGGGGTGACGCTGGAGGAAGCAAACAAGGCCATGCGTGAATTGCTCATGCAACCGGGGTATTTACGCATCGAGAAACCGCTGATGAGTGATGACCAGTTGATGTGGGCGATTGGCGGGGTGTTGGGGCTCATCGTATTGATGCTGCTGGGTTGGCGCTTGCATCGAAGGGCACCACGAACCGTGTAGCAGCTGCCGAAGGCTGCGTTCGGCTGCGAAGCAGTCGCAAATCCGTTACGTCAGATATATCTGATGGACCGCGTTGAATGGTTTACGACTGCTCCGCAGCCGAACGCAGCCTTCGGCAGCTGCTACACGGGTTTTGTGATCGGACCGCAGCCCCTCGCCACGCCGACCCACGGCGGTTACCCTGTCGGGGATTTTTCCCACGACTATTGCGAACCGCCGAATGCCTACTCTGACCCTATACGTCCAGCGCATCCTGGAATTGATGAAGCGCTACCCAGGGGTCATTGCGCTCGGTGGGTTCATTTCCGGGGTCGGCAGCTTCATTCTGGTGGATCGCCAGCAAGGTCTGGCGACCTGGATCACCACCATCATGCTGGTCAGCTGGATCTGGCTGATGCTGGAAAACAGCCTCACCAAGCTGTTCGCCAGGATCTTCAAACGCGAAATACCCCAGCCTCTGCTGCGTTACGCCACGCAGATGATCCACCAGGAGAGCCTGTTCTTCGTCCTGCCGTTCTTTTTTATCACCACCACCTGGAACAGCGGCCAGCTGTTCTTCACCGGTCTGCTGGGCATCGCCGCGCTGATTTCCATCATCGACCCGCTCTACTACAAATGGCTGGCCCCCCGGCGCTGGGCGTTCCTGGCGCTGCACACACTGACGCTGTTTGCTGCACTGCTGACCGCCCTGCCCGTCATCCTGCACCTGACCACCGCTCAGAGTTTCAAACTGGCCCTGGGCACCGCCGTCGTGCTGTCGTTCCCGAGCCTGGCGTCGATCTTCCCGATTCGGACCGTGCGCAACGCCTTGGCGATTCTCAGTATCACGCTGGGCATCGGCGCGCTCGGTTGGGTGCTGCGATCCTGGGTGCCGCCGGCGACCTTGTGGATGACCGACGTGGCGATCAGCACCGAAATGCAGGACCGCACCCCCGGCGACAGCCTCGATGAAGTCAGTGCCGAGCAGATTAGCGGCGGCGGGCTGTATGCCTACACCGCGATCAACGCCCCGCGCGGTCTGGATGAGCGGATCTACCACGTGTGGCAGTTCAACGGCAAAGAGGTCGACCGCATCCCGCTGGATATCCACGGCGGGCGTAAGGAAGGCTATCGGGCCTGGACCCACAAGCAGAATTTCCCCGGCAACCCCGCAGGTAAATGGCAAGTTCGGGTGTTGACCGAAGATGGCCAGGTCATCGGTGTGTTGCGCTTCGTGGTAAAGGACAACAAGCCTGCGACTGCCGCAAAGTAACCCGTTCGTGCTATTACGTAGAGCTGCGTAATAGCCGATAAAGCACGGAGCTTATGACCAGCAGCACAATGGCCGGTAGCGCCCGACTGGACACCTCTCACTCCCCTGCTCAGTTGCGGGTAACGGGTGACTGGACGCTTGTCCATTACGCCGGTCTCAAGCACCTGAGCGAAAAGCTCCACGGCCAATACGACGACAGTACTCACATCGACCTCAATGGCCTCGGCGCGCTCGACACCGCCGGCGCGTCGCTGCTGGTGGAGTTGCTGGGGTCCGAGCGTTTGGGCCGATCCGCCGAACATCCCGATTGCACACTGTCCTCTGCCGACCGTGCCTTGTTGCAGACCGTCTATTGCTCGCTGACCGACTTCTGCGTGCCGATCAAGGAACCGGAAATCAGCGTCGGCATTCAACTGCTGACCCGCATCGGCCGCGCGGTCGACGCGATCTGGCAGGACACCCTGCAACTGCTGGGTTTCGTCGGCCTGATTCTGGAAACCATCGCCCGCAATCTGTTTCGCCCCAAGCGCTGGCGCATTACGCCGATGGTGGCGCACATCGAACAGACCGGCCTCGACGCCGCCCCCATCGTCGCCCTGCTGACCTTTTTGGTGGGCGCCGTGGTGGCGTTTCTCGGGGCGACGGTGTTGGCGAGTTTTGGCGCGAGTATTTTCACCGTGGACCTGGTGGCGTTCTCCTTCCTGCGCGAATTCGGTGTGTTGCTGACCGCGATCCTGATGGCCGGCCGCACCGCCAGTGCGTTCACCGCGCAGATCGGTTCGATGAAAGCCAACGAAGAAATCGACGCCATCCGTACCTTGGGCCTGGACCCGATGGAGCTGCTGGTGGTGCCGCGAGTCTTGGCCCTGCTGGTCGCGCTGCCGATGCTGACCTTTCTGGCGATGCTCTCGGGGATTGTCGGCGGCGGTGTGGTTTGCGCGGTGGCGCTGGATATTTCGCCGGCGATGTTCCTGTCGCTGCTGCAAACCGACATCGGTGTTCAGCACTTTTTGGTGGGGATCGTCAAAGCGCCGATCTTCGCGTTCCTGATCGCCGCCATCGGCTGTCTCGAAGGCTTCAAGGTCAGCGGCAGCGCCGAGTCCGTCGGCGCGCACACCACGTCGAGCGTGGTCCAGTCGATTTTCGTGGTGATCGTGCTCGACGCCGTGGCTGCGCTGTTTTTCATGGAGATGGGCTGGTGAGTCGTCTACCCCGAGCGCCCTCCGAGGCGGTGATCGAAGTCCGCGGTCTGTGCAATCGCTTCGGTCGCCAGAGCGTGCATGAGAACCTTGATCTGGATTTGTACAAGGGCGAAATTCTTGCCGTGGTCGGCGGTTCCGGCAGCGGTAAATCGGTGCTGTTGCGCAGCATCGTCGGGCTGCGTCAGCCCAGCGAAGGTGTAGTGAAGGTCTTTGGCAAAAACCTGCCGACGCTGTCTGAACACGAGCGCTCGATGGTCGAACGGCGCTTCGGCGTGCTGTTCCAGAAAGGCGCCCTGTTCTCTTCGCTGACGGTCACGGAGAACGTCGCCCTGCCCCTGATCGAGCATGCCGGTTTGAGCCGAGAGGACGCCGAACACCTGGCGGCAGTGAAAATGGCCTTGGCCGGGTTGCCGCTGTCGGCGGCCGACAAGTACCCCGCTTCGCTGTCCGGCGGCATGATCAAGCGTGCGGCACTGGCCCGGGCGCTGGCGCTGGACCCGGACATCCTGTTTCTCGACGAACCCACCGCCGGCCTCGATCCGATTGGCGCGGCCGCGTTCGATCAATTGATCCTGACCCTGCGCGATGCGTTGGGCCTGAGTGTTTTTCTGGTGACCCACGACCTCGACACGCTCTACACCATCACCGACCGCGTGGCGGTGCTGGCGCAAAAGAAAGTGCTGGTGGCGGATGCTATCAGCAAGGTGTCGGAAACCGACGATCCGTGGATTCACGAATACTTCCATGGCCCTCGCGGCCGCGCGGCGCTGACCGCCGCTCAACAGCTTAAGGAGGTCTGACATGGAAACCCGAGCCCATCATGTATTGATCGGCCTGTTCACCGTGATTGTGGTGGCGGGCGCCCTGCTCTTCGGCTTGTGGCTGGCCAAGTCCAGCGTCGACACCGAGTTCAAGGATTACGAAATCGTCTTCAACGAGGCCGTCAGCGGCCTGTCCAAGGGCAGCGCCGTGCAGTACAGCGGGATCAAGGTCGGCGACGTGGTGACCCTGCGCCTGGACCCGAAAGACCCACGCCGGGTGCTGGCACGGATTCGTCTGGGTGGTGATACGCCGATCAAGGAGGACACCCGGGCCATATTGGCGCTGACCGGGATCACCGGCACCTCGATCATTCAGCTCAGCGGTGGTACACCGCAGAGTCCGAAGCTCAAGGGCAAGGACGGTGAATTACCGACGATTATTGCATCGCCCTCGCCTATCGCTCGCTTGTTGAACGACAGCGGCGACCTGATGGCTGGCGTGAGCATGCTGATGCAGAACGCCAACCAGATGTTTTCCACGGAAAACGTCGAGCGCATCAGCAAGACTCTTGAGCATCTGGAACAAACCACCGGCACCATCGCCGACCAGCGCGGCGATATCCGCCAGGCGATGCAGCAACTGGCCTCGGTCGGCAAACAGGCCGGCGCCATGCTGGAACAGACGTCGGCGCTGATGCGCAACGCTAATGGCATGCTCAACGATCAAGGCAAGCAGGTGTTTGGCAGTGCCGAGCAGGCGATGAAGTCGCTGGAGCAGAGCAGCGCGACCATCAACAAGCTGCTCACGACCAATCAGGATTCGCTCAACAGCGGCATGCAAGGCCTCAATGGTCTGGCTCCGGCGGTGCGTGAACTGCGCGACACCCTGACGTCGTTGCGGGCTATTTCCCAGCGTCTGGAAGCCAACCCCACCGGTTATTTGCTGGGTAATGACAAGAACAAGGAGTTCACGCCATGAAGCTGACTCACCTCGCCCTCCTCGCCAGCTTCATTGTGCTCAGCGCCTGCTCGATCCTGCCCAAGTCCGAGCCGTCCGATGTCTATCGGTTGCCTTCGGCCCAGAGCAGCGCATCGGCCAGTCACGGGACGCCGCAGCGCTGGTCGTTGCGTCTGACCAAGCCGCAGGCCAGCGAAGCCTTGAACAGCCCAAAGATCGCCGTGATCCCTCAAGGTGACCTGATCAGCAGCTACAAGGCTTCGCGCTGGAGCGACCCGGCACCGGTGTTGCTGCGCAATCGTCTGTTGGATGGTTTCCAGCGTGATGGTCGGGTGACATTGCTGAGCACCGACGACAGCAACTTCCAGGCGGATCTTGAACTGGGCGGTAGCCTGCAGGCATTCCAGACTGAATACCAAGGAACGAACGCGAGCGTCGTCGTGCGTCTGGATGCGTTGCTGGTGCGCGGTTATGACCAGCGAATCCTCGCCAGCCGACGCTTCGAAGTGCGCCAGCCGTTGAGCGATGCGAAGGTGCCGGCGGTGGTGGCCGGGTTTGGCCAGGCCAGTGATCAACTGACGGCACAGGTGGTGGCTTGGGCGGTGGAGCAAGGGCAGAAAGTCGCGCCACCGCTCAGACCTTGAGGCCAACGCAAACCCAATGTGGGAGCGGGCTTGCTCGCGAAAGCGGAGTGTCAGTCGACATCAATGTTGAATGACATACCGCTTTCGCGAGCAAGCCCGCTCCCACAAGGGTTTTGTGGTTAGCCAAAGAACCAGTAGCAAACCCCGATCGCGCCGAGAACGCCGGCAAACTCCGCCAGCAACGCACACCCCACCGCATGCCGCGCCCGCTGGATCCCCACCGCGCCGAAGTACACCGCCAATACATAGAAGGTCGTTTCGGTACTGCCCTGAATCGTCGCCGCCACCAGCGCCGGGAAGCTGTCCACGCCAGACGTTTTCATGGTTTCGATCAGCATCGCCCGGGCGGCACTGCCGGAGAACGGCTTGACCATGGCCGTCGGCAGCGCATCGACGAAGCGCGTGTCCCAGCCGGCCCATTCCACCAGATGCCGAATCCCGTCCAGGCCAAAGTCCAGCGCTCCGGACGCCCGCAGCACGCCGACGGCACACAACATTGCCACCAGATACGGCAGCAGGTTCTTGGCCACGTCGAAGCCTTCTTTGGCGCCTTCGACGAATGCTTCGTAGACCTTCACTTTGCGTAATGCGCCGATCACCAGAAACAACATGATCAGCCCGAACAGCGTCAGGTTGCCGAGGATCGATGACAGGCCGGCCAGAGCGGTCGCTGAGAGCGTCGCCAGCAGCGCCATGAAGGCTCCGAGGGCCAAGGCACCGGGAATCAGGTACGCGAGCACCACCGGGTCCCACAGGCGCAGACGCTGCATGAACGCCACCGACAGCAGGCCGACTAATGTCGAGCAACTGGTGGCGAGCAGGATGGGCAGGAACACCAGGGTCGGATCGGGCGCACCTTGCTGGGCGCGGTACATGAAGATCGTCACCGGCAGCAGGGTCAGGGAGGAGGCGTTGAGCACCAGGAAGAGGATCTGCGCGTTGCTGGCGATGGTGGCGCTGGGGTTGAGCTCTTGCAGCGCTTTCATGGCCTTTAGGCCGATCGGCGTGGCGGCGTTGTCCAGCCCCAGGCCGTTGGCGGCGAAGTTCAGCGTGATCAGGCCGATGGCTGGGTGCCCGGCCGGCACTCCCGGCATCAGCCGCAGGAACAACGGGCCCAGCGCTTTGGCCAGCCACTCGACGATCCCGGCCTTCTCGGCAATCCGAAGAAAGCCCAGCCAGAGGGTCAGGGTGCCGAACAACAGGACCATGACTTCGACGGATAACTTGGCCATGGCGAAAATGCTTTCCACCATCGCCGCGAAGATGCCGGCGTTACCGCCGATCAGCCATTGCGCCAGTGCCGAAACGGCAGCCACGATGAAGAAGCCAAGCCACAGGCCATTAAGCATCAGTCAAATCCCCCGAAGAATGCGGCGAATGATAGCGGGGTAGCCAGAAACGACAAACCCCGGATTTCTCCGGGGTTTGTTTGTGCGATATACGCGGGCCAGTGTGGGAGCGAGCTTGCTCGCGAATACGGAGTGTCAGTCGACCTATTTGCTGAATGACACACCGCTTTCGCGAGCAAGCCCGCTCCCACAAGGGACCTGCTTAATTGCTGGAAATCTCGCCCACTGGCAATTTTTCCTTGCTGCGCCAGTGCGGCAGGGAGTTCCAGTAGCGCTGGCCCTTGGCGTCGTCGTACATGCCTTCCCAACGGGAGATGACCAATACGGCCAGGGCATTGCCGATCACGTTCAGCGCGGTACGGGCCATGTCCATGATGCGGTCGACACCTGCGATGAACGCCAGGCCTTCGAGTGGAATACCCACGCTGCCCAAGGTGGCCAGCAGCACCACGAAGGACACACCCGGTACGCCGGCGATGCCTTTGGAGGTGACCATCAGGGTCAGCACCAGCAGCAATTGCTGGCTGATCGACAGATCAATGCCGTAGAGCTGGGCAATGAAGATGGCCGCGATGCTCTGGTACAGGGTCGAACCGTCGAGGTTGAACGAGTAGCCGGTCGGGACCACGAAGCTGCAAATGGCTTTCGGCGCGCCGTAGGCTTCCATCTTCTCGATCACGCGCGGCAGCACGGTTTCAGAGCTGGCGGTGGAGTAGGCCAGGACCAGCTCATCCTTGAAGATGCGCATCAGCTTGATTACCGAGAAGCCGAACAGGCGAGCGATCAGGCCCAATACCACGAAGGCGAAGAAGGCGATGGCGACGTAAACCAGGATCACCAGTTTGGCCAGCGGCAGCAGGGACGCGAAGCCGAAGTTGGCCACGGTCACCGCGATCAATGCGAAAACGCCGATCGGGGCGTAGTTCATGATCATGTGAGTGACTTTGAACATGCTTTCCGACACGCCCTGGAACATCTTCACCAGCGGCTCGCGCAGGTCCGATTGCAGGCTCGACAGACCGAGACCGAACAATACGGAGAAGAAGATGATCGGCAGCATCTCGCCGCGGGCCATGGCCGCGAAGATATTCGACGGGATCAGGTTGAGGATGGTCTGGATGAACGCATGTTCATGCTGAACCTCAGCGGCGGTGGCCTGGTACTTGGAAATATCCACGGTACCCAGGGTGCTCATGTCGATGCCGGTGCCCGGATGGAACACGTTGGCCAACACCAGACCGACCACGATGGCGATGGTGGTAACGATCTCGAAATAAAGGATGGTCTTGAGGCCGATACGCCCGAGCTTCTTCGCGTCGCCGACGCCTGCAATACCGACGATCAGCGAAGAGATCACGATCGGGATCACAATCATCTTGATCAGACGGATAAAGATATCGCCTGCTGGTTGCAGGACGTTGCTGACCCACCAGGCCTTTTCGGCACTGAAATGGTTGAGCAGCGCACCGATTGCAATCCCCAATACCAGACCGATGAGGATCTGCCAGGCGAGGCTAAGCTTTGCCTTCTTCATATCTTTACCCTTACTTGCGTTTGACTCAGACAGATGCAAGAACTGGAACGCTTGTGGCGAAAAAGTCTTGTGCATCGGCCCCCGTATAAGGTGCCCCGGAGCGCTTGTTATCGGCTCTCTGGCAGGCGAAAAAAGGCGCAACTATTCAGATGCAAGGAAGCAACGTCTAATGCCGTAAACGCCTACCCTATGCCGAATCGGCATGAGCTTTTTTAACTGAAACTCGCGTCCCAACCGGTTCGAATACGACATTTCGGCAGGCATAAGTGCCGTGAACCGGCCATCGTAGAGGAGGTTGGTTGTTTTTTGATCAAGGGGGTGTGGGCTAAAACTAGGGAAAAAGCCTACGTTCAAGCGCGAAAATTCTCGGTCTTTGAGTCGCAGTTTTCTCGATATACGGTCACCAAGAAACACCGCGAAATGGTTTTGCGAGGAATTAGCGGAGGAGGCGAGCAGAACGCTCTAAGACAAGACTTTGCGCTGGGGAGCTCTTCGCAAGTCCGTCGATCTATGAGTGACCGGCGAACTTGCGTCGCAGCTTCTGCCTGACCCGGCCCTTGCGCAGGCACTCCCTGTACCCGTAGGTCACTCCGCCCCTGAAACAGGCAGAACGTCCCGGCCCCTTGATCATGCGTCTACCGTCCTCGGGTAGCGCAGTGGAAAGAAGCCATGTTGCTTCTTTCATGTTACGAATTCAGTACCAGTGTGGATCTTTCTTCCATGGCACTGCCGCCCAGAAGCAGGGCGGCTGCCAGTGTCTTTAACAAAACGCTCATATTCACCCTCGACCGCGACGGCCAAAGAAGAAGGAAGCAATGAACATCACCAGGAACACGACAAAGAGAATCTTGGCGATACCCGTGGCGGTGCCCGCGATACCACCGAAGCCCAGTACCGCAGCGATGATGGCAATGATCAAGAATGTGATTGCCCAGCTCAACATGGTGATTCTCCTTACGCTTCTATTTAGAGATGTTGCTTGTGGTGCTTTTCCCGGCGCATCGAAAGCGCCAAGTTCAAGTGTTTAGAACACCCAACGTTCCTGGCGAGGCATCTCATCCGCAGGCTGAGCCTGGTCGACGTCCATCATTCGCATTGGGGGGCTGTCAGCCTGGTGACTGCTGGCCGCACTGAAATGGGTTTGGGTCGGGTGCTGAATCGAAAAGCGTGGCGCTTCTTGCTGCTGGCTCTGCTCCCAACGCTGAAACTGCTGGCCGCCGATCAAGGTGATTAATAGCGCCAGAACAGCAAACAGACCTTGCTGGAGATGCAGTGGCGAGATACGCAACTGGGCGGCACGTTGGCGACTCATCCTGAAGCTCCTCCCACACGGTGGTGATCTTGGTTGGGGCGGCGTCTAAATGCCCTGGTTACTCAGACCATTGCAGCCTGCATGCCAGCTTTTAATGATAATAAAAACCAATAAAATCAATTAGTTACGAATGATGTCGAATTCGGATCGGACGCATCCTGCACGATGGTCCTTTTGAAGTCGTGCGTAATGCACGATGGACTCGTAGGAACTTTCAATATTTTTGAATTGCGAGGAGGGCGTGGATGTCACAAGGGGACACCGGCAATCGCCTGCGAACCGGCTATCTGATAAAAAAACAACAAAATCAGGCGATTAGCCGTAGGGTGAGGAGAGAGCTACGCTGCTGTGGCTGGAATCGACCAGAATCAACCATGCAACTTGCCCGATTTTTCCGGGACTAACCAAGATCATTCATTAAGGAGCGTAGGAAAATGGAATCAGCCACTGAGCATCAAGGCCGCATTCTGCTGGTGGACGATGAGTCCGCCATCCTGCGTACTTTCCGTTATTGCCTCGAAGATGAAGGCTACAGCGTCGCTACCGCCAACAGCGCCGCTCAGGCTGATGCATTGCTTCAGCGCCAAGTCTTCGACCTGTGCTTCCTCGACCTGCGTCTGGGTGAAGACAATGGCCTCGATGTGCTGGCCCAAATGCGCATTCAGGCGCCGTGGATGAGGGTGGTGATCGTCACCGCTCATTCGGCCGTGGACACTGCCGTGGATGCCATTCAGGCCGGGGCCGCCGACTATCTGGTCAAGCCTTGCAGCCCCGACCAATTGCGCCTGGCCACCGCCAAGCAGCTGGAAGTGCGGCAACTGTCGGCACGTCTGGAAGCCCTTGAAGGCGAAGTGCGCAAACCCAAGGATGGCCTCGACTCTCACAGCCCGGCGATGAAAGTCGTGCTCGAAACCGCCCGCCAGGTGGCCAGCACCGATGCCAATATTTTGATTCTCGGCGAGTCCGGCACCGGTAAAGGCGAACTGTCCCAGGCCATTCACGGCTGGAGCAAGCGCGCGAAGAAATCCTGCATCACGATCAACTGCCCGTCCCTGACCGCCGAACTCATGGAAAGCGAGCTCTTCGGCCACAGCCGTGGCGCGTTCACCGGGGCCAGCGAAAGCACCTTGGGGCGAGTCAATCAGGCCGACGGTGGGACGCTGTTTCTTGACGAGATCGGCGATTTTCCGTTGGTTTTGCAACCTAAACTGCTGCGTTTCATCCAGGATAAAGAATACGAACGGGTGGGCGACCCGGTCACCCGCCGCGCCGATGTGCGCATCCTCGCGGCCACTAACCAGAACCTCGAAGACATGGTGCGCGACGGCCGTTTCCGTGAAGATTTGCTCTACCGCCTGAACGTGATCACCCTGCATCTGCCACCACTGCGCGAACGCAGGGAAGATATTCTGACCCTGGCCGATCGCTTTCTGGCCCGTTTCGTCAAGGAATACGCGCGTCCGGCTCGGGGCTTCAGCGACGAAGCCCGTGAAGCACTGCTCGGCTACCGCTGGCCGGGGAATATTCGCGAACTGCGCAACGTTGTGGAGCGGGCAAGCATCATTTGTCCACAGGAACGGGTCGAGATCAGTCACTTGGGCATGGCTGAAACCCCGGTCAACAACGCACCTCGCATCGGCGCTGCGCTGAGTCTGGATGAATTGGAAAAAGCCCACATCGGAGCGGTCCTCGCCACTGCAGATACGCTGGACCAGGCCGCCAAGACCCTGGGTATCGATGCCTCGACGTTGTACCGAAAACGCAAGCAGTACAACTTGTGAGCTGTCTGCGATGAATCTGGCGATGAAGTTGCGCACGCGGCTGTTTCTGAGTATTTCCGCACTGATCACCGTGGCGCTGCTGGGGCTGTTGCTCGGGCTGGTCAGCGTGATGCAGATGGCGAGTTCCCAGGAAGCGCTGATTCGCAATAATTTCGTCACGCTCGACCTGGGACTGAAATTGCGTCAGACCTTGGGCGATCAGCTGATGATCATGCTCAGCGAGAAGCCGGATCCTCCAGCGTTCGAGGCGTCCAAGCAGCACTATTTTCAGTTGCTTGATGACGGCATTGTCCATGCCCAGGCTGGCGATGAGCGCCAGCATGGTTTCGAACAGGCAAAAACTGACTACCTGAGCTTTCTGCAGGCGTACGACCTGTCACGTGACTCGACACAGGTGTTGAGTGGCAACAAAGAACTCACCGAAAAATTCAATGCGCTGCGCAATGGTTTGATCGTCGAGCAACAGCGTGCGCTGGATAACATCAATGCCACCGAACGGCAGACTCGGGAGAGGGCGCTGCTGGTTGCCGGTCTGCTCGGGCTGGTGGGGCTGGCGGTGCTGATCATCGGCTTCGTGACCGCCCACGCTATCGCTCGACGTTTTGGTGAGCCGATCGAGGCCCTGGCCCAGGCGGCGGACAACATCGGCCAAGGCAATTTCGAAGTGACGCTACCGATTTCCTCGGCCATGGAAATGAACCAGCTGACCAAGCGCTTCGGGATCATGGCCGAGGCCCTGCGCGAGCATCAGGCCACCAATGTCGATGAACTGCTCGCAGGCCAGCAGCGTTTGCAGGCCGTGCTCGACAGTATCGACGATGGGCTGTTGATGATTGACCGCGATGGTCGTTTGGAACACCTCAATCCAGTAGCGCAGCGTCAGTTGGGTTGGGACAGTGATCGTCTCGGTCAAGGTCTGGGTACGGCGCTTGAGCGTCCCGAGCTCGATGATCAGCTGCAACTGGTGCTGCGCGGCGGCACCCTGGAGCGGGCGCCTGAGGACCTGAGTATCGAGGTCGACGGTGAGTCTCGGTTGCTGACCTTTAGCCTGACGCCGGTCAGCCATACACAAGGTCATATTCTCGGCGCCGTAATGGTGCTGCATGACGTCACCGAACAGCGGGCGTTTGAGCGGGTGCGCAGCGAGTTCGTGCTGCGCGCCTCCCATGAATTGCGAACGCCGGTTACCGGGATGCATATGGCGTTCGGCCTGTTTCGCGAGCGCGCGCACTTTGCCAAGGACTCGCGTGAAGCTGACCTGCTGGACACCGTGAATGAAGAGATGCAGCGCTTGATGCAGTTGATCAACGACCTGCTGAACTTCTCCCGCTACCAGAACGGATTGCAGAAACTCACGTTGGCGCCGTGCTCCATCGAGGACTTGCTGGAGCAGGCCCGGGAACGTTTTGCCGGCCCTGCAGAAGAGCAGGGCATTTACCTGCTGGTGGAAGTGCAAGGGCCATTACCGCGATTGCAGGCCGATCAGCCGCAGCTGGACCGGGTACTCGATAACTTGATCGACAACGCGTTGCGCCACACCGCTTCCGGCGGGCAAATACGTTTGCAGGCTCGACGCCATGGGGAACGAGTGATTATCAGCGTCGAGGACAACGGCGAAGGCATTGCCTATGGTCAGCAGGGGCGGATTTTCGAACCCTTTGTACAGGTCGGTCGCAAGAAGGGCGGTGCCGGACTCGGTCTGGCACTGTGTAAGGAAATCGTGCAGTTGCACGGCGGTCGGATGGGTGTTTATTCGCGGCCAGGGCAGGGTACTCAGTTCTATATGGCGCTGTCGGTTTAAGCCGCAGCGGCTTCAGGCTTCGTCATCGAGACGTCGGGCAGCCAATCGGCGGCCACGGGTAATCAGCTCGATGAACTGCACCGCACTCAACGCATGGGCGAATAGCCAACCCTGACCGAACTTCACGCCTTCACTGCTCAGGAGCGCCGCCTGGGATTCAAGTTCGATGCCTTCGGCAATCACTTTGAGTTTCAGGGCCTGGGCCATGTGAATGATGTGCGGGGCGACACCGCTACTTGCAGCGTCATGACCCAGCGCATCGATAAACGCCTTGTCGATTTTCAGGCAATCGACTGGAAGGGTTTGCAGATAGGCGAGGCTGCAATAGCCGGTGCCAAAGTCATCAATCAGCACCTGATGCCCGACGTCCCGCAAGGCTTGCAGGTTTTCCCGGGCTACCACGACATCGATCAATCCCCGTTCGGTGACCTCAAAGGCAATTTGCTTTGCCGCGACGCGGTGCAAGGTCAGCAGTCGCGCCATTACCTGACCGATACGCGGCACCATGACGTCGCAGGCCGCCAGGTTGACCGAGATGTAAAGTTGCGGATTGGCCCGCAACAATTGACCCAGCTGCTCAAGCAGGCGTTGCAGGACGAAGTCGGTCATCTGGCGGATCTGGCCGGTGTTCTCCGCCATCGGAATAAACAGATCGGGGCTGGTCAGGGTGCCGTCCGGCCTTCGCCAGCGCAGCAAGGCTTCTGCCCCGACACAGTTACGGCTGTCGAGGTCGAAGATCGGTTGATACAGCACCTGCAATTCGCCTCGTCGTATGGCGCCACTCAGTTCGGCGTCCAGCGACTGTCGCTGGCGCACCAGCAAAAGCACCAGAAAACCCACGCATAAGGCGAGTGCCAGGCTGGCCGGCAGCAACCACCACCAGACTGCGGGTACATGCATACCGGTGCGCGGGCTGATCAGCACCAATTGGTATTCCGGATTGTTGGTGGGCATGCGGTAAATCAAGCGGGTATGCGTCACTTGTAGCGCGTCGAGGTTTTTCGGGGGCCAGGGTTCGGTTGGTGGCCAGACCTGCGAGACACCCAGCACCGGAATCGCGCGCGTACCGTGGTCGAGCACCACCAGCAGGCTGCTTCCCGGTGGCAAGTCGACCATGTCGGTCAAATGCCCGCGAGACGTCGCGACACGAAAATTGCCGCGTCCTAGCATCAGCGCGGCACGGTTTTCATCAGGTTCGGTGGTGGTGTTCAGCCAGTAGCTGTAGGTCGGCCCCTTGATGTCTGGCGGCCTTATCATCGACAGCCCTTCCTGGCGGGGGCGGTTGGAACAGATCCGCGAGGCGTCCATATAAGCGGCTTCGTAAACGAAGCGATAATTGAAGCTGACCTGTTGCAAGGTCGCGATCATTTCGTCATCGCAGCCGCGTAACGGCTGGGCTTCCAGGTCGTCGAGGCTTTCCCGCAACTGCCCGAAAAGTTGCTCCAGACGAGCAAGGAAGCGCTCGCCCTGGGCGTTCATTTCTTCGCTTTCGCTCTGCTCGACTTGATGCATGGCCACGAACAGACTGCCGGCCATCAGAAGTGTCGCGCTCAAGGCAGCAGCCAGTATCGCCAAAAACCAAGGGCGAAAGAACCAACTACGTAGTTTCTCTCGAGCAGCAGGCATAGGGAATATCCGAAGAATTACCAATGAGTTATAGCTGCTGATTGGAAAAAAAGCCCTGACCGTCGGGCGGGCGTCATTATTTTGTCTGGTTCAAGACTTGTAGAAGCGCTGCGGTTTGCGCATCCGGGGTGCCGTCGAAACGTGACGGTCGAAAATGCATCTGGAAGGCCGCAATCACATGACGTGTCGCAACATCCAGTTCGCCGGTTTGCGGCGTGGGATAACCCGCGCGGGCCAGCTGTGCCTGAAACCAGCTGATGGTTGGCAGTTGTACTTCGAACTGTGCTTGCTGACGCGTTACGGCCTGCTCGTTCGGCCAGATTCCCAGGCCTTCGGCAGCCAGACGCTTCCAGGGGAACAGCGGCCCCGGATCAAGCTTGCGCAGGGGGGCGATGTCGCTGTGGCCGATGATGTTGCGGGGATTGATGGCGTAACGCTTGCTGATGTCCTTGAGCAGGACGATCAGGGACTGGACCTGGTCTTCGCTGTAGGGGTACCAAAGGCGCCCGGTAGGGGTGTCTTTAAAACCCGGATTGACGATTTCGATACCGATGGAGCTGGAGTTCAACCAGGTCCGGCCCTGCCATTCGCTTTCCCCGGCGTGCCAGGCTCGGAGGTTTTCATCCATCAGCTTGTAGATGGTGGCGCCCTTGTCGTCGCCAATCAGATAGTGGCTGCTGACGTCGCCGTGGGTCAGCAGTTGCAGCGAGCGTTCCAGTGACGCGTTGGTGTAGTGCACCACCACGAACTGAATGCGGCTGTCGTAATTGGCTGAAGGGTGACGGGTGTCGAACCGGGGGCCGCTGGCACAACCGGCCAACAGAGTCAGCGACACGATGAGAGATAGATATTTCATGGCAGAAGGCA
Organism: Pseudomonas sp. ACM7; assembly: GCF_004136015.1. Lineage (NCBI taxonomy): Bacteria > Pseudomonadati > Pseudomonadota > Gammaproteobacteria > Pseudomonadales > Pseudomonadaceae > Pseudomonas > Pseudomonas sp. ACM7. The sequence goes on along the minus strand of NZ_CP024866.1, from coordinate 2,571,988 downwards.
ATACACGCAAGACAGTAATGCAACAGTGTAACGTACTGTCTTGCGCGCAGAAGGCCGACGCGAAGTTTTAAACAAAATGGAACAATTGACCGTCAGCCCAGTGCCACTTGGTTACGGCCGGCATGTTTCGCGCGATATAGAGCCTGATCGGCTCTTTTAAGGACCAAATCGCTATGTTCGCCGGGTTTGAATGCAGTCAGGCCCATGGAAATGGTGATGGTTACTGGCTCGCCCTTGAAGTGGAAAGGGCAGGCTTCGATCGAGGCGCGCAGCTTTTCCAGCAGTTTCGCACCAGCAGCTGGCACTGTGTCTGGCATCAACAGGACAAACTCCTCACCGCCGAACCGGGCGATGAAATCCGTCCCACGCAGGCGCTTGCGTAGCACGCTGGCAATGATTTTCAGTACTTTGTCGCCCGCCAGGTGGCCATAGTTATCGTTAATGCGTTTGAAATGGTCGAGGTCGAGCATTGCCAGCAACAGGGTGTTGTCGTGTTGCTGCCATTGGTTGATTTCGTAATCCAGCCGTTCGCTCCAGGCGGCCCGGTTAGGCAGGCCGGTCAGCGGGTCGATCAACGCCTTCTGACGCTGCTCTTCAAGATGCTCGCGGTAGCCCAGGGCTTCCTGCTCCATGTGCGCAACGCGTTCGGCCAGACCATGGAGACGGGCTGCGACTTCCTGCTCGCGCTCGTCACGCTGTTTCTGGTGCTGGTCCATGGTGCCGAGCAGGCCTTCCAGATGGTTTTCCAGGACGTGCTTGAGATCGTCCAGGTCGGCGGCTTCCTGCATGCTGCTCTGTAAGCCGTCGACCTGCTCGCGGATCTGCGTGTCCATCTCACGTGCGGCGGAACGGTTGTCGGCATGGCCTTCGCTGGCGGCTTGCAAGTTGCTTTGGAATGACTCGAGGCGTTCGTTTAGCTGTTGCAAGTAGGCTTCGAATTCATGCTGGCCACTGTCGGTGATTGCCAGCATCAAGGTTGCCAGATCGTCGAGGATTGGCAGCAGTTCGTACCAATTCAAACCGTTTTGCAGGCGATCACGCATCGCTTCGGCTTGCGGACGATGACGCTCGGGCAGCGTCAGGTCGTCGAGCAGGCCCAGTAGCGTGTCTTCGATATGCTTGGCCACCGAGCTGTAGGACGGCTCGGGTGAGTCCGGCAGGGCGTAGAGAACATCCGGCTCGGATTGTTCAGTGTCTACGGCTGCCAACACTTCGGCCAGGGCCGGGGGCAACGGCAGGCTGTCGAGATAGACCACCGGGGTCAGTTCGTCGGGATTGATAGCCGGTTGAGCCTGAATTTCTGGCTCGATGATTGATGGAGCGGGTTCTTCTGGATGTTCTATGTCCGGTTGCGGTTGCGTCTCTGGAGTCTGGGCGCGTGCTCGCTCCGGCTCAAGCACCGGCGGGACAAACGCTACAACTGCAGGAGAAGGCGCTGCTGCGGGTGGAGCCTCGATCGTCGTTGGCTCGGATGCAGTAGCGGGCGCGGCAACTTGTGCGACCGCCACTTGCGGCTTATCGATCTCTGGAGCGAGATCGACGGTTACCTGTGGTGTCTCGGCATGAGGCACAGCAACCGCTTCGGCTGGCTGCGGGGCGGTTGTCGGGAAGGTGCCGGAGGCAATCTGTGATGCCGCTTCATCCGCTTCACGGCTACCAAACAGTCGCTGCAGCAAACCAGGGCGACCGGGTTCTGCCGGGTTTTCAAGCTGATTCAGGGCTTTGCCTTGCAGGCCGCTCAGTTCGCTGAGCAGCAACGGAATTTCGCGCGCCTGCCCGACTCTTGCCTCCAGATGCTTGGCGAAGTTTTTCAGCGGCCGGCTTACCTCGCGGGGCAGCGGTAATGTTTGAAGCTGCGAGACCAGCGCGGTCAATGCAGCGCTGGTCTGGTTAACCCGGGTTTCCCGGCGTTGTTCGGAGTCGAGCACGGCTTTTTCCAGCCGCGGAAGCAGGGCGGCCAGGCCGGCGTCCATGTCGTCGGTGCGCACGACTTCACGCATTTCCTTCATGCATTGGTCAACGACGCGGTCGGTGCCCTCGGCTGCCAGCGTGCTGCGCACCAGGCCACGACGCAGCAGATCGAGCCGGGCGTCCCATCGACGTTCGAGCTTTTCCTGTTGTTCGATGCTTTTGAGGTATTTTTCTTTCCAGCGCTGTGCTTCGTCGCTCATTCATGGGATCCGCGAGGGGCAGGACTCAACGCGGGCAATGCATCGGCCGTGAGCGAACCCGGCAGACGAATCTCTACCGCGACCGGCAGGTGATCGGAAATGGGTTGTGCCAGCACCTCGACCTTTTCAAGGGTCAGGGTGGGGCTCAGCAGAATATGGTCCAGACAGCGCTGCGGGCGCCAGCTAGGGAACGTCGCTTCCAGTTGCGGCGCGAGCAGGCCGAGGTCACGCAACGGGGAGTTTTGCAGCAAGTCACTGGCATGGGTATTCATGTCGCCCATCAGCACCTGGTGTTTATAGCCGCCGATCAACTCGCGGATGTAAGCCAGTTGCATGCTGCGGGCGCGAGCGCCCAGTGCCAGGTGCATCATGACCACCACCAGCGCCTCAGGACCTTCGCCAAAGCGCACCAGAATCGCCCCGCGACCCTTGGGCCCCGGTAGCGGATGATCTTCAATCGCCCACGGACGCAGGCGGCTGAGCACACCATTGCTGTGCTGGCCGAGGCGTCCGAGATTGCGATTGAGTTGTTGATACCAGTAGGGGAATGCGCCGAGCTGGGCCAAGTGTTCGACCTGGTTGACGTAGCCTGATCGCAAGCTGCCGCCATCGGCTTCCTGCAAGGCGACCAGATCGAAGTCGCCCAGCAGATTGCCGATCTTTTGCAGATTGTCGGCACGCCCGGTGTGCGGCAACAGATGCTGCCAGCCTCGGGTCAGGTAGTGGTGATAGCGCTCGGTACTGATGCCAACCTGGATATTGAAACTGAGCAAGCGCAGACGACTGTCTGCGGGCAGGCCCGTCGACTCCAGATGATGCTCGTTGACCCGCGGATCATGCAGGCCAACGACGCGTTCAGTACCCCAGCGGCGCATGGCAGTCGCCGCGCTTAGTTGGTAGCAGCCTTGCTAGCCGCTCGCTCTTTGTCGATCAGCTTGTCGGCCAGTTGCAATGCTTGCTCGGCGCCGCCGGCAGAGCCCACGTCGAAGCGATACTTGCCGTTGACGATCATGGTCGGAACGCCGGAGATTTCGTACTTTTTGGCCAGGTCAGTGGCCTTGACGATTTGGCCCTTGATGGCGAAGGAGTCGAAGGTGGCCAGGAACTTGTCCTTGTCTACGCCCTGAGTGGCCAGGAAATCTGCCATTTCATTCTTGTCGACCAGCTTCTTGTGTTCTTTTTGAATTGCGTTGAACACCGCAGCGTGAACCTTGTTTTCGACGCCCATGGCTTCAAGGGTCAGGAACATCTGGCCGTGTGCGTTCCACGGGCCGCCGAACATGGCCGGAATGCGGACAAAGTTCACGTCGGAAGGCAGTTTCTCAACCCATGGATTGATCACGGGTTCGAAAGCGTAGCAGTGCGGGCAGCCGTACCAGAACAGCTCCACCACTTCGATCTTGCCAGGCACCGCTACCGGGACGGGATTGCTCAATTCGACATAAGGCGCTGCGGGTGCTTCAGCCGCTTGGGCGGTCATGCCGAACAGGCTGGCAGCGACGAGTGCGGCGCTGATGATCAGATTACGCATGCTTTACTCCTGGACAATTTTGGTCGCCTCGCGCGACCTGTTTTCAGACAGGTACTGGCGGGCTTGAGTTCTGTAGTGTAACGGCAGCGGCCACAAAAAAGGGCGGCCTAAGCCACCCTTTTTATACTTGCTGCGACGGATTAATAGAGCGTTAACGTTGCAGGAGATGTAAGCCTCGCGCGACGCCCGATTCGCCGGCCTTAGTGCAGGCCTTGAATGTAGCTGGACACTGCTGCGATATCTTCGTCGCTCAGCCTTTTTGCAATGGTCTGCATGGTTTTGGTGTCGCCATCGTTGCTGCGACCGCCTTCTTCCTTGCGGAAGTCGGTCAGTTGCTTGGCTACATACTGAGCGTGCTGGCCGCCCAGGTGCGGGAAGCCGGCGGCTGCGTTGCCCGCGCCATTTGGCGAGTGGCAACCGGTGCAGGCTGGCAGGCCCTTGGCCAGATCGCCGCCGCGGAACAATGCTTCACCGCGAGAAACGACTTTCGGGTCGGCGGCGCCAACGCTGCCTTTCTGGCTGGCGAAGTAGGCGGCGATATCGGCCAGATCCTGATCGCTCAGGTTGGTCAGCAGGCCGGTCATTTCCAGTACCGTGCGTTTGCCGGACTTGATGTCGTGTAGCTGCTTGTTCAGATAACGCTCGCCCTGGCCTGCCAGTTTCGGAAAGTTAGGCGCCATACTGTTGCCATCCGGGCCATGACAGGCGCCACATACTGCGGCTTTCGCCTGACCAGCAGTCGCATCACCTGCAGCATGGGCAATGCCGGAGATCCCCACGGTCAACAGCAGACTCACGATCAATTTGTTCATCAGCTAATCCAACTACGGCTAAGGGTTAAAGAGTTATGGACCGGGATCACTCGCTCATCCACTGGATGATTGCTTGGTAATCCTCGGCACTGCAGTCCATGCACAAACCACGCGGCGGCATCGCCTTGAAACCCTGGGTCACGTGTTGCACCAGCGTCTCCATACCTTTCGCCAACCTCGGCGTCCAAGCATCCTGATCACCCTTTTTGGGCGCCATGGGTAGTTGGCCGGAATGACAGGCACCACAAACACGGTTGTACACAGCTTCCGGATCCTGTGTAGCCTGAGCGCTGTAAAGCGGCATCAAGACACCGGCAGCTAGCAGCCATTTCGTCATAAAACGACCTTTTCAGGGTTGAGAGCGTTCTGCGTTCTAGTGCGCAATCAAGGTCAATCGCTCTCGTGAACTTCATCCTACGCTGGGACAAAGCGCACACAAAATCTGCGGCATTATATACTGGCGTCACTGAAACGGAAACGACACTGCTCGCCGCGTCCATTCCCGGCGCCGCCCACATCGGAAATCCCATGCAACTCAAGAACCCCATCCTCGGCCTGTGCCAACAGTCCACCTTCATGCTCAGCGCTGCCAAAGTCGATCAATGTCCCGACGACGAAGGCTTTGAAGTGGCCTTCGCCGGGCGTTCCAACGCCGGCAAGTCCAGTGCGCTGAACACCCTGACGCACGCCAGCCTTGCGCGGACCTCGAAAACTCCGGGTCGCACGCAGCTCTTGAACTTCTTCAAGCTAGACGATGATCGTCGTCTGGTCGACCTGCCGGGTTACGGTTACGCGAAAGTGCCTATCCCGTTGAAGCTGCACTGGCAGCGTCACCTGGAAGCCTATCTGGGTGGTCGGGAGAGTTTGAAGGGTCTGATCTTGATGATGGACATCCGTCATCCAATGACCGACTTCGACCTGCTGATGCTCGACTGGGCTGTCGCGAGCGGCATGCCGATGCACATTTTGCTGACCAAAGCCGACAAGCTGACCTACGGCGCGGCGAAAAACGTCCTGCTCAAGGTTCAGGCAGACATCCGCAAGGGTTGGGGAGATGCGATCAGCATCCAGTTGTTCTCGGCGCCAAAACGCATGGGCCTGGAAGACGCCTACACTGTACTGGCAGGCTGGATGGAACTGGCGGACAAGGGCGCCGAGCTCGCGGATTAATAAACCGCGGGCAAAAAAAACCCCGGACTTCTTATGGGGAGGGGGAAGTTCCGGGGTTCAAGTTCCGGACCGCTAGGGCGGGGTCCAGATATCTGCCAACACTTAACACAACATTAGGAGCATCGAAGGGCTTCACCACCCATTCAGTAACTCTGAGTGGCGATTCAGGAGATTAGTTCATAATTTTTTAAAAAGCCTTTGGAATAGCCCCTCGAATTTTCCGAACTAAGAGCCCTTCGTCCTTTCTGTTGCGGCACTATGCCGCAGCGGAAAACGCCTTTTCACACGGCTCAGTGAGCCTCATCCCAGTTATTTCCTACGCCAACCTCGACCAACAGCGGCACATCAAGCTTCGCTGCATCGCTCATGTGCACGCGAATTTCATCACGGACCTGGTCGACCAAATCTTCACGCACCTCCAGAACCAATTCATCGTGCACCTGCAGGATGACTTTGGCGTCGAGCCCTGATGCTGTCAGCCAGCTATCCACGGCAATCATGGCTTTCTTGATGATGTCCGCCGCGGTGCCTTGCATCGGGGCGTTGATCGCCGTGCGTTCGGCACCTTTGCGCAGGGCCGGGTTTTTCGCGTTGATTTCCGGCAGGTACAAGCGACGACCGAAGATGGTTTCGACGAAACCTTGTTCGGCAGCCTGGGCACGGGTGCGCTCCATGTATTCCAGCACGCCTGGGTAACGGGCGAAGTAACGGTCGATGTAGGCCTGGGATTGCTTGCGATCAACACCAATCTGTTTGGCCAGGCCAAACGCGCTCATTCCGTAGATCAAGCCGAAGTTGATCGCCTTGGCGCTACGACGCTGATCAGTGGTGACCGCTGCCAGTTCAACGCCGAAAACTTCGGCGGCAGTGGCCTTGTGCACGTCCAGATCGTTGCGGAATGCGTGCAGCAAACCTTCGTCCTTGGCCAGGTGAGCCATGATTCGCAGTTCGATTTGCGAATAGTCCGCTGCCAGCAGCTTGTAGCCTTTTGGCGCGACGAACGCCTGACGAATCCGACGCCCTTCAGCGGTGCGGATCGGAATGTTCTGCAGGTTTGGATCGCTGGACGACAAACGCCCGGTCGCCGCTACGGCTTGGTGGTAAGAGGTATGAATCCGCCCGGTGCGCGGGTTGATCTGCTCTGGCAGGCGATCGGTGTAGGTACTTTTCAGCTTGCTCATCGAGCGGTACTGCATCAGCACTTTGGGCAGCGGGAAATCCTGTTCAGCCAGTTCCGCCAGCACGGCTTCGGCGGTGGACGCCTGGCCCTTGGCGGTTTTGCTGAGGATTGGCAGGCCGAGTTTTTCGTACAGGATCACGCCCAATTGCTTCGGCGAGCCGAGGTTGAATTCTTCCCCGGCAATGGCGAACGCCTCACGCTCGAGGACGACCATTTTCTCGCCCAGCTCGACGCTCTGAATGCCCAGCAGGTTGGCATCGACCAGCGCGCCTTGGCGTTCAATCCGTGCCAAAACCGGCACCAACGGCATTTCGATTTCGCTCAGGACCTTGCTCAGGCTCGGGATGGCGTTGAGTTTTTCCAGCAGGGTTTGATGCAGGCGCAGCGTTACGTCGGCGTCTTCGGCAGCGTAAGGCCCGGCCAGTTCCAGGGATATCTGATCGAACGTCAGCTGCTTGGCGCCCTTGCCGGCGATGTCCTGAAAACTGGTAGTGGTGTGATTCAGGTACTTGAGCGCCAGGCTGTCCATGTCGTGGCGGGTCGCGGTGGAGTCCAGCACGTAGGATTCGAGCATTGTGTCGAAAGCGACGCCTTGCACGGTGATGCCGCAGCTCTGATCGCCACCGATAGCGCAGTTGGCCAGGATGTTCATGTCGAACTTGGCGTGCTGGCCAACCTTGAGTTTGCTCGGGTCTTCCAGGATCGGTTTCAGCGCGCGCAGCACGGTGTCGCGATCGAGCTGATCCGGCACGCCCATGTAGGAATGGGTCAGCGGGATGTAGGCCGCTTCGTTGGCTTGTACAGCGAAAGACAGGCCCACCAGTTGTGCCTGCTGCGCATCGATGCCGGTGGTTTCGGTGTCGAAGGCAATCAACTTGGCGTCGTTGAGTTTCTTCAGCCACAGGTCGAAATCAGCCTGGGTGAGGATGGTGGTGTACTTGAGTTCGGTATCGACGGCCGCTTCTTCAGCCACCGGAGCGGCGACTTCCTGACCGGAACGCTTGGCGTCGCGCTGGTTCTCTTCGAACCAGCTCTTGAACTCCAGCAGGGTATAGAGCTCGGCGAGTTTGTCGTGATCCGGGTTGCCCATTTGCAGGTCGTCGAGGCCGATATCCAGCGGCACGTCGATCTTGATGGTTGCCAATTGATAGGAGAGAAACGCCATCTCCTTGTGCTCTTCGAGCTTGGCCGGCAGGGTTTTGGCCCCGCGAATCGGCAGGGTCGGGACGATGTCGAGCTGTGCATAGAGCTCGGTCAGGCCGCCGTTCACGCCGACCAACAGGCCGGAAGCGGTCTTCGGGCCAATGCCCGGAACGCCCGGAATGTTGTCGGAAGAATCGCCCATGAGTGCCAGGTAATCGATGATCTGCTCGGGAGCGACGCCGAATTTCTCCTTCACGCCCTCCACGTCCAGCGCGCTACCGGTCATGGTATTGACCAAGGTAATGTGGCCGTCGACCAGCTGCGCCATGTCCTTGTCGCCGGTGGAGATCACCACCGGGCGGTCGGCCGCCGCGCTGCTGCGGGCCAGGGTGCCGATCACGTCATCGGCTTCGACGCCTTCGACGCACAGGAGTGGGAAGCCCAGGGCGATCACGCTCTGGTGCAGCGGCTCGATCTGAACACGCATGTCGTCGGGCATGCTTGGGCGGTTGGCCTTGTATTCGGCGTACATGTCATCGCGAAATGTCCCACCCTTGGCGTCGAACACCACAGCGAACGGACTTCCCGGGTACTGCTTGCGCAGACTCTTGAGCATGTTCAGCACGCCCTTGACCGCACCGGTTGGCAAACCTTTGGAAGTGGTCAGCGGCGGCAGGGCGTGAAAGGCGCGGTACAGGTAAGAAGAACCGTCCACCAGGACGAGGGGGGCTTGGCTCATGAGCAGGATCAACCTTTTCGGCGGGTCCGGCGCTAGAATAGCGGGACCGTTGACGACAAAGGGACAAGGTTATCATGCGCACACTAAATCGCCTGTTGCTGGCTGGGTTGTTTGCATCCGTTCCGTTGGCCGTCATGGCGGCGGACGATGCACCGACACCGGAGCCAGAAGTCACGATCCGCACGGAAGGGGACAAAACCATCCAGGAGTACCGCCAAAACGGTTTCCTGTACGCGATCAAGGTCACGCCGAAGGGCGCACCGCCGTATTTTCTGGTGCGCGCTGACGGGACCGATGCAAACTACATCCGCTCGGATCAGCCGGATATGCTGATTCCGTCGTGGAAGATTTTTGAGTGGAAGTAGCTTCTTAATTTCAATCGGCGCTGGCTCAAGCAGCGGCGCCCGTACTGGCAGTTCAAACATGTCTGTGTTCACCCCGCTGGCTCGGCCCGAGCTGGAAACCTTTCTCGCCCCTTACGGGCTCGGCCGCCTGCTTGATTTCCAGGGGATTGCCGCCGGTAGCGAAAACACCAATTTCTTCATCAGCCTGGAGCAGGGCGAATTTGTCCTGACCCTGGTTGAGCGTGGTCCGGTTCAGGAAATGCCATTCTTCATCGAGTTGCTCGACGTGCTGCATGACGCCGACCTGCCAGTGCCTTATGCCTTGCGCACCACCGACGGCGTCGCCTTGCGCGAACTGGCCGGCAAACCTGCGCTGTTGCAGCCGCGTCTGGCAGGCAAGCACATCAAGGAAGCCAATGCGCAGCATTGCGCTCAGGTGGGCGAGTTGCTCGGCCATCTGCATCTGGCGACCCAGGCCAATATGATCAAGCGCAAGACCGATCGCGGCCTGGACTGGATGCTGGAAGAGGGCACGCAGTTGCTGTCGCACCTCAATGCCGAGCAAAGCGATCTGCTGCAACGGGCTCTGGACGAAATCACACAGCAGAAGACGAAAATTCTGGCGCTGCCGCGAGCCAACATCCACGCCGACCTGTTCCGCGATAACGCGATGTTTGAAGGCACTCACCTGACCGGGTTGATCGACTTCTACAACGCCTGTTCGGGGCCGATGCTCTACGACGTGGCGATCGCCTTGAACGACTGGTGTTCGGACGAAAGCGGGTTGATCGACGGGCCGCGGGCGAGGGCATTGCTTGGCGCTTATGCAGCGCTGCGACCGTTCACGGCGGCCGAGGCGGGGTTGTGGCCGACCATGCTGCGGGTAGCGTGTGTGCGGTTCTGGCTGTCGCGGTTGATCGCCGCCGAGTCGTTTGCCGGGCAGGACGTGCTGATTCACGATCCGATGGAGTTTCAGCAGCGACTGGCGCAGCGGCAGAAGGTCAGCACGCCGCTGCCGTTCGCCCTTTAAAAGCTTCGCGAGCAAGCCCGCTCCCACAGGATTTATGCGGTCCATGTGGGAGCGGGCTTGCTCGCGAATGGGGCGCCGCAATTTTCGAATTACAACGACTCCAGGCACCCCGCCAAATCACTCCCCAATTTCTCCAGCACCTGCTCATACCCCTGAGCGGTCGCTGGCGTGTACCCGCCCAGCGCGTCCAGTTCCGCCAGCTTCACCGGCAGACCCGCCACCAGGGTTTCCGCCAGGCGCGGACGCAGAGGCGGTTCGCTGAACACGCAGGTCTTGCCGATTTCCTGCAAACGAGCGCGCATCGCCGCGACGTGCTGGGCGCCGGGCTGGACCTCGGCAGCGACGCTGAAAACGCCCGCGTGCTTGAGGCCATAGGCGTCTTCGAAGTAGTCGAAGGCCTCATGGAATACGAAGTACGGTTTGCCCGCGATGCCGGCCAGACGCGCTTTCAAGCGAAGATCCATTGCATCCAGGCGCTCATCGAACGCCTTGAGGTTGCTCTGATAACGTGCGGCATTGGTCGGATCGGCTGCGCTCAGGTCTGCGGCCATTTTTGTGGCGATGACGCGGGCGTTGACCGGCGAAAGCCACAAGTGCGCGTCCAGACTGCCGGGACGGTGATCGTGATCATGCTCGTCGGCTTCTTCGGCGTGGGAGTGGCTATCTTCGGCGAAATGTCGCAGTTTCAGGCCCGGTAAATCCTGCACGGCGACGCTGGGCAGCGTACGACCATTCAGCACGCGGGGCAGGAAACCTTCCATGCCCGGACCGATCCAGTACACCAGATCGACCGATTGCACCTTCCGTACGTCGGATGGGCGCAAGGCATAGTTATGAGGCGAGGCACCAGGCGGCAGCAAGACTTCCGGAATCGCCACACCGTCCTGCACCGCAGCGGCAATCAGCTGTAGAGGCTTGATACTGGTGAGAACTTTGACTTCGGCGTGAGCTGAACCCATCAGCAGAAAACTGGCGACAAATGCGACAAAGATAGAAAAAAGTCGGGACACGATGATCACTCGAAGAGGCGAGAACAGGTAACATAATAACGTCTCTCACAAAACTCGTCGCCGCTCATGCCTAAAACACCGATTGCCAGCCGTCCCCACGACCACTCTCATTGCGTCCATAGCGCATTGTCTGAGGCCGATGTTCTGTGCGCACGTCAAGGCCTGCGCCTGACCGCCTTGCGCCGGCGGGTGCTGGAACTGGTATGGCAAAGCCACAAACCGTTGGGTGCCTATGACATTCTCGCGGTGCTCAGCGAGCAGGACGGCCGCCGCGCGGCGCCGCCGACCGTGTACCGTGCGCTGGACTTTCTGCTGGAAAACGGCCTGGTACACCGCATCTCCTCGCTGAACGCCTTCGTCGGCTGCAATCACCCGGAACATGCCCACCAGGGCCAGTTCCTGATTTGCCGCGAATGCCACGCCGCCATTGAACTCGAACAGAAATCCATCAGCGACGCGATCATCGGCAGCGCCAAGGATGTCGGATTTGTCGTGGAAGGCCAGACCGTTGAAGTGGTCGGCCTCTGCTCAGGTTGCCAGGGGGTTTGATGAGCAACGCGCTGATCCGCCTCGAGCAGGTTGCCGTCACCTTTGCCGGGCAAAACGTGCTGGATAACATCGAGCTGAGCGTCGAGCCCGGACAGATCGTCACCCTGATCGGCCCTAACGGTGCCGGCAAGACCACGCTGGTGCGCGCGGTACTCGGTCTGTTGAAGCCGGACAGGGGCAGCGTATGGCGCAAACCGAAGCTGCGGGTCGGTTACATGCCGCAAAAACTTCACGTCGATCCGACGCTGCCGCTGTCGGTGCTGCGTTTTTTGCGTCTGGTGCCGGGCGTGGACCGCGCCATGGCCTTAGCGGCACTCAAGGAAGTCGGCGCCGAACAGGTGATCGACAGCCCGGTGCAAAGTGTTTCCGGAGGCGAAATGCAGCGGGTGCTGCTGGCCCGGGCATTGCTGCGCGAGCCGGAATTGCTGGTACTCGATGAACCTGTGCAAGGCGTCGATGTGGCCGGTCAGGCCGAGCTCTACAGCCTGATTACACGATTGCGCGACCGCCACGGTTGCGGCGTGTTGATGGTGTCCCACGACCTGCATCTGGTGATGAGCACCACCGACCAGGTGGTCTGCCTCAACCGCCACGTTTGCTGCTCCGGGCATCCCGAGCAGGTCAGCAGTGATCCGGCTTTCGTCGAGCTGTTCGGAAAGAACGCACAAAGCCTGGCGATTTATCACCACCATCACGACCACGCCCATGACCTGCATGGCTCGGTGGTCAGCGCCGCCCCGTCGGCCCCTACCCACGTTCACGGAGATAGCTGCAAGCATGGCTGATTTTCTGCTCTACGCCCTGCTTGCAGGTCTGGCCCTGGCATTGGTCGCGGGCCCGCTGGGTTCGTTCGTGGTCTGGCGGCGCATGGCCTATTTCGGCGACACCCTTTCCCATGCCGCGCTACTCGGCGTGGCGCTGGGTTTTCTGCTGGATGTCAGTCCGACCGTTGCGGTCACCGTAGGCTGCCTGCTGTTAGCGGTGTTGCTGGTGACCTTGCAACAGCGCCAACCGCTGGCGTCCGACACGCTTTTGGGAATTCTCGCACCGAGCACGCTCTCTTTGGGCTTGGTCGTACTAAGCTTCATGCACGAAGTGCGGATCGACCTGATGGCTTATCTGTTCGGCGACTTGCTGGCGATCAGCCCGACCGATCTGGCCTGGATACTCGGCGGCAGCGCGGCTGTTCTAGCCTTGCTGGTGACGTTGTGGCGGCCATTGCTGGCAATCACGGTGCATGAAGAACTGGCCAGGGTTGAAGGTCTGCCGGTGGCGGCGTTGCGCCTGACCCTGATGTTGTTGATTGCCGTGGTGATCGCTGTGGCGATGAAAATCGTCGGTGTGTTGCTGATTACGTCCTTGCTGATCATCCCGGCGGCTGCGGCACAACGTCACGCCCGGTCACCGGAGCAGATGGCACTGGGCGCGAGCCTGCTGGGCATGCTCGCGGTCTGTGGCGGGCTGTCGCTGTCGTGGTTCAAGGACACCCCGGCGGGCCCATCGATTGTGGTGACGGCCGCCGCACTGTTTCTGCTGAGTTTTGTCCTGCCCCGTCGAGGGGTGTAGACTTGCTCGTTTTTTGCGCAAATAGAGAGTCGCAGGAATGAAGCCGTTCGCCTCCCGTTATCTGCTCCTTGTTGCATTTTCGCTGCTACTGGGCGCTTGCCAAAGCACGCCACCGGCGGCCACCGAGGCTACCTGTGCACGGGCCACGGCCATCGCGCAGCTGGAACAAAGCCTCGCCAGCAGTGAGCTTGCGACTGCCGAAGATCAACTCGCCGCCTTGCAGGCCGAGTCGCCCAACGATCAATCCCTTGTGCAATACCAGCGGCAACTGGCCGAAGCCTATCTGCGCCGCAGTCAGATCGTGCTGCAAAAAGGTGATGTGAATGCTGCCGCGACGGCGCTGGCCCGGGCCCGGGCGTTGATGCCCAAGGCTCCGGCGCTGACCGGTGGGGTCAACAACGCCATCGTTAATGCCCGTAAAGCTGAGCTGGATAGAGCCGAAGCTGCGCTCATGGCTGCCGAAGCCAAGCCACAGGCCAAAGTCATTGATCCGACGGCTGAAAGCACCACGGTTGCGTTGAACCTTACTGATATGACCAAGCTTCGTCGTCAACTGGATGCGATCGCCGCCGATGTGGTGAATTACCAGTGCGATGTGAGTATTCAGGCGCCACGCACCCAGGACTTCCCTTGGTTGACCACGTTGCTGACCAAGCGAGTGAAGAAGCTCGATGCGGATTTTGACCTGAACCTGGAGAAGCAGATTCTGCGCAACGTGCCGGCGCAGATGGTTCTGAGTCCTCGCAAACCCTAAAAGCATAGCGAGCAAGCNCGCTCCCACATTGGATGGGGTGATCACAAATCTGTGGTCAACCCTCAATCCTGTGGGAGCGAGCTTGCTCGCGATAGCGTCATTTCAAACGCCAAAGATATTTAAGCCGGAATCGCCTTGGCTTTCGGCTCCCTGTCCCACACCCGATGCTGCCCGATCGCGGCAAAAAACGGTTTGATCAACTTCGCATCCGTGCCCACGATCAACCCCGCATCAGCCTCCAGCTTCAACACATCCAGCAACTGTTTGGCCTCGCCTTGCAGTGCAATCGCCTTCAGGTGCTTGTACGCCTCCAGCAGGTAATGCAGCGCCACCCCGTCGGTGCTTAGCGCCTTGATCGACGCCGCGCCACCGGGCACAAACACCGCATCGAACGCCACCGAAGGCAAGCCTTCCATTGACGCATCGACCGGCAATGCTTTGCCATCGGCGGTGGTCACAGGCGCAGAAGTCGGGCCGAGCAGTTTGGCGTGTGCACCTTCTGCCTTCAGCGCTTTCTTCATGGCATCAATCGCTGCACCATCGACGCCATTGGCTGCCAGGATTGCCACTTTGCGGGTTTTGATATCCGCCGGCAGCAAGTTGGCCTGGCTCAGGGCCGGCGAGCGATCCAGTGAGGTTTTGCGTACTTCGACCGTCCCGGCTTTGGGCGCTGGCAACCCCAGGTTCTGCGCCACTCGCTTGGCCAGTTCCAGATCGATGTTGGCCAGAATCTCATTTACCTGGCGCGCGCGGATGAGCTCCCGCTCAACCTTGCCCAACTCGAAGCTGTAAGCCGAGATGATGTGCTCCTGCTCATGCTTGCTCATGCTGTGGAAAAACAGTCGCGCCTGGGAGAAGTGGTCGCTGAATGATTCGCTGCGCTGACGGATCTTGTTGGCGTCGATGCGCTCTGGATAACTTTCGAAGCCGCCATCCTGGGCTGCCGGCGGTGTTTCTTTCGGCCAACCGCTATCAATGGAGTTCGGCTCGTAGGACGCGCGGCCCTTGTCGATGGTGGTGCGATGCAATGCGTCCCGTTGACCATTGTGGAACGGTGCGACCGGGCGGTTGATCGGGATCTCGTGAAAGTTCGGCCCGCCAAGTCGGCTGATTTGCGTATCGGTGTAGGAAAACAATCGACCTTGCAGCAATGGATCGTTGGAAAAGTCGATCCCCGGCACGATATGCCCAGGGCAGAAGGCGACCTGTTCGGTTTCGGCGAAGAAGTTATCGGGGTTACGGTTGAGGGTCATCTTGCCCAACGGGGTGATCGGCACCAGTTCTTCCGGAATCAGCTTGGTCGGGTCGAGGATATCGAAGTCGAATTTATGTTCGTTCTCCTCCTCGATGATCTGTACGCCCAGTTCCCATTGCGGGTAGTCGCCCATCTCGATCGACTCCCAGAGATCGCGACGGTGGTAATCGGTGTCTTTACCGGCGAGTTTCTGCGCTTCATCCCACACCAACGAACAGGTCCCGGCCGTGGGGCGCCAGTGGAATTTGACGAAGCGCGATTTACCTTCGGCATTGATCAGGCGGAAGGTGTGCACGCCGAAGCCTTGCATGCTGCGCAGGCTTTTCGGGATCGCCCGGTCGGACATGGTCCAGATCACCATGTGCGCCGACTCTGGTACCAGAGAGACAAAATCCCAAAAGGTATCGTGAGCTGAACCGCCGGTGGGCATCTCATTGTGCGGCTCGGGTTTCACCGCGTGCACGAAGTCAGGAAACTTGATCGCATCCTGAATGAAAAACACCGGCATGTTATTGCCCACCAGGTCGAAGTTGCCTTCGTCGGTGAAAAACTTCACCGCGAAACCTCGTACGTCCCGCACGGTATCGCCCGACCCACGAGGGCCCTGCACCGTGGAGAAGCGGACGAAGACCGGGGTTTTTTGGCTTGGGTCTTGTAGGAACCCGGCCTTGGTCAGCACGGAATGGGTTTCATAGCTCTGGAAGTAGCCGTGAGCACCGGTGCCGCGGGCGTGGACGATGCGCTCGGGAATGCGCTCATGGTCAAAGTGCGTGATCTTTTCACGCATGATGAAATCTTCCAGCAACGATGGCCCGCGGGCGCCGGCTTTCAACGTGTTCTGGTTGTCCGAGACTTTCACGCCCTGGTTGGTGCGCAGGGCCTGTTCAGTGGCGTCGGAGCGAAATTGTTCCAGGCTGTCGAGCTTGGCATTGGTGTTACCGCGGTCCGGGGTATCGGTCCCGGCCAGTGCGCTTTTGGTTGCGGCAGGTTTTTTAGTACTCATCAGACAAAACTCCTCGTTGCGATTCCCGCCGTAGCCAGGACTCTTGAGCAATACCCCTGGCACGGACCGGGGGCGTTTTCGAGTTGCCTAATTAGTGACTGATGACGTTTTGCGCCGTTCCTTTTTTCTAACCTTTGATCGCGTTATTGCCAAATGGAAGGTTGAATGCGGAATAAATGCTAATAACCTCTATACGGACAGGCTAAAATGCGCGCCCGGCTAACCGCTGACCCTTTTCCAACGCGCCCCACAAGGTTCGCTACGTGATCGAGTTTCAAAACGTCCACAAAACTTACCGCGTCGCCGGTAAGGATATTCCCGCCCTGCATCCGACCAGTCTGACGATTGAGAACGGTCAGGTCTTCGGTCTGATCGGCCATTCCGGTGCGGGAAAAAGTACCCTGCTGCGTCTGATCAATCGCCTGGAAGAGTCCAGTGGCGGCAAGATATTCGTCGACGGCGAAGAAGTCACCGCGCTCGACGCCAACAGCCTGCGACGTTTCCGTCAGCAAGTCGGGATGATTTTCCAGCACTTCAACTTGCTGGCGTCCAAGACCGTGGCCGACAACGTCGCGCTGCCACTGACCCTGGCCGGTGAACTGTCGCGCAGCGACATCGACCGGCGTGTGGCCGAATTGCTGAAGCGGGTCGGCCTGTCCGACCACGCCAAGAAGTACCCGGCGCAATTGTCCGGTGGCCAGAAGCAGCGCGTCGGCATCGCCCGCGCCCTGGCGACCAAGCCGAAAATCCTGCTGTGCGACGAAGCCACCAGCGCACTGGACCCGCAGACCACTGCGTCGGTCCTGCAATTGCTGGCCGAGATCAATCGCGAGCTGAAGCTCACCATCGTGTTGATTACCCACGAGATGGACGTGATCCGCCGGGTCTGCGACCAGGTCGCGGTGATGGACGCTGGCGTGATCGTCGAGCAAGGTTCGGTGGCCGAGGTGTTCCTGCATCCGAAGCACCCGACCACCAAGCGCTTCGTGCAAGAGGACGAGCAGATCGACGAAAGCGAACAGCGCGACGACTTCGCTCACGTTCCAGGCCGCATCGTGCGTCTGACCTTCCAGGGCGAAGCGACCTACGCGCCATTGCTGGGTACCGTCGCCCGGGAAACGGGTGTGGACTACAGCATCCTGGCCGGTCGTATCGACCGCATTAAAGACGTGCCATACGGGCAGTTGACCCTGGCCGTGACCGGTGGCGACATGGAAGCGGCGTTCGCCCGTTTCACTGCGGCTGACGTCCACATGGAGGTCCTGCGCTAATGGAAGTCCTGGCAAGTTTCTTCGTCAATATCGACTGGTTCGAAATCTGGCTGGCTACCGGCGATACCTTTCTGATGCTCTTCGGTTCGCTGTTATTCACCGTTTTGCTCGGCCTGCCCTTGGGCGTGCTGTTGTTCCTCTGCAGCCCGCGTCAGTTGCTGGAAGCCAAAGGCGTTTACGCAATGCTGTCGCTGATGGTGAACATCCTGCGTTCGCTGCCGTTCATCATTCTGCTGATCGTGATGATTCCGTTCACGGTGTTGATCACCGGTACGTCCCTCGGTGTCGCCGGTGCGATTCCACCGCTGGTGGTGGGCGCTACGCCATTCTTCGCGCGACTGGTGGAAACCGCCCTGCGTGAAGTGGATCGCGGCATTATCGAGGCGACCCAGGCCATGGGCGCGACGACGCGGCAGATCATCACCAATGCCTTGCTGCCGGAAGCCCGCCCGGGCATCTTCGCGGCGATTACGGTGACAGCCATTACACTGGTGTCCTACACGGCGATGGCGGGTGTGGTCGGCGCGGGTGGTTTGGGCGACCTGGCGATCCGTTTCGGTTACCAGCGTTTCCAGCCTGATGTGATGGTCGTGACGGTGATGTTGCTGCTGGTGCTGGTCCAAGTGCTGCAAACCGTTGGCGACAAGTTGGTTGTGCACTTCTCCAGGAAGTAAAGAGTCCCGTAAATGACAAATGAGCCGGCCATTCGCTGGCAGGCGCCGAATTCAGGCGTCGCAAGCGAGTACCCATAAGGAGTTAGCTGAATGAAAAAATTACTCGTAGCGCTCGCAGCAGTTGCAGCGTTCTCTGCTCAGGCCAATGAAACCCTGACCGTCGCGGCCACCCCGGTCCCGCACGCAGAAATCCTCGAATTCGTGAAACCTGCCCTGGCCAAAGAAGGCGTGGACTTGAAGGTCAAAGTCTTCACCGACTACATCCAGCCGAACGTGCAGGTGGCCGAAAAACGTCTGGACGCCAACTTCTTCCAGCACCAGCCGTACCTCGATGAATTCAACAAGGCCAAGGGCACCAATCTGGTGGCCGTTGCCGGCGTGCACCTGGAACCGCTGGGCGCTTACTCCAGCAAGTACAAAGCACTGACCGAGCTGCCAGGCGGCGCCAACGTGGTGATCCCGAACGACGCCACCAACGGCGGCCGTGCGCTGTTGCTGCTGGCGAAGGCTGGCCTGATCAAGTTGAAGGATTCGAACAACATCCTCGCGACCGTCAAGGACATCACCGAGAATTCCAAGGACCTGAAATTCCGTGAACTGGAAGCCGCGACCATCCCGCGCGTGCTGACCCAGGTCGACCTGGCGCTGATCAACACCAACTACGCGCTGGAAGCCAAGCTTGATCCGTCCAAGGACGCGCTCGTCATCGAAGGCAACGACTCGCCTTACGTGAACATCCTCGTTGCCCGTCCAGACGACAAGGACAGCGAAGCGATGAAGAAGCTGATTGCTGCCCTGCACAGCCCGGAAGTGAAAGCCTTCATCCTCGAGAAGTACAAAGGCGCGGTATTGCCGGCGTTCTGATCTGACAGCAATAAAAAACGGGGACGCATTGATTGCGTCCCCGTTTTTTTATGCCTGGAATACGGACCCTGTGGGAGCGGCGGTGCGACGATTCGACTTGCTCGCGAATGCGGTGTGTCATTCAGCATTTATGTTGGCTGACCCACCGCCTTCGCGAGCAAGTCGAATCGTCGCACCGCCGCTCCCACATTAGTTCTGTGTCAGCACAACTATTTGCGCTCGAGCATCACCGGCAACTGCGCCACCAATTTCACGTTGTTCAACGGCGCCCGAATGAACCCACGCTGCGTCCCGTCCGGCCCGATCACCGCCAGGTTGCCGCTGTGATCGACGGTGTAATTCGGTTTATTGGTATCCGCCGGAATGAACGGAATGCTCACCGCGTTGGCCAGTTTCTGAATGTCTTCAACCGACGAAGCCGTCAGGCCTTTGAACTGCGGATCGAAGTAGCCCAGGTACTGCTTGAGCTGCTGGGGCGTGTCGCGGTTCGGGTCGATGCTGACCAGAATGATCTGCAACTTGGCCACAGCCTCTGGCGGCAGTTCGCTCTTGATCTGGCGCAGCTGGGCGAGGGTGGTCGGGCAGATGTCGGGGCAGAAGGTGTAGCCGAAGAACAGCAGCGACCATTTGTCTTTCAACGCGTTGACCGCCACCGGTTTACCGTCCTGATCGGTCATCGTCACGTCCGGCAGATTACGGCTTTGCGGCAGCAGGATGATCCCGGCGTCGATCAATGCTGTCGGATCGCCCTGGCCTTTGCCGGACAGCACTTTGTTGATGGTCAGGCCCAGGACCAGCGCGATCAGGGCAACGAGGATGAAGACGGTTTTCTGGGTTCGAGTCATAGGTTCAACAGTAAGTAGTGGTCTACGAGCAGCGCGATAAACAGTAGGAACAAGTAGTAAATAGAGTACTTGAAGGTGTTGATCGCCGCGTGCGGCCGAGTGCCACGGTACAGCACCACGGCCCATTGCAGAAACCTCGCGCCCAGTCCCAGCGCGCAAATCAGGTAGAGCGCGCCGCTCATGTGGATCACGTACGGCATCAGGCTGACGGCCAGCAGCGCGAAGGTATAAAGCAGGATGTGGACCTTGGTGTAGTGCTCGCCATGGGTCACCGGCAGCATCGGGATGTCAGCCTTGGCGTATTCCTCTTTGCGGTGAATGGCCAGTGCCCAGAAGTGCGGCGGGGTCCAGGCGAAGATGATCAGCACCAGCAACAGTGGTTCGGCGCTGACGTGGCCGGTAGCGGCGGTCCAGCCGAGCAGCGGCGGGGCGGCGCCGGCCAGGCCTCCGATGACGATGTTTTGCGGCGTCGCGCGTTTCAGGAAACCGGTGTAGACCACCGCGTAGCCGAGCAGCGAGGCCAGGGTCAGCCACGCCGTCAGTGGATTGGTGAAAGCCAGCAGTATGGCTTGCCCAAGCACCGCCAATACCAAGGCAAACGTCAGAGCGGCCGCCGGCGACACCCGGCCTTCGGCCAAGGGACGTTTGTGCGTGCGGGCCATGACCGCATCGATGCGCCGGTCCACGACATGGTTGACCGCCGCCGCACCACCGGCACACAAGGCGATCCCCAGATTGCCGAACACCAGCACCGTCCACGGTACCCCGGCGCGGGTCGCGAGGAACATGCCGACCAGCGAGGTGATGAGCATCAGCACCACCACTTTCGGCTTGGTCAGCTCCAGGTAGTCACGCCAGATCGCCTGACTGTGACGTGCGCCGATCAGAGTCGCCATGGCATCTCTCCTTTTATTGTTATGGGCCCGGCTGAGTGTTTGCGCGGGCTGAACCGCCAGCGCGCAGGGGGTTGCTGCTTGACCCGAACCAGACTGGTTCGCGCGTGATAATTGACCAGCACTATCGTCAGCAACAGTGCCGCGCCGCCCGCGTTATGCGCGACGGCCACTGGTAGCGGCAGGTGAAACAGCACATTGCTGATGCCGAGGGTGATTTGTGCGGCGAGTGCAATCAGCACCAGCCCCGCCAGGCGCGTCATGCCGACCACCTTCAGTTGCCAGGCCAGCCCCAGCAACACCAGGGTCACCAGCAATGCGCCGATGCGGTGAGTCAGATGAATCGCGGTGCGGGCATCGCTGTCCAGTTGCCCGCCGAGGTAATTGGGGCCGATGTGTTGGGTCAGGTGAAAGCCGTTGGCGAAATCAGCCGGTGGCAGCCATTGCCCGTGGCAGGTCGGGAAGTCGATACAGGCCACCGCCGCGTAGTTGGCACTGACCCAGCCACCGAGGGCGATTTGCCCGATCACCAGCAGCAACCCGGCGGTCGCCCAGTACTGCAAACGCCGTGGCACGGTCAGCGCCGGCAACACGCCGGACAATCGCAACGTCAGCAAAAACAGCAGGCTCAACGTCGCAAAGCCGCCGAGCAAATGCCCGGTCACCACTTGTGGCCAGAGCTTGAGCGTTACCGTCCACATGCCGAATGCCGCTTGGGCGATCACCACCGCCAGTAGGAACAACGGCAACTTCACCGGTTGCCCCGGATGACGACGATGGACCCAGGCGCGACCCGCCAGCACCGAGATCAACAGCCCCAGCGTGCCGGCGAAGTAGCGGTGAACCATCTCGTTCCAGCCCTTATGGGCTTCGACGGGGGCGTCGGGAAAATGCAGTTCGGCATGGGCCAATTGAACTTCGCTTTTCGGCACACTGATAAAGCCATAGCAACCCGGCCAGTCCGGGCAACCGAGCCCGGCGTGGGTCAGGCGGGTGTAGGCGCCGAGCAACACCACAATCAGTGCCAGCATGGTGGCAAACAGCGCGAGGCGAAATCCAGGTTTGGCCATGACGATGCCCTTATCCGATGTTCGACAGTTTCAGCAGATGACGCAGGTCGTTGAGCAGATCCTTACCCTTCACCGTCGGGTCGTAGCGCAGCACCAGATTGCCGTGAGGGTCGATGATCCACAGCTGTGGCGCGGGCTTGTCCCCGGTGCCGGCGGTTTTGTTGAAGGTACTGAAGGTGGCGAGGTCCAGGGGATACCGTTGCAATTGAGGATACTCGCGCGTCAGCTTGGCGTCGTATTCACTGCTCAGCGGTTGTGCCGCGGCCAAGGCATGACTGGCGCGCCCGGCATCACGGCCGAGGCCGATCTGGATCTGCCGCGCCAGGTACACCAGTTGTTGGCAGTCCACCGAGCAATCCTTGGGCGCAGTCACCAGTATCTGCCAACGATCCTCCTGCGCCTGCACGCCGAGGTCGGCGCGGGTCTGGCCGTTGCCGATCAGTTCGCCGTGATAGCTGCGACCGTCCGGCACCCAGAACTGCAATTTGTACATGCCGGTGGCGAGGATCATCGGACCGATCACCCCAAGCAGGATCAGCAGTAACTGCAAGCGACCTTTACGCCGACTCGCCGGCGTTTTCGCCTCAGACATGTTGGGTGGATTCATGGCCGCTCCCATGGTGTTTCTCCTTTGCGTTGTGCCAGCCGAGATAGAGATAAAGGCCAAACAGGGCGATCGACATGGCGAACCACTGCACGGCATAAGCCAGGTGTTTTTCCGGTCCCATGGCGACTACCGGCCAGTCAGCCTGGTAAGTCGCGGGACCGCTTTCTGCGCGTAATTCGTAGGTAAAACCTTCACGATCCAGCGCCTTCCACAGCTTCGCCGGTTCAACGGCTGTTACCAGCTGTGGCCAGGTCGTGGTGTTCGGGTCGGCGTGCAACTGGAAAGTGGCGCCGGGGGAGACGTAGACCCAGGCAACGAGACTCAAGGCCTGAGTCGGTGTGGTGAATTGCGGTGGGGTGCGGCGATCCGGCCACGGCAGCCAGCCGCGATTGATCAACAACCAGAGCCCGGTCGCCTGATCCTGAAACGGCTGCAGCAGTTCGACGCCAACCTTGCCGTCGCGCTGACGGTTATCCAGCAACAGGCTGTGGGCGGCATCGAACTGGCCGTGCAGGTGAACCCGGCGGAAGGCCGGATCTGCGATGTGTTGCAGCTCGGTGCTGGCCATCGGTTCGGCGGCACGGCGCTCGGTGTAGCTTTGCAGCAGCGCGCTTTTCTCTGCGCCCCGGCTCAATTGCCAGAACCCGAGTGACACCAGCATGGGCAGCAACAACGCGACCACCAGGGTCGGTACGATGCCCGGCCGAAAACGCTTCATGGCGTCGCCAGAAAGTCGCTAGTCGCGATAGCTATACTCAAGTGCATCGCCTTCCCCCCGGAGTCTCACCATGCTCAAAGCAGCCATCGTCCTGATGCTGATTGCCACGGTTGTCAGCCTGTTCAGCGGCCTGTTTTTTCTGGTCAAGGACGACAGCAGCTCGAACCGCCTCGTCATTGCCTTGAGTGTTCGTGTTGCGCTGGCCGCCATTACCGTCGGCTTGATTGCCTGGGGTTTTTTCAGCGGCCAGTTGGTCTCTACTGCGCCTTGGTAAAGCCTCAGAGCACGTAGACGAAAACGAACAGACCGATCCACACCACGTCCACGAAGTGCCAGTACCAGCTCGCCGCTTCAAACGCGAACTGGTGATCGGCGTCGAAGTGCCCGCGCATGATCCGCATCAACATCACAAACAGGATGATGGTGCCGATGGTCACGTGGGCGCCGTGGAAACCGGTGAGCATGAAGAAGGTCGCGCCGTAGATGCCCGAACCGAGCGTCAGGCCCAGTTCGTGGTAGGCATGCATGTATTCTTCGGCCTGAAAACCAAGGAACGCGCAGCCCAGCAGCACGGTGAGCGCCAGCCAGATTTTCAGCGCGCCGCGATGGCCCTTTTTCAAGGCGTGGTGGGCGATGGTCACGGTGATGCTGGAACTCACCAGCAAAACGGTATTGAGCAGCGGCAGGCCCCAGGGACTGATGACTTCCTTGGGCGGCGGGAAGAGTTGCGGGTCAGGGGTGTGCAGCAATGGCCACGCAAACTGGAAATTCGGCCAAAGCATATGAGCGATGCCTTTGACCCCTTCACCCCCGAGCGCCGGGCCGGAAATGTTACGCACATAAAACAGTGCGCCGAAGAAGGCGATGAAGAACATCACCTCCGAAAAGATGAACCAGCTCATGCCCCAGCGGAACGAGCGATCCATCTGTGCGCTGTACAACCCTTGGCGGCTTTCCTTGATCACCGTACCGAACCAGCCGAACAGCATGTAGGCCACCATCAGGCCGCCGACGAAAAAGATCAGCGGGCCGTGGGACTCCGGCCGCGCCGCTTTCAGGTCGTTGAACCAGGTGGCCAGGCCGAACACGGTGGTGAGCATGCCGGCGGTGGCAATGATCGGCCATTTGCTCTGGGCCGGTACGTAATAGTGTTCATGAGTTGCCATTTATTGTTCTCCTTATCGGGCACGCTCAGCCGCCAGTATTTACAGCCACCGGTGGATGTCGGGCGGTGATATCGAACAGCGTGTAAGACAGCGTCAGGTGCTTCACATCCTTGGGCATGTCACGGTCAACGATGAAACGTACCGGCATCTCGATCCGTTGACCGGGCTGCAGCACTTGCTGGGTAAAGCAGAAACATTCGGTCTTGTGGAAGTACGCCGCCGCGGCACTGGGCGCGATGCTCGGAACCGCCTGGGCGCTCATCGGGCGATCGGTTGGGTTGTGGGCGATGAAGATCATCTCGTTCACCGCGCCCGGGTTGGCCGTCAGCTCATCGCCCTTGGGGTAGAAGTCCCAGGACATGTCGGCGGCATTGGTCGACAGAAACTGCACGCGAACCTGCCGCGAGGTGTCGACCGTTTGCTCGCCCTCGTACTGCCCGCCGGTTTTGCCGTTGATGCCGAACGCCTTGCACATCACGTCGTAGATCGGCACCAGGGCAAACCCGAAGACAAACATCGCCACCACCACCAGCAGCAGGCGCGTGACCAGCTTCTTCAAAGAAATAGAGTCAGCCACGGTGCAAGCCCTCCACACAAAACCCTGTGGGAGCGGGCTTGCTCGCGAAGCAGACGCTGCGGTCCGTCAGACAAACTGCGTTATCGTTCTTCGCGAGCAAGCCCGCTCCCACATAGGGTTGCGCGTTCATTTCACTTCCGGCGGCGTGGTGAAGGTGTGATACGGCGCCGGCGACGGGATGCTCCATTCCAGGCCTTCGGCCCCATCCCACGGTTTGGCCGGTGCTGGCGGGCCGCCGCGGATGGTCTTGATCACGATGAACAGGAAGAAGATCTGCGTGGCGCCGAACATGAACGCACCGATCGACGACACCATGTTGAAGTCGGCGAATTGCAGGTTGTAGTCGGGAATCCGCCGCGGCATGCCCGCCAGCCCCACGAAGTGCATCGGGAAGAACGCCATGTTCATGCCGATGAACGACAGCCAGAAGTGCAGCTTGCCGAGGGTTTCGTCGTACATGTGGCCGGTCCATTTCGGCATCCAGTAGTAGGCCGAAGCGAAGATCCCGAAGATCGCCCCCGGCACCAGTACGTAGTGGAAGTGCGCGACCACAAAGTAGGTGTCCTGGTACTGGAAG
This sequence comes from Pseudomonas sp. ACM7, assembly GCF_004136015.1. NCBI lineage: Bacteria > Pseudomonadati > Pseudomonadota > Gammaproteobacteria > Pseudomonadales > Pseudomonadaceae > Pseudomonas > Pseudomonas sp. ACM7. The sequence goes on along the minus strand of NZ_CP024866.1, from coordinate 2,546,469 downwards.
TCCGCCGGGGCGATGGCCAGCATCAACCCAGAGAAACCGCCGATGGAAAACAGGATCACGAACGCCACCGCAAACAGCATCGGTGTCTCGAAGGTCAGCGAGCCTTGCCACATGGTGCTGGCCCAGTTGAACACCTTCACTCCGGTCGGCACCGCGATCAGCAGCGTGGCGTACATGAAGAACAACTCGCCCACCAACGGAATGCCGACCACGAACATGTGGTGCGCCCAGACGATGAACGACAGGAACGCGATACTCGCCGTCGCATAGACCATCGAGGTGTAGCCGAACAGCGGCTTGCGTGAGAAGGCCGGAATGATCGAGCTGACGGCACCGAAGGCCGGCAGGATCATGATGTACACCTCGGGGTGACCGAAGAACCAGAACACGTGCTGGAACAACACCGGGTCACCGCCACCGGCGGCACTGAAGAAGCTGGTGCCGAAGTGGATGTCCATCAGCATCATCGTCACGCAGCCGGCCAGTACCGGCATTACCGCGATCAGCAGGAACGCGGTAATCAGCCAGGTCCAGACGAACAGCGGCATTTTCATCAGCGTCATGCCGGGGGCGCGCAGGTTGAGGATGGTGGCGATCACGTTGATCGCGCCCATGATCGAACTGATCCCCATCAAGTGGATGGCGAAGATGAAGAAGGTCACGCTTTCCGGTGCGTAGGTCGTCGACAGCGGGGCGTAGAACGTCCAGCCGAAGTTCGGTCCACCGCCGGGGGTGAACAGGGTCGATACCAGCAGGATGAACGCCGCCGGCAATAGCCAGAAGCTGAAGTTGTTCATCCGTGGCAGGGCCATGTCCGGCGCGCCGATCATCAACGGGATCATCCAGTTGGCGAGGCCGACGAACGCCGGCATCACCGCACCGAAGACCATCACCAGACCGTGCATGGTGGTCATCTGGTTGAAGAATTCCGGTTGGACGATTTGCAGTCCTGGCTGGAACAACTCGGCACGAATCACCATCGCGAATGAGCCGCCGAGCAAGAACATGGAGAACGCGAACCACAGGTACAGCGTGCCGATATCCTTGTGGTTGGTGGTCAGGACCCAGCGCATCAGGCCTTTGGCGGGGCCGTGGGCGTGGGCGGTGCCGATATGAACATGGTCATCGACGACAGCAGTCATGTCCTGTCTCCTGCAAACAGATGGGCTGGGCAGGCCGGGGCGCGATGCCCCGACTGGTTCCTTACGTGCGCAATAGACCGGGTCATTTGCTTTCCGCCTGTTTCAGCTCCAGCACTTCTTTAGGGGTGACCATGTCGCCCTTGTTGTTGCCCCAGGCGTTACGTTCGTAGGTCACGACCGCTGCGATATCGACTTCCGAGAGCTGCTTGCCGAACGCCGCCATGGCGGTGCCGGGCTTGCCGTGGAAGACAATGCTCAGGTGTCCTTCTTTCGGTCCGGTAGCGATTTTCGAGCCCTTGAGCGCCGGGAACATCGGCGGCAGGCCCTGACCTTCGGCCTGGTGACAGGCGACGCAGGTGGTGTGGTAGATCTTGTCGCCGCGCTCTTTAAGCTCGTCGAGGGTCCATTCCTTGCTGGTCAGCTCTTTGAGCTGCATGGCTTCAGCCTTGCGCTCGCCCAGCCATTTTTCGTAATCGGCCTTTTCCTTGACCTCGACCACGATGGGCATGAAGCCGTGGTCCTTGCCGCACAATTCGGCGCATTGACCGCGGTAGATGCCGGGCTTGTCGACGCGGGTCCAGGCTTCGTTGACGAATCCCGGAATCGCATCACGCTTGACCGCAAAGGCCGGCACCCACCAGGAATGGATGACGTCGGCGGAAGTCACCAGGAAGCGCACCTTGGCGCCGATCGGCAGCACCAAAGGCTTATCGACCTCAAGCAAGTAGTGTTCGCTCTTGGCTTCCTTGTTGTGGATCTGATCGGCGGGCGTGGTCAGGTTGCTGAAGAACTCAACGTCCTGGCCCAGGTATTTGTAGTGCCACTTCCACTGATAGCCGGTGACCTGGATATCGATATCCGGCTCACTGGCGTCGTACATCTTGATCAGGGTTGCGGTCGCGGGAACCGCCATGGCCACCAGGATCAGGAAGGGCACGATGGTCCAGAGAATTTCGACGGTGGTGCTTTCATGAAATTTCGCGGCCACCTGCCCGGTCGAGCGGCGGTGGAGAATCATCGACCAGAACATGGCGCCGAAGACGATGATGCCGATCACTACACAGATCCAGAAAATGGTCATGTGCAGGTCAAATACTGCGTGACTGATTTCAGTCGCTCCCGGCGCCATATTCACAGTCCAGGCCGCTTGTGCCTGACTGAAAATCGACCACAACAGGAGGCCCATCCAGACATGTGGATGTCGCATCATTGCGGGTTCCCCTTATCGTTCTTGTTATCCCGCCGGCTTTCACCTGCGGCAAGGGAGCGGCTTTTTCAGACTACGAACTTGAATCACCGAGCCTTGCTGCGTGTGCAGTCGGGCGTCATCAGCTAACTCCATTCCCACCCGAGTATAGACAGCGACTGCCACCTCGCAATGTGAGGGCGTAAATCATCTGAAACAGCTGGGACTTGCGTTCCAGGGCACGAATGGAGAAGGATGCAGACGAGTGGTGGCAAACCGATATAACTTTGATGTCTCAAGGATGAAATAATTATGACAAATGCGTCTTAGCATTTTTCGTATGCCAGCTAAGTTATGTCTTCCCTATTTCATTGCCTTTGTTTCCTGGAGTTTTCATGAACACCGCCGCATTGCGCGAGCAGATCCAAAAAGCCCAACAACACGAAGCCGAAACCGGTCTGCTGACTCGTCAGCTGGAAACCCAACTGCCACACCTTCACTCCGCCATCCAATTGCCGGATGTCGACGCCAACGGCGTGATGACGCGTTTTGTGGCCGCGTATATAGAGCAAGTGCCGGACCTGCTGGACGCAGCCAATGAAGTCGCCAGGGAAGCGGGTATCGAATCACAGATCAAACCGGTGCTGAAAATCGCCGAGCAGTTCTTCCTCCAGCCGCCGGCGATCATGGCCGGTCATGTTGGTCTGGACAGCCTGCTGGACGAAGCCTATCTGGCGCATCGCCTGGTCGAAGAGGTCAATGACCTGTACATCAAGCATTTTGGCCAGCCACTGATCCCCTTGGACATGACTGTTGCCAACCTGATTGCCCACCAACTGATCGGCGAGGAGTTTGCCAATCAACTGGATGAGGCGGTGCATCACGCTGTGGACGAGATGCTCAATGAAGACAGTTTCGCGCTGGAGTCCGTCGAGGCCTACCGCGAGAAGCTCAACAGCCCGGACACCGGCGCTGCATGGAAGCGCTGGCCGTGTCTGTCGCGCCAGCTGGGCGTAGGGCTGGAGTTGGATCAGCCGGCGGCTTGATTTTACGGTAGGAACCGAATCCCTGTGGGAGCGGCGGTGCGACGATTCGACTTGCTCGCGAAGGCGGTCGATCATTCAACATTGATGTTGACTGACGCACCGCTTTCGCGAGCAAGTCGAATCGTCGCACCGCCGCTCCCACATTGTTTATGTTTATGTCGTAGAGCCCACTCCGGAGGTGGTTCGTAAGCGCCCTTCCAGCCTGCGCTTCAACCCCCGCGCTTCAATCAACAGTTTTGATCCCTTGGCCGCATTGGCCCGGCCCCATTCCTCCAGCAATTCCAGACACGAGTGATCGATGTAGCTCAGGTTATTGAGCGGCACATGCACCGTCGCGCCTGCCGGAATGGTCCCCAGCACTTGGGTCAGCGCCGGCACTTTGAGAAAGGTCGCTGCACCTATCAATCGCAGTTCCATTTCGCCGTCCTTGGGCAGATCGATCAGGCTGATTTTCAGCCGCGAAGCCTTCCAGGCCAGCTTGGCCAGGGTCAGGCCGAAGCCGATCAGCACGCCAGTCAGCAGGTCGGTGAAGATGATTGCCAGAGCGGTCGCCGCGTAGGTGAACATCGGCATCCGCCCATAACGACCCAGACCGCGGAAGGCCTTGAGGTCGACCAGTTTGAAACCGGTGTAAACCAGAACGCCCGCCAGGCTCGCCACCGGAATGCTTTGCAGCACGCTGGACAGCAGCAACACGAAAGCCAGCAGCCACAGGCCATGGAAGATCGCCGACAGTCGCGTGGTGGCGCCGGCCTGGACGTTGGCCGAACTGCGCACGATCACGCCGGTCATCGGTAGCGCGCCGAGTAAACCGCAAAGCATGTTGCCTACGCCTTGAGCCGACAATTCCCGGTCGAAGTCGGAACGCTGGCCGTTGTGCATGCGGTCCACCGCGGCGGCGGAGAGCAGGGTTTCGGCGCTGGCGATGAAGGCCACGGCAAACGCGGCGATCAGCAAGGTCGGGTCAGCCAGATTGAGCAGATCCGCAGGTTTCAACCAGTCGATGGCTTCTGCCAGGTTGGCCGGGACTTCCACTCGTTTGACCTGCAAGGCGAGCACCAGGCTGGCGACAGTCGCCAGGCCTACACCAAGCAGTGCACCGGGAATGAAGCGCAGGGAATGAGGGCGGAATTTCTCCCACAACCACATCACCGCAATCGTCGACAGCCCGAGCAACCCGGCTTGCCAACCGAAGGAGGGCAAGGCCTGGACGACCGCAGCCGGGAAGGCGGCCAGGTTATCTAGCCCGGAAGGCTTGGGCACGGCGTCGAGCATCACATGCACCTGTGACAACACGATCAGTACACCAATCCCGGCGAGCATGCCGTAGACCACCGCCGGCGCCGTGACCCGAAACCAGCAGCCCAGTTTCAAGCGTCCGGCCACCAGTTGCAGAAAACCGGCCAGCAGCAGGATTGGCCCGAGCATGGCGATACCGTGCTGGCGCACCAGTTCGAACACCAGAACCGCCAAACCGGCCGCCGGGCCGCTGACTTGCAGTGGTGAACCGGCAATCCAGCCCACCACCAGGCCACCGATGATCCCGGTGATCAAGCCTTTGGACGGCGGCAGCCCCGAGGCAATGGCGATACCCATGCACAAGGGCAGGGCGACGAGAAACACAACCACGGACGCCAGCAGCTCCCGTGGCAGTACAGCTTTAAGTTGAGCAGCACGCATGGTGACTCTCCCGAAGTTTTCTTCAGGCGTGGCAAAGCCAGGCTGCCTGATCGGCAGCCTCGGCTAAACCACACAGGGATTTAGGAGGATTTAGAAGCGCGCTTTGGGCGTCGCCACCGGAATCGGATGGCTGCCGTCGAGCGGCAGGAAACAACCCTTGTCCGCGTCGTAAGCCCTGATTTCGCTGGTTTCGATGTTGTAGATCCAACCATGGATAAACAGCTGACCATTAGCCATGCGCGAAGCGACCGACGGGTGCGTGCGCAAATGTTGCAGCTGAGCGATCACATTCTCCTCGGTGAGGACGTGCATGCTTTCGTTTTCGTCAGCGCAATGGCAGTTGTCCTGGACCATGGTTTTTGCCACTTCGGCATGACGCAACCAGGCTTTGACCGTCGGCATTTTTTCCAGGCTTTGCGGGTTGAGCACTGCGCGCATCGCGCCACAGTCGGAGTGCCCGCAGATGATGATGTGTTGCACGCCGAGGGCCAGTACCGCGTATTCGATTGCCGTGGAAACACCGCCGTTCATTTGCCCATAAGGCGGCACAACGTTGCCGACGTTACGGGTCACGAACAGGTCGCCAGGGGAGCTTTGGGTGATCAGCTCAGGAACGATGCGCGAATCGGCGCAGGCGATGAACATCGCTCTGGGGCTCTGGGCCGTGGCGAGTTTTTTGAAGAGTTCTTCCTGCTGTGGAAAAACTTCGTGATGAAAATGCAAAAAGCCATCAACGATATGCTGCAGCGCTGCATCGGCGGTTTCCGCCTCCGGTTGGGCTGAAGCCGACGCAGCCAACGGCTGTTTATCCTTGTCACTCATGATTCATCCTCTTTGGCGGAGTCAGGGAATTTTCCCGTTTTGTCCGGTGTGAAGCCAGTGGCTGTTTAAAAAACATCCAGGTCGAGAATCTCGCCCCGTCAGTCACTCGATGAACAAGGTAGCGGCCGAAACTTAACTCAAACTGAATAAAATGCTCTAGAACGTGTGTTCCAGGTCACAAAAAACGTGACCGGCGTAGTGGCAAAGTGAATTTCACACTACTCAATCATAGGCCAAATGTCCTCAAATCAACGACATCTGGCGACCCGGCGGACAGAAGGCTTCGCAGTCCAGATTGAAACCTTCCCGACGATTGAGCCCCAGACGTTTGATGGTTTTGGCAAAGCGTTGCGCCAGCAGATCGGCAATCGGTCCTTCGCCACGCATCCTGGCACCGAAGCGACTGTCGTAGAGCTCGCCACCACGGCTCTGACGAATCAGGCTCAACACATGAGCGGCACGCAGAGGATAGTGGGCCGCCAGCCATTCTTCGAACAGCGGCGCAACTTCCAGCGGCAGGCGCAGCATCATGTAGGCCGCACTTTGCGCCCCTGCGGCATGAGCTTCGGTGAGCAGGCTTTCGAGTTCGCTGTCGTTGATCATCGGAATCATCGGCGAGCACAGAACGCCCACCGGAATTCCCGCTTCATGCATCACGCGGATCGCCCGCAACCGAGCCTTGGGTGCAGCGGCGCGCGGTTCGAGGATGCGTTTGAGCTCGTCGTCCAGGGTAGTGAGGCTGATCATCACCGCCACCAGCCTTTGCTCGGCGAGTTCAGCCAGCAGGTCCAGATCCCGCAGAATCAGCGAGCCCTTGGTAATGATGGTCACCGGGTGACGATAACGCAGCAGGACTTCGAGGGTTTTGCGGGTGATTTTGTGTTCGCGTTCGATCGGCTGATAAGGGTCCGTGTTGGAGCCCAGATTGATCGGCGCGCATTGATAGCCGCGCTTGGACAGTTGTTCTTCCAGCACATCGGCGGCGTTGGTCTTGGCGATCAGTTTGGTTTCGAAGTCCAGCCCTGGCGACATGTCCCAATAAGCGTGGCTGGGCCGCGCGTAGCAATAGATGCAACCGTGCTCGCAGCCGCGATAGGGATTGATCGAACGATCGAAGGGCAAGTCCGGCGAGTTGTTGCGAGTGATGATGGTTTTTGCCGTTTCGATACGCACCTCGGTGCCTTGGGTGATCGGCGCTTCCTGATACCAGCCGTCATCCTCGGCCACCGAGCGATTCGGCGCGAAGCGGTTGTGCGGGTTGGTCGCGGTGCCGCGACCGCGCGGGGGAAGAGGGGTGGACATGAGAACGCCTCTGTACTGTTTTTATATACAGTATAGAGGCGTTATTCATCTGGCTAGTGCCGCCGGGCAGTCAGTTTTTCTGGGTAACTTGCCCCAGATCGTCGGCCGACGTGGTCTTCATATCATTCGTGCGCAGGTCTGCTACGTCGCTCGCCTTGACCGGCTCACCCTTGTTGCCCCAGCTGCTGCGGATGAAACTGACCACATCCGCCACTTCCTGATCCGACAACCGCCAGGCGAACCCGGGCATCGTGAAGGTCGAAGGCGCCATGTGGGTCGCCGGCAGCGTACCGCCCTTGAGCACGATGTGAATCAGCGACGTCGGATCCTGCGACTGCAACACCGGGTTGCCTGCCAGCGCCGGGAACACTTTGGTGTAGCCATGGCCATCGATACGGTGACAGGCCGCGCAGTTGTCGATGTACACCGAAGCGCCAGGCTTGCTGTCGTCCCCGTTCCACAGCGCCTGTGCGACCTGTTTGTCGTACTGGTGCGGCTGATCATTGGGATCATTCGCCGGCAAGGACTTGAGGTAACGGGCAATCGCGGTCAGATCGTTGTCGGTCATGTATTGCATGCTGTGCGTCACCACATCACTCATGCCACCAAACACCGCGCTGCGATCGCTGCGACCGGTCTTGAGGAACTGCACCAGTTGTTCTTCGCTCCAGCTGCCGAGGCCATTCTTGTGATCGCCGCGCAGACTTTTCGCAATCCAGCCTTCCAATGGCGCACTGCCTGACAGAAATGCGCTGCCTTCACCTGCATTCAGAGCTTTTTCCTGCATGGTCAGGGCACGTGGCGTATGGCATGCGCCGCAATGTCCGAGGCCCTCCACCAGATAAGCCCCACGACTGACCACCGCTTCTTCGCCGGGTGCCGCTTTGTCGTCCGCCACGGCCGGGGCAAACATCCAGCGCCAGCCCGCAAGCGGCCAGCGCATGCTCAAAGGCCAAGGGATGTCGCTGGCCTTGTTCTCCTGAGCGACAGGCGCCACGCCGTGCATGAAGTAGGCGTGCAAGGCTTTCATGTCGGGTTCGTTGACGCTGGAGTAGGACGGATAGGGCATCGCCGGGTACAAGGTACTACCGTTCTTGGCGACACCATGGCGGACGGCTTTGTCGAAATCCTCAAAGCTGTAGTCACCCAAGCCGGTTTTATCCGGCGTGATATTGGTGGAGTAGATCGTCCCGATCGGTGTTTCCATCGGCAGGCCACCGGCGAACGGCTTGCCGTCCTTGGCGGTGTGGCAGGCCACGCAGTCACCCGCGCGGGCCAGGTACTCGCCTTGTTTGATCAGGTTTTGATCAATTTCTGCGGCGTTGACCGAGCCACAGCCGAGCAACGTCAGGGTCGCGATAACAAGTGCTTTCATGGTCATCGCTCCTTAAGCCTGAACCAGCGGGCCGGGGTTTTTCAGGTACTGCTCGCGGATTGCCCGGGCCGACCAGTAGGTCAACGCTGCCACCAGGCCGGTAGGGTTGTAGCCCAGGCCTTGTGGGAAAGCTGACGCTCCGGGGACGAAAACGTTGTGCACGTCCCAGCTCTGCAAGTAACGGTTCAAGGCGCTGGTTTTCGGATTGGTACCCATGATCGCGCCACCGTTGAGGTGGGTGGTCTGGTAAGACGCGGTGTTGAAGTGATCACCAACTTTCTTGCCCAGTACAGCGATGGCCTTGGGGCTCATCGCTTCGGCGATCTTGCCCATTTTCTCGACCATGAAGCGGTTCATCTTGATGTCGTTTTCCTGCCAGTCGAAGGTCATCCGCAACAGCGGCAAGCCGTAGGCATCGCGGTACACCGGGTCCAGATCGAGGTAGTTGCCGCGGTAGGATTGATGCGCGCCGTGGGCATCCATCGACACTTGATGGGTGTAGTAATCGGCGGTGGCACGTTTCCAGGCACTGCCCCAGGCCGGGGTGCCCGGCGGGTTGGATGTGCCAGCGATCGGTCGGCTGCCGGCCTGGTTGACCCACATCGGCGAGCCGCCGACGAAGCCATGGGGCCCGTGATCGAAGTTGTCGGCGTTGAAGTCGTCCACCGCCACGCCGTTTCCGCCGGCACCGATAAAGTTATTGGTGTGGGTGTCTTTGTCGAAGTAAGCCTTGATGGTGGCCATGTTCTGGTAGGCGAAGTTCTTGCCGACCACACCTTCGCCGCTGATCGGGTCGTACGGCTTACCGATACCCGAAAGCAACATCAGCCGCACATTGTGGAACTGGAAGGCACCGAGGATCACCAGGTCTGCCGGCTGCTCGATTTCCCGGCCCTGGCCGTCTATGTAGGTCACACCTGTCGCCTTGCTCTTGGTGCTGTCGAGATTGACCCGCAGTACGTGGGAGTTGGGCCGCAGCTCGAAATTGGGCAGCGGTTTGAGCGCCGGCAGAATGTTTACGTTCGGCGATGCCTTGGAATACATGTAGCAGACATAGCCGCTGCAAAAACCGCAGAAGTTGCACGGGCCCATCTGTGCGCCGTAGGGGTTGGTGTAGGGGCCTGACGTATTGGCAGAGGGCAGGTTGTAGGGTTTGTAACCCACTGCGGTGGCCGCTTTCTGAAACAGCTGTGCGGAAACAGTGTTCTTCTGCGATTCCAACGGGAAATGATTCGAACGATCCGGCGCGTACGGGTTGCCGCCCTTGCCTTCGCCGACCAACTGACCCTTCACCGTCCATGCCTGGCCCGACGTACCGAAGACCTTCTCGGCGTAATCGAAAAACGGTTCCAGCTCTTCATAGCTGACGCCGAAGTCCTGGATGGTCATGTCCTTGGGGATGAAGCTTTTGCCGTAGCGTTCTTCGTAGTGGCTGCGCATGCGCAACTCGATCGGGTCGACCCGAAAGTGCACGCCGGACCAGTGCAAACCGGCGCCGCCGACACCATTACCGGGCAGGAAGGCGCCCAATTGGCGGTTCGGCAGCGCGATGTCATTCACGCTATGGCGAATGGTCACAGTCTCCTTGGAAATGTCCTGGAAGAGTTTTTTCCGCACGCTGTAGGTGAGTTCGTCGATCACCTGTGGATAGTTGCCATCGGGGTAAGTGTCCTGCATCGGCCCGCGCTCCAGCGCAAGCACATTCAGGCCGGCTTCTGTCAGCTCCTTGGCCATGATCGCGCCCGTCCAGCCAAAACCGACGATCACTGCGTCGACCTTCTTCATTACCGTTGCCATGCTTACGCCCTCTCGCCGCGAATCGAAACTGCCGGGAAGGGGTATTGCTCGTTGCGTTCCACCCAATCCATGAAATCGGCGCGGGCGCCGGGGAAGCCGATCATGGTCCAGCCGACCATGCCTTTATTGCCGCCGTGAATCGGGTCGCAGAAGAACCCTTCTTTGGTGTTTTGCAGCAGCAGGTTGAAGAAAATCTTCGCTGGAACACTGTCGAACTGAGGTTTTCCGGCCTCGAGTTGCTTGAGCAAATCGTCTCGGGTAGCGCTGTCTTGCTCAGCAAATACTTTACCGTTGAACGTTTTCGACCAAGCATCCGTCGCGGCGATGCCCAGGCGATAAATCTCTTTGGGCACCAGTTTGCTCTGCCAGCCCATTTCCGGAGCAGCGTCTGCGTTGAATGGTCCCTGCATGAACCACAGCGCGCCGGCCGCGTAAGGCGTGTTCATCTGGCGGTCGATGTATTCGGGCACACCGGCTTCCAGGGCGCCTGGCCCTTGGGCATCGTTCGGAATCAGCTGCGCGACAGCCGCCTTGATGAACGTCCATTCTTCGGCGGTGAAGTAGCTTGGTTCATAGGTGCTGGTGCTGACCGACGCTTTGCCGGAACTGGCCGGGGCTGCTTCGGGCGAGGCCATCAGGACCGTGCTGCCCAGACCGGTGCTGGCAACGGTGACCACCGGGATCAAGGTCAGGGATTTGCGCAAAAACTCACGCCGCGGGTTGTCTCGATCTTGATCGGACATAGGGGGCACCTCATCAGGCATTAGCGGTTTTTCAGCCGTCTCGCAGGACGACTTTTCGTTTTGACACCGATGCAGAACGCCAGCAAACGGGGAGCAATAGGGCGCATCGGTAATATGGGGTAACAAATGGTAGCAGGCTAAGCATCAAGATGAACCGATTCAGCTAAAAAACCTCGGTTTTGCGACGAAAGCGATTGGCTGATTCACGATTCTTTGACAGATGGCTCACAGGCCTTTGACCGCTCGGGGGTGAAGCTGGGCGTCATCTTCCCGACTCTCCTGAACGGTCATCCGAGCATGTCTCTATCGCGTTGTATCCCAGCGATCTGCCTGTCGCTGGCCGCACTTTTGAACCTGACGCTGGCCCTTGCCGACGACAGTGCGTTGCCCCGACCTGCGGAGTGGGCTCAATCGGTCGAGGTGCAATACAACCTCTTCAAAATGTCCCCGACGCTCTATCGCAGTGCATTGCCCGACAGAGGCGCCGTGCCGTTACTGGAAAAACTCAAGGTCGGGACCGTTATCAATTTCCTGCCCGAGTCGGATTCAAGCTGGTTGTCGACGCCAGGTATCGCACAGGTACAGCTGCCCTATCGCACCAACCATGTGGATGATGCGGATGTACTCAAAGCCCTTCGCGCGATCCAGACTGCCGAAGCCAAGGGACCGGTGCTGATGCACTGCAAGCATGGTTCGGATCGCACGGGCCTGATGGCGGCCATGTACCGGGTCGTGGTGCAGGGCTGGAGCAAGGAAGACGCCCTGAACGAAATGACCCAGGGCGGCTTCGGTGACAGCACTCATTTCAAGGACGGCGTCCGTTACATGATGCAGGCCGATGTCGACAAGCTTCGCACCGCGCTGGCCAACGGCGATTGCAGCACGAGCCCGTTCGCCAGTTGTTCGATGAAGAGCTGGTTCAAATCGGCCCACGTCGAGTAAAGCGTTGCGTCAGCCGGCAACGGTCTCTGGCGAAAGCGCGAACAGATCTTCGGCGATCGGCCGTTCAAGAAACGCTTCCAGGGCGGTCAGCAAGGAGCGCGAATCGCCCGGAGAAAAAAACGCCTCGCGAAAGGCTCGCCCTGTTTGCGCATTGAAGACCCAATCCTGACGGAACCGCTTGAAGGCTTCGATGGCCAGTACGCCTGACCACGTGTAGGCGTAAACGGAGGCTGCGTAACCGGTCACCATGTAGTCAAAGCTGTTTGCGAACCGACAATAAGACGGCAGTTGCACGTGGGGAACCTCCCGCTGAATGTCTTCGAATACTTGCTGGGTGCTACGACCATCGCCTTGGCTGAGGTGCACTTCGAAATCGAACATTGCACCGGTCAGCATGAGTGCGGCTTGTCGGCTGACCTGGGTTTCGAGGGCTGCCAGTGCCGCGTCTACCCGCGCCTCGGTCAAGCGTTCACCGCTTTGGTGGTGGGCACCCAGCCATAATAGAAACTCCCGTGACAGGCACCACTGCTCGAATACTTGCCCTGCGAACTCCACCGTATCGCGCCCCAGTTGGGAAATGCCGGAAAGGTTGTGATGCGGCGAACTCGTCAGCACGTGTTGCAGACAATGACCGAATTCATGAAAAAGCATCCGCAGATCCTTGTGCTCAAGCAGGCACGGATGGCCGTCGACCCCAGGCGTGAAGTTGCAGTGAAGATCGGCAATCGGTAGCGCTACGCGGCCTTCGGCGTTTATTCGTCGGTTTCGCAGTGTGCCGGTCCAGGCGTAATCCGGAGCTTCTTTGCGGTGATACGGGTCAAGATAAATATGCCCGATGGTCTGACCATGCTCGCTGATTTCAAACAGGCGCACGTCGTTATGCCAGCGACTGAATTCAGCCTGCTCGAGGATCCGGATCCCGAACAGCCGTTCGCAGAACAGGCAGAGTCGTCGCAAGGTGCCGTCCAGGGGGAAATAGTCGCGCAGATTCTTCAGGGCTTCAGGGAAACGATGGTGGCGCAGTTGTTCAGCGAGAAATTCGTGGTCCCAGGCGTGTACTTCAGAGATGTCCCGTTCGAGCGCAAACTCTTGCAGCTCCTTTGAATCCCGTGCAAGGCGCGGTGTGTTCAATGTCACTTGCCGCCGCAGGAAACTACGGACTTGATCGGTGGACTCGGCCGCTGCGGTGGCCAGACGCAGTTGCGCGAAATTATCGAAACCTAGTAGTTCGGCTTTCTGGTGGCGCAGCGAAAGCAGCAACGTCAGTACAGGATCATTATCGAACTCGTCGGCATGCGGGCCTTGATCGGACGCGCGCGTGGAGTACGCCACGAAATATTCTTCTCGCAATGCCCGATTTTCGGCGTACCTCATGATTTGCTGGTAGGTGTTTTCATCCAGAGGAATCAGCCAGCCTTCATGTCCTGCTTCTTTGGCCAGGTGTCTCAGACGATTTTTTACGGTGGGGTATAAACCTTCCAGTACCGCAACGTCATCGACGTGTTTGGTCCATGCTGCGTTGGCGCTTTTCAGATGGATGAGAAACAGCTCTTCGAGCCGATTGATGTCGAGGTTCAACCGGGCCAGCTTTTCCCGTTGCATCAGGGGCAAGTCGATTCCCGACAATTGAAATTTGCGCAGAATCTTGGCCAGCGCGGCCTTGCGCGGTTCATCGAAGTTGAGGGCGATCGAACTGTTCGCCAACCGCTGGTATGCATCAAACAACGGCCGATTGCTCATTCTTTCGGATCGGTACTGCGCCCCAGCGTCGCTGCACGCAGCAGCTGCCGTGCTCCAGGCGGTATCGTTGTGTTTCGCCATCGACAGGATCTGGATGATGCTCAAAGCTTCGCCCAGGCGCGCATCGATTTCATCGATGGCCAGAACCAGGTCATCCCAATTGGGGAATACGGATTGGCTGGTGATGGTTTCGGCAATGACCTGCCGGTTGTCGGTAATGATGGCTGTGATTGCCGGCACGAGGTGCTCGGTGCGGACCTCCGACCAGGGCGGCAGGTCCCAGGCCTGTAAAAGCGGATTGGTGTCGGGCATGGCGTCTTCCTTGAGTAGAGGCTGAACTCGGTCAGCCTATAAAGGAAGCGCAGGGGAAAGGTGGTAGATAGTTACCACCCCCACACCGCAAGGTGTGGAGGTGGCGGTGACTCAGTGTTGCTCGTCAGGCTTTTTCTTCAGCTTCGGGTTCGGGAAAAACTGCACGGCCTGAACCTTGGCGTCCGGCACCTTCAGTGCCGAGGTATTGACCCGCGTGCCCAATTCCTTGGGCACGGACAGGCCTTGTTCATTCAACGTGTCCGAATAACCGCAGGCCACGCACTCACGATGTGGGACTTCGTCTTCGTTCCACATCATCAACTTGTCCGGCTCGCTGCACGCCGGGCAGACCGCCCCGGCGATAAAGCGTTTTTTCGTCTTCACAGGCCCCTCGCTCATGCTGCCGCGACCTCACTCAGGCCGCTGTGGCGCAAGAGTGCGTCAATCGACGGCGGGCGTCCGCGGAAGTCGACGAACAGCACCATCGGTTCCTGGGAACCACCGCGCGCCAGGATCGCTTCGCGGAAGGCGCGACCGGTGTCGGCGTTGAGCACGCCGTCTTCTTCGAACTTCGAGAAGGCATCGGCCGACAGCACTTCAGCCCATTTGTAGCTGTAGTAACCCGCCGCGTAACCGCCGGCGAAGATGTGGGCGAAGCTGTTAGGGAAACGGTTGTAGGCCGGTGGACGCATGACCGAGACCTCGTCACGCACGCCTTCGAGCACTTGCAGCACGCTGCGGCCGTCGCCGTGGGTGGCGTGCAGGTCGAAGTCGAACAGCGAGAACTCCAGCTGACGAACCATCATCAGACCGGACTGGAAGTTCTTCGCGGCGAGCATTTTCTCCAGCAGGTCCTGAGGCAGCGGTTCGCCGGTTTCGTAGTGACCGGAGATCAGCGCCAGACCTTCCGGCTCCCAGCACCAGTTCTCCATGAACTGGCTTGGCAGCTCGACCGCATCCCAGGCCACGCCGTTGATGCCGGATACGCCGGCGTGTTCAACGCGGGTCAACAGGTGATGCAGGCCGTGACCGAATTCGTGGAACAGGGTGGTCACTTCATCGTGGGTCAGCAGGGCTGGTTTGCCGCTGTCGGCCGGGGTGAAGTTGCACACCAGGTTCGCCACCGGGCTCTGCAATACGCCGCTGATCGTGCGGCGACGGTCGCGGGCGCCGTCCATCCAGGCCCCGCCACGCTTATTGGCGCGGGCGTAGAGGTCGAAGAAGAAGCGGCCGACGTGCTGGCCGTTTTCCTTGATTTCAAACAGGCGAACATCCGGGTGCCAGGTGTCGAAGCCTTTCAGTTCGGCGATTTCGATGCCATACAGACGCTGGACGATAGCAAACAGACCGCCCAGCACTTTGTCGATCGGGAAGTAAGCGCGAAGGGCTTCCTGGGCAACGCTGTAGCGCTGTTCGCGAAGTTTTTCACCATAGAAACCGCTGTCCCAGCTTTGCAGGTCCGGGCAGCCTTGTTCGGCGGCGTACGCCTTGAGCTGTTCCAGATCCAGGGCGGCGAACGGCTTGCTGCGCTTGGCCAGATCGCGCAGGAAACTCAGCACTTGATCGCTCGATTCAGCCATTTTGGTGGCCAGGCTCAGCTCCGAGAAGCTGGTGAAGCCCAAAAGTTTTGCAAGCTCCTGACGCAGGTCGAGGATTTCTTCCATGACCGGGCCGTTATCGTTCTGACCGGCATTCGGGCCTTGGTCCGACGCACGGGTGCAGTAGGCGGCGTAGACTTCTTCGCGCAGGGCGCGGTCGTGGGCGTAGGTCATCACCGCGTAGTAGCTCGGGAATTCGAGGGTGATCAGGAAGCCTTCCAGACCTTTGGCCTGTGCAGCCGCGGCCATTTGCGCCTTGGCCGAATCGGTCAGGCCGGCGAGGGCGGCTTCATCGGTGACGTGCTTGGTCCAGGTCTGAGTGGCATCGAGCAGTTGGTTGGAGAAGCGGCTGCCCAGCTCCGACAATTTGCTCTGCACTTCGGCGTAACGCTTTTGTTCAGGCGCAGGCAAGTCGATACCCGACAAACGGAAGTCACGCAGGGAGTGTTCCAGGATAGTTTTCTGCGCCACCTCGAAACCGACAGCTTCGGGACTGTTAGCCAGCGCTTCGAACGCCTCGAACAACTCGCGGTTCTGGCCCAATTCGGTGGAGTAGGCGCTCAAGGCCGGCAAGCAGGACTCGTAGGCTTCGCGCAATTCGGCGCTGTTGCACACGGCATTCAGGTGGCTGACCGGGCTCCAGGCGGCGCCCAGTCGATCATTCAGTTCGTCCATCGCCAGCACCAGGCCGGTCCAGGTCGGTTGTTTGCCCTGGGTTTTGAGGATCTCGATAATGGCGGCGCGGTTGTCAGCCAGGATCTGTTCGATGGCCGGTTGCACGTGTTCGGCACGGATCGCCGAGAACGGCGGCAGGTCGTAGGACTGCAAAAGAGGGTTGTTCACGCTCACGGTTGGCACCTTGGCTGGAAGAAACATTGCGCCATCTTAATTACAATCGACGCTCACCGCAGCTATCAGCAAAAGAGAGAGAGCCTATCGTGACCCTTCGCAAGTATCAGAACCACACGCCGCTACTCGGCAAAGGCGCCTTTGTCGACGGTTCGGCGGTGGTGATCGGCGACGTTGAAATGGGCGAAGACAGCTCGGTCTGGCCGCTGACGGTGATTCGTGGCGACATGCACCGCATTCGTATCGGCGCGCGCACCAGCGTGCAGGACGGCTGTGTGCTGCACATCACCCATGCCGGGCCGTTCAATCCCGATGGCTTTGCGTTGCTGATTGGCGACGATGTGACCATCGCGCATAAAGTCATGCTCCACGGCTGCACCGTGGGCAGTCGGATTCTGATCGGCATGGGCAGCATCGTCATGGACGGCGCAGTGGTCGAGGACGATGTGATCATCGGTGCCGGCAGTCTGGTGCCCCCGGGCAAACGCCTGGAAAGCGGCTTCCTTTATGTGGGCAGCCCGGTGAAGCAGATTCGACCGCTGACTGACAAGGAAAAAGCCTTTTTCACCTACAGCGCGGCGAATTACGTGAAGCTCAAGAATTTGCATCTGGCCGAAGGCTACGACCAGCTCTGACCCTGCGCCCTTATTCAGGATTCAACATGCATTACCAAACCGTATTGTTCGACCTCGATGGCACCCTGACCGATCCACGCGAGGGCATCACCCGTTCGATCCAGTTCGCCTTGAGCAAACTGGGCATCGATGAGCCCGACCTGACCAAACTTGAACACTTCATCGGTCCGCCGTTGTTGCAGGCGTTCATGCAGTTCTACGACTTCGAGGAGCCCAAGGCCTGGGAAGCGGTGAACTTCTATCGCGAACGTTTCAAGGTCACCGGTCTGTATGAGAACCGCGTATTCGACGGCGTCACACCATTGTTGGAAACCCTCGGCGGACAAGGGCGACAGCTGTACATCGCGACGTCAAAACCGTGGATTTTTGCCCGGGAAATTGCCCGGCACTTCGACTTCGCCAAGCACTTCAAAGTGATCTATGGCAGCGAACTGGATGGAACCCGGACCAACAAAGTCGAGCTGATCGCCCACCTGATGGCCGAAGAAGGGCTGGACCCGGCCAACACCTTGATGATCGGCGACCGTAAACACGATCTGATCGGTGCGCGCAGCAATGGGCTGGATGCAGCGGCTGTTGGTTATGGTTTTGGCAGCCGGGAAGAGTTGAGCGCCGAAGCCCCGACCTGGCACTTCGAGACGCTGGAAGAGATGCATCAGGCGTTTTTGCAGCGTTAATTAAACCGCCATCGTCGGAGCGCCGCCCGGAGCAAGCTCGCTCCCACAGTGGACCAGTGTTTACAAAACTAATGTGGGAGCTAGCTCCGGGCGGCGTTCCGTCGATGAGGCCCGATCAGCCACCGCGACTTTGCAATTGAGCCAAAGCATTCAACGCCGCCTTGCGCTCCCCCACCGGCAACGCGCCGAGCTTCTTGACCGCCGCATAAAACTTCACCCAATCCCCGCCCACCTGTCTGAACAACGCCGCAAATGCCGGCACCCATTGGTCGTACAGCCCAAATGGCAACAGCCGGGCATTGTTCATCGGCGCATTGATCCATGCGTCATAGCGTTTGTCCCCGGCCCATTGGCTCTCGCGCAACTGCCGGTATTCACTCCGCAATCGTTCGAACTCGTCGGCTTTGCGCTGGCGCATCTGGTCGGCGGGCAGGGGCAGGGTATACAGCCGCTCGAGTCGCGTGCGGGTATCCAGAACCAATTGAATGAACTGGTCCCGTTGCTGCACCTGCGCGCCGCTGTCCGGCGCCAGGCCGCGGAATGCACGCCATTGGCGGGTGCCTTCCTGTTCGACGAAGGTGGCGAAAGACTCATTGAATTCGGTGTCGTCCTTCACATAAAAACGTTGATGCGCCAGTTCATGGAAGATCAGCGTGGCCAATCGTTCATCACCCCAGGCCATCATCGAACTGATAATCGGATCGTTGAACCAGCCGAGCGTCGAATAAGCCTCGACGCCACCGATCGACACGTCCATACCTTGCAATCGTTGCAACGCAGCTTCACCGCGGGCCGCGCTCTGACTGTAATAACCGCGATAGGCGACGCAACCGGCGATCGGGAAGCAATGGTTCTGTGGTGTCAGGGAGAATTCCGGCGTGGCAAACACGTTCCAGACTACGAACGGCCGGCCAATGTCGGCGTACAAACGGTAACTCTGGTTATCCGGCAGCTGCAGCTGTTGGCTGGCGAACGTGCGGGCCTGTTGCGATTGAGTCAGGTGCGCACGCAGTAGCTGATCGCGACCGGGATCGGCAATCACTGTGGAAACCGGCTCGCGTGCCCGCAGCAATTGCAGCTGACCACTGGCCAATTGGCCGTAATAGCTGACGCCGGCGCAACCATTGAGAAACAAAAACAACACGCCCGGAAACAAAATGCGTAAAACGCGATCAAGTAACCCAAGGCTTGGAAGCGGCCTGATCAAAATGAATCATCCCTGGAGAGTCTGCCCGCAAGACTATCCCGCCTGACTGGAGCTCCGCTATGCGCACGTTGATGCTGACAGGAAGCCTGCTGATGCTGGCAGGTTGTGCTGGATTCGGATTACCCCCCCATGATCCGGCTCAAGCGTGGATCGACCTGGATTCGAAGCAGGAAGACACCGCGCTGCAAGCGCTGGAAGTCGATGACAAGGCCGCCACCGACAAGCGCTATTTCCAGGTTCAGCCTGGTAGCCATGAGCTCACCGTTCGTTACCAATTCCCGGTCGCGCCAAGCAACATCGGACCCGATGCCGAGCCACTATGGCGTGACTGCCACCTAAACGTGAAATTCAACGACTTCAACGCTGGCGAGCGGTATCAGTTGAAAGCAGGAAATATCGGCTTTCGGCCGTGGGCAAAACTCTACGATCAACAGCGTAAAGTCATTGGCCAGGGCACACCTGCAGGCTGCCAACGCACCTGATCGGCGTTATGCTGAATGACCAATCCTCGGGACATT
This sequence comes from Pseudomonas sp. ACM7, assembly GCF_004136015.1. NCBI lineage: Bacteria > Pseudomonadati > Pseudomonadota > Gammaproteobacteria > Pseudomonadales > Pseudomonadaceae > Pseudomonas > Pseudomonas sp. ACM7. The sequence continues at coordinate 2,526,898 of NZ_CP024866.1, read as the reverse complement.
CATCATGCGCAGATTGATGTTGTTGCTGGCTGCAAGCGTTGTTGCTGGCTGTCAGAGCCCGCTGCCGGTGGTCAATCCGCAGATGGCGTGGGTCGAATTTTCTACGCCATTCCCCAATGACAAATTGTTGATGGCTGAACGACTGGACAAGCAGCGATTGCGCGACGGGCGTTTTTTCCAGGTCACCCCCGGTAGCCATGAGCTGATCGTTCGATTCGACTTCGAAGTGCCCGGTGGTGGGGGCTTAGGTGTGATGAATGGCCCCACGGAACGCTTGTGCTACCTGACCATCAACTACGATCATTTCGAAGCCGGCCAGCGTTATGTGCTGGTAGGCCAGTCGATAGCATTTACTCCTGGTGCCCGGCTGTACAACGCCAAGCGGGAGATTGTCGCGGAAGATCGAGAGTCCTATTGCCTCATGTGAGAGGAATCAGCGGTCGTTCTTCTGGTAGATGATTTTCTTCGTGCCGCCTTCACACGAGCCAACGACCATATTCTGATCGTGTACTTCGTCGTTGGTGACGATTTCCAGCGTGTAGGACGAGACGTTATTGGCCTGGATCTTGGCTTCAATCTCGGCCTTGAGTTCTTCACAGGATTTCGCTGCCGCCAGGGCCGATGTGGCCAGCGCGCAACAGATAACCGCCAAGGCAAAACGTTTCATGGTTGAAGCTCCTTTGAGGCAGCGCGCAGGGTAATGCGCTTTAGCTGCTGTCATTTATTCGACCACAATCTCGCCAGCCAGGTTTTGTTTCAGCGCAAAAAAAGAACGCAGCCCGCCGAGACTGCGATCTTTTATCGGGGAGCGCGACAACCCCTATCAGCTGACCAATGTTGCATCCAGGCTGATTTTCGCATTCAACACTTTGGAAACCGGGCAGCCTTCTTTGGCTTTATTGCTCAGTTCCTCAAATTGAGCCTGAGTCGCCCCAGGAATCTTCGCTTTGAGGATCAATTTCACCGCCGTGATCGCAAAACCGCCGTCTACCTGGTCCAGGGTGACTTCGGCATTGGTATCGATGCTGTCAGCCTTTAGACCGGCATCGCCGAGAATCATCGAAAACGCCATGGAGAAGCAGCCCGCGTGCGCTGCGCCGATCAGCTCTTCCGGATTGGTGCCCTTGCCGCCTTCGAAACGTGCCTTGAAGCCGTAGGGCGCTTCTCTGAGGACACCGGTTTCCGTGGAAATCGAGCCGATGCCGGTTTTCAGGTCACCTTCCCAGTGAGCCGATGCTTTCTTTGTAATAGCCATGTCTGCCTCCTCAAGATCCGGCGCGAAGCGTCGCGCCTTTGTGGTTTTCGGTTGCTAGGGTTATGAGGATAGACCGTGGTGCAAAGTTCACCTCATCTGATCGGTCCTCTTATTTCGTAGGAATTTTGGCTCTGCTATTGAAACTCGGGTATATGCCCTCATTGCATAAAACACGCTTATAGATTCGGCAGGTTTTCGTTTGTAAGAAAAAACCTGCGCCCTCAATTGGAGAAGCAGGCTTATGAAACGACTGTCCGATATCAAGTTCTCGACCCTCGATCTGGTGCCCGTGCGGGAGAACGGCAGCGCGGCCCAGTCGCTGCGCAATTCCCTGGACCTGGCTCAGCACGTCGAAAAATTTGGCTACAACCGTTTCTGGGTTGCCGAACACCACAACATGGACGGCATTGCCAGTTCGGCGACTTCGGTACTGCTTGGCTACCTGGCTGGCGGCACCTCGACCATTCGTGTCGGCTCGGGCGGTGTGATGTTGCCCAACCACGCGCCGCTGGTGATCGCCGAGCAGTTCGGCACGCTCGAAAGTCTGTACCCGGGCCGGATCGACCTGGGCCTGGGCCGTGCTCCCGGCTCCGATCAGATGACCGCCCGCGCCTTGCGTCGTGAACGCTCCGGCAGCGCCGACGATTTCCCGGAAGACGTGGCGGAACTGATGCGCTACCTCGGCCCGCGCACCCCGGACCAACGGGTCATCGCAATGCCAGGCACCGGCACCAATGTCCCAGTCTGGCTGCTGGGCTCCAGCCTGTTCAGTGCACAACTGGCCGGTGAACGCGGTTTGCCCTACGCCTTCGCTTCACATTTCGCACCGCGCTTCATGCATGAGGCCATTCGCGTCTACCGCAACCACTTCAAGCCTTCAGCAATATTGGATAAGCCCTACGTAATGCTCGGTGTGCCCTTGGTGGCTGCCGACACCGACGAGCAGGCCGATTATCTGGCGACCTCGGTCTATCAGCGCATCCTGGCGTTGATGCGTGGCCAGAGCCTGGTGCAACGTCCGCCGGTAAAAACCATGGATGGCCTGTGGCTGCCTCATGAGAAAGAGGCGGTCGGCGATTTCCTTGGTCTGGCGATGGTTGGCAGTCCGCAGAAAATCCGCGCAAAACTGGAAGTGCTGATCGAGCAGACGCAGGCGGACGAGCTGATTTTTACCTGCGACCTGTACGAACATGCCGATCGCGTGCGCTCCTATGAGCTGCTGGCCCAGGTCATGAAGGGCTGACGCTCAAATAGCAGGCACAAAAAAGCCGACGTCATTGCGTCGGCTTTTTCATTTTCGAGGGAGGTCAGCCCTGCTTGTAGACGATTTGCTTGGAGCCTTTTTCACAGGTGCCGACAATTTTCCCGCCAGCAGCAGCGCCTTTATCGACGATTTCCAGTGAATAATTAGAAATGCCCTTGGCATCAAGTTTCGCTGTGATTTCGGCTTTCAGCTCTTCACACGACTTGCCCTGAGCCAGGGCTGTTCCCGCGAGACTCAACAAGCCTACGGCCAAAATAAAATTCTTCATCGGTCGCATTCCCTGGTCGGATCAATAGGGGCACCCAGCGATCAGCCGGATGTACTGATGTAGCGCTTTCCATTCCCTATGGCGCTCGGCCAGCGCGCAATTTCCGAAGATTAGCTCAAACTCAGCTACTGGCAATCCGGAAACCGACTTTGAGCGTCACCTGGAAGTGTGCGGCCTTGCCGTCCTTGATGTGCCCGCGGGTTTCGGTCACTTCGAACCATTCCATGTACTTGAGGCTTTTGCTGGCCTCGGCCAGGGCGTTGTTGATGGCGTCTTCAATGCTGCTGGTGGACGAGCCGACGAGTTCGACTTTCTTGTAGGTGTGATGGTCAGTCATGGCGTTCTCCTCAGGGTGTGAAATACAGCCTAGCAGTGATTTTTCGTATTACTTCTGTCGGCCAATCCGAAGTGGAAGTTCAGATTTACTGCACTTTCTCGAACCCCTGAAGTCCCAACCAACACACGCAACTCAATCAATGCAGGAGAGCCACCATGGCCAACACCTCTTTACGTAAAGCCTCATTGCAAAGCATGGAAGCCGAGATCGAGAGTCTGCTGAAGTCTTTGGAAAACCTGAAGGACGACGCCTCGGACGAGTCGCGTAAAACCCTTAAAGCCTTGAAAAGCAACGCCGAGAACGCGCTGAAGCATTCGCGCCATCTGCTCAGCGATGCGTACGAAGAAGTCAAAGTCAAAACCCGTGAAACCGGGATTGCCACGCGGGACTACGCCCAGGAACACCCTTGGACGACAGCGGGTGTGGCTGTCGGTGCGTTGGGGCTGCTCGCGGCTTATCTGCTGTTCAAACGCGGTGACTAATCCGTCTGGCGCAGCTCGTTTTTGAGCCACTGCGCCAGTTGCCGAGCGCGCCCGTCCGCGGCGCGCTTGGGTAGCCACAACGCCAGTTGCGCCGGGGTTTCACTGAAGCCCCATGGCGCAACCAGGCGCCCGGCCTTCAAGTCCTCAGCCACCAGCGGCTCGGGCGCAATCGCCACACCCAGGCCTGCCACCGCGGCCTCCAGCAGATAATACAAATGCTCGAAACCCTGTCCGTACTTCAACGCTTTGGCGTCGAGGTCGCTTTGCTGTGCCCAGCTTGGCCAGGCCTGCGGGCGTGAGGTGGTGTGCAGCAATGGTTCGTTCAACAGCGCTGTGGGCGGTGCGTTTTGCAGTCGTTCGTAGCCCGCAAATCGCGGGCTCATGACCGGGCCGATCCGTTCGCTCGCCAACTCATAGACCTGCATGTCTGCCGGCCACGGTGGCTCGGCAAACACCAGCAAGGCGTCCAGCCCCGGGCGACGTGGATCGAGATCACCCTCGCCAGCCGACAGGTGCAGGCGCAGGTCGGGCAGGTCGGTATTCAACCGTCCCAATCTGGGAATAAACCAGCGTGCCAACAAGCTTCCCGAGCAACCCAGTACAAAAGGTGCATCGGCGGTGCGTTGGGTCAGTTCTGCACACACAGTGCGTAAACGCTCGAACGCCTCGGCGCTGGCATCGCGCAAACGAAGGCCGGCATCTGTGAGTTTAAGGCCGCGCCCATCCTTGATGAGCAGGCTGACGCCGAGGTGTTCTTCCAGCACCTTGAGCTGTCGGCTGACTGCGCCATGGGTTACGTGCAGCTGTTCGGCCGCCTTGCTGACGCTGTTCAGGCGGGCAGTGGCTTCGAAGGCCCGAAGGGCGTTCAGCGGGGGAAGGTCATGGCTCATGTTATCTGTGAGTTTTCCTGACGGGTTGCAGCGATCTTATCGGTTTTCAGCCTGGGGCGTCAGGGGTAGAGTTAAGCCCACTCTCTCTTCAAAAGCATCATCCCACGCATTCAACTGGAGCGACCCATGACCCAGACTAATCTGCGCAACGGCCCCGACGCCAACGGCCTGTTTGGCTCGTTCGGCGGCCGTTACGTCGCTGAAACCCTGATGCCGTTGATCCTCGATCTGGCCCGTGAATACGAATTGGCCAAGGATGATCCTGCATTCAAAGAAGAATTGGCCTACTTCCAGCGCGACTACATAGGTCGTCCAAGCCCTCTGTACTTTGCCGAACGTCTGACAGAGTTCTGCGGCGGCGCGAAGATTTACCTCAAGCGCGAAGAGCTGAACCACACCGGCGCGCACAAGATCAACAACTGCATCGGCCAGATCCTGCTGGCGCGGCGCATGGGCAAGAAACGCATCATCGCCGAGACCGGTGCCGGCATGCACGGCGTGGCGACCGCCACCGTGGCTGCGCGTTTTGGCCTCGATTGCGTAATCTACATGGGCACCACTGACATCGAACGTCAGCAGGCCAACGTATTTCGCATGAAGCTGCTGGGCGCCGAAGTGATCCCGGTCGTGGCCGGCACCGGCACCCTGAAAGACGCGATGAACGAAGCCCTGCGTGACTGGGTGACCAACGTCGACAGCACCTTCTACCTGATCGGCACTGTGGCCGGTCCGCACCCTTATCCTGCGATGGTTCGCGACTTCCAGTCCGTAATCGGCAAAGAAACCCGTACTCAACTGCAAGCCCAGGAAGGCCGTCTGCCGGACAGCCTGGTGGCGTGTATCGGTGGCGGCTCCAACGCCATGGGCCTGTTTCACCCGTTCCTCGACGACAAGAGCGTCGAGATCATCGGCGTCGAAGCGGCAGGTTACGGCATCGAAACCGGTAAACACGCAGCCAGCCTGAACGGCGGCGTACCGGGCGTATTGCACGGCAACCGGACCTTCCTGCTGCAGGACGACGATGGCCAGATTATCGACGCTCACTCGATCTCTGCCGGCCTCGACTATCCAGGCATTGGCCCGGAACACGCATGGTTGCATGACATCGGCCGCGTCCAGTACACCTCGGTAACCGACGACGAAGCCCTCGACGCGTTCCACAAATGCTGCCGCCTGGAAGGGATTATTCCTGCACTGGAAAGCGCCCATGCCCTGGCCGAAGTGTTCAAGCGCGCACCGACGCTGCCGAAAGATCACCTGATGGTGGTCAACCTGTCTGGCCGTGGCGACAAAGACATGCAAACCGTGATGCACCACATGGAACAATCGAAGCAGGAGAAACACTGATGAGCCGCCTGCAAACGCGTTTTGCCGAACTCAAGGAACAGAATCGTGCCGCCCTGGTGACCTTCGTGACCGCTGGCGACCCGAGCTATGACACCTCGCTGGCGATCCTCAAAGGCTTGCCCGGCGCGGGTGCCGACGTGATCGAGTTGGGCATGCCCTTCACTGATCCAATGGCCGACGGCCCGGCAATTCAGTTGGCCAATATCCGCGCCCTCGGCGCCAAGCAGAACTTGGCGAAAACCCTGCAAATGGTTCGCGAGTTCCGTGAAGGCAATACCGAGACGCCGCTGGTGCTGATGGGTTACTTCAACCCGATCCACATGTATGGCGTGCCGCGTTTCATCGCCGACGCAAAAGAGGCCGGCGTTGACGGTCTGATCGTGGTCGACCTGCCACCCGAGCATAACGGCGAGCTGTGCGACCCGGCCCAGGCTGCCGGTCTGGACTTCATCCGTCTGACCACCCCGACGACTGATGATGTGCGCCTGCCAACCGTTTTGAACGGCAGCTCAGGCTTCGTCTACTACGTGTCTGTTGCCGGTGTGACCGGTGCGGGCGCGGCGACGCTGGAGCATGTTGAAGAAGCCGTTGCGCGTCTGCGTCGCCATACCGATCTGCCGATCAGCATCGGTTTCGGTATTCGTACACCGGAACAAGCGGCGTCCATCGCGCGTCTGGCTGATGGCGTGGTGGTGGGTTCAGCGTTGATCGATCACATCGCCAATGCCTCGACGCCGGATCAGGCAGTCGATGGCGTGTTGAGCCTTTGCTCGGCTCTGGCAGACGGCGTGCGTAAAGCCCGCGTCAGCTGAAGGTAAAGTTCCTGATACAGAGGAATTAGAGCCTCGCGGTACAGACTAAACAGCAAGACCGAGGGCTTCAGGACTATGTTCTGAAGCCCTTTTTGCTGTATGTGCAGTGAGGAAAGACCCGATGAAAATGCCGAAACGTCTGATTGCCAGCCTGGGTGTGCTGATGCTCAGTGCCACCCCGTTGCTGAATGCGAGTGCCGATCAGCGCGACGATCACGACCGCGGCGGCCCGCAGCAAGGCCACTACGATAACCACGGTGACAATCATGGCGACGATCACCGTGGCCCGCAGGACAATCATCGCGGCGGCCCTCCGCCACGGGACTTCGGCCCGGTGCGCCAGACTATCCACGATAACCATGGCTATTTCGTGCGCGGTGCTCCGCCACCTCCGGGTACTCATCTGGTGCGTGGCCGACCGCTGCCTCACGGCTATTACGGCGAACGCCTCGATAACCGGGCGTTGGGCCGGCTGCCGTATTACCCAGGGTACGAATGGCGCCGTGCGGGTGGCGACATTGTGCTGATCGCCGTAGGAACCGGGATCGTTTATGAAATTCTCGAAGGGGTGCTTTGAATAGCAGGTAAGTGTTGAAGGCTTCGCGGATTAGCCGCGAAGCCTGTTTTTTACGGCAACTCCAAGCCGCCCGCAGCCTTGTGCAACTTTCTCAGATGCTCGCCAATTTGCTTCAGGTTGGCTTCATTGGCGGCCATCTCGGCTGCACGGCTCGGTTCGAGCAGCGCTCTCACTTCTTTGTCCAGATCGCCTGTCAGCGCCTGAAGCTGCTTCTGCCGCAGGCTGCTTTCCGACTCCAGACGCTGCCACTCACTCGGCTGCGGCAATCCATAACCCCCAGTGCCGAGCAGCTCCGCCGGACGGCTGAGGAAGCCGCTGTTGGCAAGAATTTGCTGCAAAGTTGCGTTGGCCTTGTCCATGCCGCCGTTCTTCAATTCCCGAGCACCCAGATAGCGCTGCTTTACTTCGTCCTGGGCCAGCACCAATTGTTGGCGGAAGGCTGCCTGCTCCAGTAACAGTAATGCTGCGCTGGTGCGCAAATCGGCTTGGTCGATCCATTGCCGGCGCTCTTCAGCTTTCAGGGCGAGCCAGTCTTCGACCTTTTCCTGCTTGATCGGCAAGTGCTTCTTCAGCACTTCGAACATCGCTTGATAGCGATCGCGGAAGGAGTCGAATCGATAGCCCAGACGCAGCGCTTCGCGGGGATCATCCAGCACGCTGGTGTCCGCCAGTCCGCGGCCCTTGAGCACTTCCAGCAAACCGTTGGGCATGATGCTGTCCAACCCGACCAGTTTTGTATTGTTGGTGCTGCTACGCAGTAACTTCAGGCCCTCTACAGCGCAGTTGTTGGACAGGAAGAAGTAGTTGCCGTCGTAACTCCAGTGCATTTCGGCGGCGTGTTCCACCACGTCTTCGATCTCGCTGCGCGACAGGGTCAACGGCACCGAGGCCAGGCTGCGCAGTTCGGTCTTGGTGTATTCGTCGATCACCTGGGCCAGTGGCAGGACAAACAGGCGCGATGGGTATTTGCCCACCAGTCCGTCCCAACTCGACAGCTGTACGTCACCGACGAAGGCGCGGTAGGACAACACCAGATGCTGATCCAGATCCAGGCGACAATCCGGCCCACGGGGGCGGCCGGGTGCGCAGATCACCAGCCGCAACATGCTGTGACCCCAGCGGCTGACCCAGTTCTGGTTGGCTTCTGCCAGCAGATAGTCGACAGCGTAGACCCGTTCCGGATCGACCTGGCCCAGTGGTGTTTTGGCGAAATCATTGCCGGCATTGAGGAAGGAGAAGGATTTGCCGCAGGTGTCTTTAGCGGCGGGCGCCCAGCCGAAATGTTCTTTGTAGTAGCGGTACAGCGCAGGACGGCGACAGGCGTAGGCCGGGTCGAGAAGGAAATATTCCATGTTGACCGCGACGAACTCCTTGGGGCTGCTCGTCTCGTAAATGTCCGGGCTGCGGGCGATTTGCCGGTTGTACTGTTCGCGTTCGCCACGACGGCCGACATACTGTGGCCAGCCGGCGAGGTCGAGCAGGTGCGGGTCGTCGCTGAGCGTAAAGCGTCGGTCGGACTGGCCGCGGCATTGATCGGGAATGCCAATCAGCCCCGAGCTGCTGTTGCGCCGGGTGCAGCGCTGAATCAGCGTGCGCTCCGCGTCTGGCCACAGGCGCGAGCGGTCATAGATGTGGGTGAGTTCGTGCAACACCGTGGCAAGCATTTCGCGGCGCACGGTGCCATGGGGACGATAAGTCTTTTTGGTCGCGGCGCTGCCATCAGTGAGGCTGGTAAGCAGGTTGCGGTTCAGGTCGAGCTCGGACAGCAGCGACGCCTGGCCGTAAGCGTTGCTCGGCATGTCATCGGTCCAGCCGACGTCGATGCGTCGGTCGAGTTGCTCGATGAACCGCGGCGGCAGCGCCTGCATGGCTTCATCGAGCAATGCCTGACTGGCCTGTCTTTGAGCGGGGCTGAGGCCTTCGGTTTTAAGCCTTAATTGCAAGTCAGCCTGGGCCGTGTTGCCGAGCAGCAACATGACCCCGGCCAACAGCCAGGCGCCTGGCGACCTCACAGTGCGAGGATGGCTTCGGCGAGAACCTGATCACTGGCGTCGCGGGCTTCTGGTACGCGGGTGCGCAACGTGGTGAAGGCCGCTTCCAGGTGCGCGCCACGAATGTCGCCATCGCTGGCGACGAAACTGGCCGCATCGTCGTGGGCTTCACGAACGATCTTCGAGTCACGGATGGACGTCGTGGTATCGGAAGTGAAATCAAGGGTGCGCCGGGTGGCGTTGATGAGGATGTTACTGGTGGCAACCAGGGTGTGCGCCTGAGTCACATCGGCCAATAACAGCAGGCCAAGGGCGGCAACAATCAGGGGGCTACGCATGGAACGACTCCGCAAGAACAAGGATAACTATTGGACGAGAATTGCCTGCGCCAGTTCAAGGTCGCTGACATGAAGTTTTGGCTGGGTCCGGCGCAGATAAATAAGGGCGGACTCCAGTTGTGCTCCCCGCAGTTGGCCGCCACTGGCGATGAACGCCGCAGCGTCATCGTGTGCCGCGAGTAGCAGCTTACGGTCGAAGGGGGCGGAGGTCACCATGCTTGAGGCGTAGCCGGTAGCGACGATGCCTTGTGTAGACAGGTTGAAAGCATCAAAGGCATGGACCGAGCCCACCCAGCAGGCTGCCACGAAAAGCGGAGAGATCAACAGATTTGAAAGAAAACGCATGAGACTCGATAGTTGTAGGCGAGTCGCAAGGCTAGCGCAACGCCCGGTTTAGAGCCAGCGCCGAAACATTGGGACACGGCGGGCGTGTCCCACGTCAGTGGTGACGCTTAGATAGTCAGTATGGCTTGTGCCAGTTGTGCATCAGTCGCGTTCAGCTGAGGTGCCTGGTGGCGAATATGGTCGAGTGCGCTTTCCAGTTTCACGCCACGAATGGCGCCTTCGCTGGCCACGAAGCTGGCGGCGTCGTCACGGGCGGCGCGCACGATTTTGTCATCGCGAAAGGAAGAAGTTACATCTGAGGTCGCATCGGACGTGGCCTTGAGCGCATTGACGACGGTATCGGTGGTCACGATAAAGCTGGTGGCGTGGGAATTGGCAGCCACGGCAAGCAGGGCTGCAGCGCTGAGCAGACGAAGACGGGACATGGTGAAACTCCTTTGGAAAACCGATTGAGAGGTGGCGGTGTCTAGTGAGTCAGACGCCACTCGTGCAGCGTCCGCCACGTTCTATCTGGATATTAGGCCTATGAGTGTCGGTTCGAACAGTCCCGTCTATTCAAGCAGGAAGCTAGCGCCAGAACGGTTTATCCAGTTCGTTGAGACGATCCGAGCGGCTGATGTTCAGGTCTGAGAGCTGCCGGTCATTGAGTTGGCCCAACAAACGCCGGGTTCTGGCCCTTTCAAGGCTATTGGCGAGGCCCCTCAGCAATCTACGAACCCAGTGGGAGCGAGGCGTTGAGTGAGGCGTGGAAACGGAAACATCCAGTAAGTGATTCATGGCGCGGTCCTTTTGCTGGCAGTTCGGGATTTCATGGTGATCCCGTCCTCTCGTCCGCAACAGACACACTGCACTGAAATTGTACTTGTTCAGTTGTATAAATAGTAAAACTGTACCTATGTGGCGATATCTATTCTGTGTGACCCATGTTGGGCCGAAAACGACAAAGCCCGTCGTGGTTTCCCACGACGGGCTTTGTTTTTTCAATTTGGAGTGCTGGCGGTGGACCCGGTGGGTCAGAGCCAGCGACGCTAACTTAGCGCCAGAACGGCTTGCTCAGCTCTTCGTAGCGTTGTGCTTCGCTAATCCCTGCGTCAGCCAGCAGACGCGAATCCAGACGAGCCAGTTGGTGGCGGCTGGAGATGCGGCGCTGCCACAGCATCAGGTTGGCGAGAACGCGAAGAGGCGTGGAAGCCTGGGTTTTTACAGCGTTGTCTTCGAAAAACAGCTCGGAACTGAGTGTACGTTCCATGGTTGACATCCTTCCGCTTATGGCGGGATTAGGTAGTGGTTTAACTGATGCCAATGATCCTCTCGTTTGGCCAGTCTCTCTAGATACAGTTCACCTGTATTGTGAGGGACCAGTTAACTGTTAAAGGGTGGTGTACTGGTCGAAATTGAGGCAACTGTACTTGTCTGCACTAATATCGTGCGTTTTTGGTTGATTGACTCGAAAAGGTAGGCAATTACGGTAGGAAAAGACCGGTACAGCAGTACAGTTTTATTCAGGATTTGGTCTGGCAACAGCAAGCTGACGAAACTGTGTTTGCGTCAGCTGCTATCTGTACCAATTACACCGCGAGCATCCGCCCGTTTTCTTCCAGGTTTATGTGCCAGCTCAGAGCATCACGCAGGATATGCGGCGTATGTCCGCCGAGTGCACACGCGGATGTGAAGTAGTCATCCAGGGCTTGGCGATAGTCCGGGTGCACGCAGTTGTCGATGATGACTCGAGCGCGTTCTCGCGGCGCCAGGCCGCGCAAGTCCGCCAGACCGATCTCGGTGACGAGGATGTCGACGTCATGCTCAGTGTGATCAACGTGGCTGACCATCGGCACCACGCTGGAGATCGCGCCGCCTTTGGCGATCGACTTGGTCACGAAGATCGCCAAATGCGCATTGCGCGCAAAGTCGCCCGAGCCGCCGATGCCGTTCATCATTCGCGTGCCGCAGATGTGGGTGGAGTTGACGTTGCCGTACAAGTCGAACTCAAGCGCCGTGTTGATGCCGATGATGCCGAGCCGGCGCACCACTTCCGGGTGGTTGGAAATTTCTTGCGGGCGCAGGACCAGTTTGTCCTTGTAGCGCTCAAGATTGCCGAAAACATCGGTATTGCGACGACTCGACAAGGTGATCGAACTGCCCGAAGCAAAGCTCAGCTTGCCGGCGTCGATCAGGTCGAAGGTCGAGTCCTGAAGTACTTCGGAGTACATCGTCAGGTCTTCGAACGGCGAGTCGATCAACCCGCACATCACCGAGTTGGCGATGTTGCCAATCCCGGCTTGCAGCGGGCCGAGCTTGTTGGTCATGCGCCCGGCAGCCACTTCCTGCTTGAAGAAGTCGATCAGGTGGTCGGCAATGGCCTGGGTATCAACGTCCGGCGGCAGCACGGTGGACGGCGAGTCAGACTGATTGGTGATCACGATAGCGACGATCTTTTCCGGCGGAATCGGGATGGCAGTGCTGCCAATGCGATCGTCGACCTTCACCAGCGGGATTGGCGTGCGGGTCGGCCGATAGGTCGGGATATAGATGTCGTGCAGTCCTTCGAGATTCGGGTTGTGCGCCAAGTTGATCTCGACGATCACCTGTTTGGCGAAAATCGCGAAGCTGGCCGAGTTGCCCACCGAAGTGGTCGGCACGATATGGCCCTGCTCGGTGATCGCTACGGCCTCAATCACGGCGATGTCCGGCAGTTTGAGCTGCTGATTGCGCAACTGCTCAACGGTTTCCGAAAGATGCTGGTCAATGAACATCACTTCGCCGGCGTTAATGGCCTTGCGCAGGGTGCTGTCGACCTGGAAGGGCATGCGTCGTGACAATACGCCAGCTTCGGTGAGTTGTTTATCGAGGTCGTTGCCCAGGCTGGCGCCGGTCATCAGCGTGATTTTCAGCGGGGTGATTTTGGCGCGTTCGGCCAATGCGTGGGGCACGGCCTTGGCTTCACCGGCGCGAGTGAAACCACTCATGCCGACGGTCATGCCGTCCTGAATCAGATCGGCAGCGTCAGCGGCGCTCATCACCTTATCCAACAACGAAGGCAAGCGAATACGATCACGGTACATGGATTGTTATCTCGGGCAACGAAAGCAAGGTGTGCAGTTTAGTGATTTCAAAAAAATTCCTCCCGCTACCATGGTCGAATGCAGAGTCCTGATTTAGAGCCTTTGGTCGGTTTTTAGCGGGCAATAAAAAACCCCAGCCTACTAAAGGCTGAGGTTTTGGGTATTGCTGCTTCCGCAGGTTTTACTCGACGGCTTTAACCATGTCTTCGATGACTTTCTTGGCGTCGCCGAAGACCATCATGGTTTTGTCGAGGTAGAACAGCTCGTTGTCCAGACCGGCATAGCCGCTGGCCATCGAGCGCTTGTTGACGATCACGGTCTTTGCTTTATAGGCCTCGAGTATCGGCATGCCGGCAATTGGCGATTTCGGGTCGTTCTTCGCGGCCGGGTTGACCACGTCGTTGGCGCCGAGCACCAGCACCACATCGGTCTGACCGAACTCGGAGTTAATGTCATCCATCTCGAACACTTGCTCGTAAGGCACTTCGGCCTCGGCCAGCAGGACGTTCATGTGCCCTGGCATCCGACCAGCCACCGGGTGGATCGCAAACTTCACGGTGACTCCCCGGTGAGTCAGCTTCTCCGCCAGTTCCATCAGTGAGTGTTGGGCGCGTGCCACCGCCAGGCCATAACCCGGAACGATGATCACAGTGTCGGCGTTGGTCAGCAGGAAGGTCGCATCGTCAGCCGAACCGGATTTCACCGGACGGGCCTCTTTCGAACCTGCCGGGCCAGCTGCATCTGCCGTGTTGCCGAAACCGCCGAGCAATACGTTGAAGAACGAACGGTTCATCGCCTTGCACATGATGTACGAGAGGATCGCACCGGATGAACCCACCAGGGAGCCGGCAATGATCAGCATCGAGTTGTTCAGCGAGAAGCCGATACCTGCCGCTGCCCAGCCGGAGTAGCTGTTGAGCATCGACACCACCACCGGCATATCGGCGCCGCCGATCGGGATGATGATCAGCACACCCATCACGAAGGCCAGGGCCAGCATGAGGGCGAAAGCACCGAGGTTGCCGGTCAGCATGAAGGTGATACCCAGTGCCAGCGTCGCCAGACCCAGCAGCAGGTTCAGCTTGTGCTGGCCGCCGAACTGTACGGGTGCGCCCTGGAACAGGCGGAACTTGTACTTGCCCGACAGCTTGCCGAACGCGATTACCGAGCCGGAGAAGGTGATTGCACCGATGGCCGCGCCGAGGAACAGCTCCAGGCGGTTACCGGCAGGAATGGAGTCACCCAGTTGCTTGACGATGCCCAGCGATTGCGGTTCAACGACAGCAGCGATGGCAATGAACACCGCGGCCATACCGATCATGCTGTGCATGAAGGCGACCAGTTCCGGCATTTTTGTCATTTCAACGCGCTTGGCCATGATCGACCCGGCGGTACCGCCGACCAACAGACCTACGATGACGTATCCGATGCCGGCGGTGGCCCCGCCTTGCCCAAAAGAGAGCGCGCTCAGCTTATAGATGAGGCCGATGGTGGTGACGATCGCCAATCCCATGCCGAGCATGCCGTACACATTGCCGCGTCGGGAGGTCGTAGGGTGCGACAGGCCTTTGAGGGCCTGGATGAAGCAGATCGACGCGATCAAGTAGAGCGTCGTTACAAGATTCATGCTCATTACTTGGACGCCTCTTCTTTTACTGCTTTCGGGGCTTTTTTCTTGAACATCTCAAGCATCCTGCGGGTAACCAGGAAGCCACCAAACACGTTCACCGCCGCCAGAGCCACCGCCAGGGTGCCCATGGTTTTGCCCAGTGGCGTCACGGTCAACGCCGCGGCCAGCATGGCGCCGACGATCACGATCGCCGAGATCGCGTTGGTTACCGCCATCAAAGGCGTGTGAAGTGCAGGTGTAACGTTCCAGACCACGTGATATCCGACATAAATCGCTAGCACGAAGATGATCAGGTTGTAGATACCGGGGGAGATAAGCTCTTCCATCGTCTGAATCCCTGCTTAGGCGTTTTTGCGGATGACTTGGCCGTCGCGGCACATCAGGCACGCGGCGACGATGTCGTCTTCGAGGTTGATCTCGAACTGGCCTTCTTTGTTGAAGACCAGCTTCAGGAAGTCCAGCAGGTTGCGCGCGTACAGTGCCGAAGCGTCTGCCGCAACTGCGCCGGCCAGGTTGGTCGGGCCGCAAATGATCACGCCATTCTCGACGACGACCTGATCGGCCACGGTCAGAGGGCAGTTACCGCCCTGGGCTGCAGCGAGGTCGATGACCACCGAGCCTGGCTTCATCTGCGCCACGGTTTCCGCGCTCAACAGTGTTGGTGCCTTGCGGCCCGGGATCAGTGCGGTGGTGATGACAATGTCAGCCTGTTTGGCGCGTTCGTGCACGGCCAGGGCCTGACGTTGCATCCAGCTCGCGGGCATTGGTCGTGCGTAACCGCCGACACCGACGGCGCACTCGCGCTCTTCATCGGTCTCATAAGGTACGTCGACGAACTTGGCGCCGAGGGATTCGATCTGCTCTTTTACCGCAGGACGTACGTCAGACGCTTCGATCACTGCACCCAGACGTTTCGCCGTAGCGATCGCCTGCAAACCAGCCACGCCAGCGCCGAGAATCAGCACGCGCGCCGCTTTCACGGTACCGGCAGCAGTCATCAGCATCGGCATGAAGCGAGGGTAGTGGTGAGCGGCCAGCAACACGGCTTTATAGCCGGCGATATTGGCTTGGGAGGACAGCACATCCAGGCTCTGAGCGCGGGAGGTGCGCGGCGCGGCCTCCAGTGCGAAAGCGGTAATGCCGCACTCAGCCAGCTTGGCAATGATTTCATTGCTGAACGGGTTGAGCATGCCCACCACAACGGTGCCGCTTTTAATCAGCGTCAGTTCGCTGTCGCTGGGGGCGACCACCTTGAGAATCAGCTCGGCACCAAACGCATCGTTGGCGCTGCCAATAATTGCGCCTGCCGCTTCATAGGCACTGTCGACAACGCTGGCATTATTGCCGGCGCCGCTTTGCACAGTGACCTTATGACCCTGGCCGATCAGCTTCTTGATGGTTTCCGGGGTTGCAGCAACCCGTGTTTCACCGGTCTGGGTTTCGAGAGGAACACCAATGTGCACGTCAAATCTCCTGCGTGATCTTATTGAGTAAACCCAGGCACTTCGGATGGTGCGGCTGGGGGCGGCCGATCAGCACGATCCCGCCAAATCAGGGCGGGGCGCGGCATTTTGCAGGCGAACTTAATGCCCTTCAAGGGTTTATGACGGGTGACGGAAAATTAACTACAAGTCACCCCGTGACCGAATGTCGCAACTGACCGGTTTAATCCCTTGCAGGCCGTGACTTGTAAGGATTCTTGTAAAAATTGAAGAATTTTCACATCGGTCAGGTGAATGAGTCGTTATTGCTCCGCAATAGAGGCTCAAGGCCACGTTTTAAGGCCCTTGTGGGACGTTTGTACTGCTTGTCGGTACAGTCTTCGAATGTGCGACAAATACTTACATCTGTAGTGCTTTGATTTTGCTGACTACGAGGTCAACTAATGGCGCAAAGCCTTTATCCTTCTAGGCTGTAGCTCTGTGCCTGATTGACCAGCCAATCGCGAAATGCCCTTAAAGAGGCCGACTCGACCTTTCGCTCGGGAATCATCAAGTAATACGCCTTGATGCTTGATAGCGCTTGGGCGTTGGCAATGACCAGGCGCTTCTCGGCCAGTTCGCGTTGAATCAGGAACGGTGGAATCAGCGCTATTCCCATATCGTGCATGGCGGCTTGAGCAAGCATGGAGAATAGCTCGTAGCGCGGCCCTGTCATGTCTCGTGGGACATTTAGGTTTTGGGAGTTGAACCATTGACGCCAGGCATAAGGGCGAGTGGTCTGCTGCAGCAGGGGCAATTCAGCGATGTCGCCGGGAGACAGGTTTGTCTTTTTTCCCAGGAGGTTGGGGCTGCACACCGGCATCGGATTTTCGCCCATCAGCCTGTGGGATTCGGTACCCGACCAGTCCGCGTCGCCAAAATAGATCGCGGCATCGAAGTCGGTGTCGGCAAACAGGAAGGGGCGCGTTCGGTTGGTGAGGTTGACCGTCACTTCCGGGTGTTTTTGCTGGAAATCCTTGAGTCGTGGCAGCAGCCATTGAGTGCCGAAGGTTGGAACCACCGCCAGCTCGATCACGTTGGCACCTTGCTGGCCCATTACTGACAAGGTGTCCCGTTCAACGGCATCGAGTTGGGTGGCCACCCGGCGGCTGTAGGAAAGACCGGCCTCTGTCAGCTTGACCCCGCGTCGCGAGCGACGGAACAGTTCTACGCTGAGGAACTCCTCAAGGCTGGCGATCTGTCGGCAAATGGCGCCTTGAGTGAGCGAAAGCTCCTGAGCCGCCTTGGTAAAACTTTCGTGGCGAGCCGCGGCTTCAAAGCTGATCAGGGCCGTTGTGCTGGGGATTTTCCTGCGCATGTACGCCAACCTCACTAATACATTGCATAAAAGCTACTTTGCGATGTTTCGGAGTGAGAAATTAGCACAACAGTATGCAAAATCCTCGTTTGCCGTAACGCCGAACCCGGCCTAGGATCAGCCCACGTTATTTGACCCGATTCGAGAGGACACACTCATGGGCGGTAAAGCTAGCTTCAACTGGATCGATCCCCTGCTGCTGGATCAACAGCTCACCGAAGAAGAACGCATGATTCGCGACACCGCTGAGCAATTCGCTCAGCAGAAGCTCGCGCCGCGTGTTCTCGAAGCTTTCCGCCATGAAAAGACCGACCCGGCAATCTTCCGCGAGATGGGCGAAATAGGTCTGTTGGGCGCGACTATCCCCGAGCAGTATGGTGGCAGCGGCCTGAACTACGTCAGCTACGGCCTGATCGCCCGTGAGGTCGAGCGTGTCGACTCCGGCTATCGGTCGATGATGAGTGTGCAGTCCTCGCTGGTCATGGTGCCGATCAATGAATTTGGTACCGAAGCCCAGAAACAGAAGTACCTGCCGAAACTGGCTTCAGGCGAATGGATCGGCTGCTTCGGTCTGACCGAGCCTAACCACGGTTCCGACCCGGGCGCGATGATTACTCGTGCGCGCAAAGTGGAAGGCGGCTACAGCCTGACCGGCAGCAAGATGTGGATCACCAACAGCCCGATCGCCGATGTGTTCGTGGTCTGGGGCAAGGACGACGCCGGCGACATCCGGGGCTTCGTTCTGGAGAAAGGCTGGAAGGGCCTGAGTGCTCCTGCGATTCACGGCAAGGTTGGCCTGCGTGCATCCATCACCGGCGAAATCGTCATGGACAACGTGTTTGTCCCTGAAGAGAACATCTTCCCGGATGTCCGTGGCTTGAAAGGCCCTTTTACTTGCCTTAACTCGGCACGTTACGGTATTTCCTGGGGCGCGCTGGGCGCGGCCGAGTTTTGCTGGCACACCGCTCGCCAATACACCCTGGATCGTCAGCAGTTTGGTCGTCCTTTGGCTGCAACTCAGTTGATCCAGAAGAAGCTGGCCGACATGCAGACCGAAATCACTCTGGCGCTGCAAGGCTGTCTGCGTCTGGGTCGTATGAAAGATGAAGGTACTGCGGCGGTCGAGATCACTTCGATGATGAAGCGCAACTCCTGCGGCAAGTCCCTGGACATTGCTCGCATGGCGCGCGACATGCTGGGTGGTAACGGTATTTCCGATGAGTTCGGTGTTGCTCGCCATCTGGTCAACCTGGAGGTGGTGAATACCTATGAAGGTACGCATGACGTCCATGCACTGATCCTCGGTCGTGCGCAGACTGGCATCCAGGCGTTCTATTAATAGGAGAACGGCCATGGGCGCGCTTTCGCATCTACGGGTACTGGATTTATCGCGGGTTCTGGCCGGGCCGTGGGCCGGACAGATTCTTGCTGACCTCGGCGCCGAAGTGATCAAGGTTGAGCGCCCGGGTAATGGCGATGACACGCGCGCCTGGGGGCCTCCCTTCCTTAAAGACGCTTATGGCGAGAACACTAGCGAGGCCGCCTATTACTTATCGGCCAATCGCAACAAGCAATCGGTCACCATCGACTTCACCCGGCCTGAAGGGCAGAAGCTGGTGCGTGATCTGGCGGCGAAGTCGGACATCCTGATCGAGAATTTCAAGGTCGGTGGGCTGGCGGCATATGGTTTGGACTATGAGTCTCTAAAGGCGATCAATCCGAATCTGATCTATTGCTCGATTACCGGGTTTGGCCAGACAGGCCCTTACGCCAAGCGCGCGGGTTATGACTTCATGATCCAGGGACTGGGCGGTCTGATGAGTCTGACGGGGCGACCCGAAGGGGATGAGGGTGCCGGGCCGGTGAAAGTCGGCGTGGCGCTGACGGACATCTTGACCGGGCTCTACTCGACGGTGGCGATTCTGGCGGCACTGGCTCATCGGGATCATGACGGCGGCGGTCAGCATATTGATATGGCGCTGTTGGATGTTCAGGTGGCTTGTCTGGCTAACCAGGCAATGAATTACCTGACCACGGGCAATGCACCGAAGCGCCTGGGTAATGCTCATCCGAATATCGTGCCCTATCAGGACTTTCCTACGGCAGATGGAGACTTCATCCTCACCGTGGGTAATGACGGGCAGTTTCGCAAGTTTGCTGAAGTGGCTGGTCAGCCGCAGTGGGCTGATGATCCAAGCTTTGCGACCAACAAGTTGCGGGTAGCGAATCGTGCGGTGTTGATTCCGCTTATTCGCCAGGCGACTGTGTTCAAGACGACTGCTGAGTGGGTGCTGCAGCTGGAGCAAGCAGGTGTGCCGTGCGGGCCGATCAATGATCTGGCTCAGATGTTTGCGGATCCTCAGGTTAAGGCGCGCGGGTTGGCGATCGAGCTGCCCCATGTACTGGCCGGGATGGTGCCGCAAGTGGCGAGTCCGATTCGTCTGTCCGAAACGCCTGTGGAGTATCGCAATGCGCCTCCTCTATTAGGGGAGCATACGCTGGAGGTTCTGCAGCGGGTGTTGGGTCTGGATGCTGGTGCTGTGTCGGCATTCAAAGAAGCCGGGGTGCTCTGAGGATTTCTTCTATATAGGGGGGAGTGTTTTTACTCTCCTATATAGAGAGGAAACTGGCTGTTTTCCGGCGTTCTTCAAGTGTTTGATAGAAAAGCGTAATTAAAGGTTGACGGCAGATTCTGGAAGTCTATAATTCGCCCCACTTCCGGCGCAGTCGAAACGGAAAACTCCTTGGTAAACAATGAGTTACGAAGTTTTCGACAGTGAGTTGCTTCAGGTCATCGAAGCCCAGAAGGAGTTGAAAGAGCAGGGTGGTTTGGCTCTTTTAACGGTTCGATCTTCTCGGTCGACAGCGGTGTAAAAGAGGTGTTGACAGCAGCGANTAACGCTGTAGAATTCGCCTCCCGCTAACGAGAGATCGCAAGCGCAAGTGGTTGAAGTTGCAAAGGAAACTTTGAAAACTTCGAAAAATAACCGCTTGACAGCAACAGAGGCTGCTGTAGAATGCGCGCCTCGGTTGAGACGAAAGATCTTAACCAACCGCTCTTTAACAACTGAATCAAGCAATTCGTGTGGGTGCTTGTGGAGTCAGACTGATAGTCAACAAGATTATCAGCATCACAAGTTACTCCGCGAGAAATCAAAGATGTAACCAACGATTGCTGAGCCAAGTTTAGGGTTTTTTA